>DASUIB010000036.1:0-12783 GCA_036273235.1 Sphingomicrobium sp. | reverse complement strand
CTTGCCCTTGCCCGGCACGCGGGCGCCGCTCGCCTTCACGGTCGCGCCGTCCTGCTTCTTCAGCCATTCGAGCCAATCGGGCCACCAGCTTCCCTTGTGCTCGGCCGCGCCGGCGACGAACGAATCGAGCGTCTCGCACGGCGTGTCGTTGATCCAATATTGATACTTATGCGCGGCCGGCGGGTTCACCACCCCCGCGATATGGCCCGAGCCGGCGAGCACAAACCGCTTCGGCCCCGCGAAATGGTCCATGATCTTCCACACGCTCTCGGGCGGCGCGATATGGTCCTCGCGGCCCGACTGGATGTAGGTCGGGGTCTTCACCTGATCGATGTCGACCGGTGTTCCCGCGACGCTGATCTCGCCCTTCTTGGCGAGCTTGTTCCCCTTGTAGAAATCTTCGAGATAGGCGCGGTGCCAGCCCGCCGGCAGGTTGGTCGTATCGCTGTTCCAGTAGAGCAAGTCGAACGGCGGCGGCTCTTCGCCGAGCAAGTAATTGTTGACGACGTAATTCCAGATGAGGTCGCGGCCGCGCAGCAGGTTGAAGGTCGCGGCCATGTAGCGGCCGTCGAGATAGCCCTTCTCCGCCGTCAGCTGCTCGAGCAGCCCCATCGTCTCGGGTCCGGTGAACAGCTTGAGATCGCCCGCTTCGGTGAAGTCGACTTGCGCGGTCAGGAAGGTCGCCGATTTGACCTTCTTCTGCTCACCCTTCGCCTGCAGATAGGCGAGCGTCGCCGCCAGCGTGGTTCCGGCGACGCAATAGCCGATCGCGTGCACGCTCTCGACGCCGAGCAGGTCGCGCACGGTGTCGATCGCGTCGATTTGGCCTTTGAGCACATAATCGTCGAGGGTCGCATCGGCGATGTTTTCGTCCGCCGACTTCCAGCTCCCCATGAACAGGCTGATGCCCTGGTCGACGCACCATTTGACGAAGCTTTTCTCAGGGCTGAGGTCGAGGATGTAGAAGCGGTTGATCCACGGCGGGAAGATCACGACCGGCGTTTTCAGCACCTCGTCGGTCGACGGCGTGTACTGGATCAGCTGGTAAAGCGGCGTCTGCTTGATCACCTTGCCCGGCGTCGTCGCCAGGTTACGCCCGACCTCGAACACGCCCGGCTTGGTCTGAGTCAGCTGCCCCGCCGCAATGTCCTTCAGCATGTTGCCGAGGCCCTTGAGCAGATTCTCACCGCGGGTCTCGATCGTTCGCTTGAGCACCTGCGGATTGGTCAATGCGAAATTGGACGGGCTCATCGCGTCGACAAAGCTCTTCGTCGCGAAGCGCAGCCGCTCGCGCGTTTCCGGATCCACATTCTCGATCTGGTCGACGGAGCCGAGCAGCTGATCGGAGATCTGCAGATAGCTGTTCTTGATCGTCTCGAAGATCGGGTTCTCGCTCCACTCGGGCGCGGCGAAGCGGCGATCCTTCTTCTCCTGCCCCGGCGTAACCGTCACTCCGCCGAGCATCTTGCCCCAGGTCTCGAGCCCCTTCGCCCAGGCCTGCGCGCCCGCGCTCATCAGCGCCATCGGGTCGGCCGCATTCCCCTGCTCACCGAACCCGAATGCGGGCGGCGACCAGGAGGGCATCGGCTGACCGCTCTTCATCTGCTCGGCCCAATATTCCATCAGCATCTGCTGCGCGCGGCCCATCACCAGCGTCCAGTGCTGCCAGTCCTCGAGCGTCGGAGTTGCGCCGGTTTTCGTGTCGTCGGCCATGACTGGAATGTAAGACCCCAAGGCCGTCATTGCGACCCCGGCGCAGGCCGGCGGAAGCAATCCAGCGGCTCAACTGGATTGCTTCGTCGCTTCGCTCTTCGCAATGACCGGACCGTGAGTGCCATCGCACAGGCTTCGCCCTGGGGGGCCGCCTCGATCGCCCGTGGCTGGTCGTTGCCTGCCAACACGACAGACGCGCTGCTACTTGGCCTTGATCTCGCAGTGGTACACGGTCAGCCACTTGTTGCCCGAATGATGCCAAACCGACGCGGCCCAATAGCGGCCGGAGATGTCGGCCTTGCCTTCCGACCCCTTCACGTCGACCGCGTAGGTGGTCAGCATGTCCTCGCCATTGTCGATCATCCGGCTGGAGAAATTGCTGATATTCACGCTGCTCAGCCGGGCGGCCTTGAGACTGCTCATCTCCTTGGCGATGGAGGCCGGACCGTCGTCGTAAAGCCCAACATAATTGGGCGCGAACATCCCTTGGAACGCGACCGCCTGCTTGTTCTTGAACGCGTTCCACACGCTGGTTTCCAGTTGCAGCGGCGTCAACGCGTTGGCTGCGACGGAGGTGACCATGACGGCCGCCGCGGCCACTAGCGAAAAGATTCGCATTTCGATTCTCCCCCTGTGGAAGTGCGTATCTACGCCTGTTGCAGTGGCGCACAAAGTGACAAGCGCATAAGTTCCCGCGCATGCGCCCGATTGTCCTCGCATTCGCCCTTGCCCTCGCCGCCTGTGCGACCATGCCGGTGCGCCCGCCGCTGAATGCCGAGGTCGGAGTCGCGTTCGATCGCACGCACGAAATCGCGAGCTTCGCCGACGGTATCGCCGACCCGAAGTCGGGCCGCCGAGTGACGCCCGACGATCCGGTGCGTGTCGCTTCCATCAGCAAGCTCGGCACCGCAATCGGCATCATGAAGCTCGTCGAGCAGGGCAAGCTCGACCTCACCAGCGACGTCTTGCGCTGGCTCGGCTGGAGCTTGCGCAACCCGAGCTTCCCGGACCGGCCGATCACGCTCGGAATGCTGCTCTCGCACACTGCCTCCGTCCGCGAGCATGACGACGATTATGCGATCCCGCTCGGAGGTTCGCTGCAGGCGGTGATGGCCGATCCGAAGAATTGGGACCCGGTGCACGGGCCGGGCGACAATTACTTCCGCTACACCAACCTCAACTTCCCGATCGTCGGCTCGATCGTCGAGAAGGTCACCGGCCAGCGGTTCGACATCTGGATGCGGCGCAACGTGCTCGAGCCGATGAAGCTCGACGCCTGCTACAATTGGCCGACGTGCAGCGACGCAATGGTCGCGCGCGCGGTCGAGCTCGACCAGGGCGGAAAGCCGGTGAAGGACGATCTTCACGGCGTTCGTCCGGCCTGCCCCGTGCAAGTCAACGCGGGCGAGCCGTGCGACCTCTCGCGCTGGCGGCTCGGCGAGAATGGCGCATTGTTCGCGCCGCAGGGCGGGCTTCGAATCTCGGCGCGCGGCCTTGCCCGGATCGGGCGAATGCTGCTCAACAACGGCACGCTCGACGGCGTCCGAATCCTTTCGCCGCAATCCGTCGAAACGCTGTTCGCCGAGGTGTGGCACTACGGCGGCAGCAACGGCGTCACCGACGGCGGCTTCTACTGCAGCTACGGCCACGCCACTCAGAAGATCCCGACAGGAACCCCCGGCTGCGCGGACGACATGGGGACCCGTGGCGCGGTGCTGGTCGGTCACGCCGGCGATGCCTACGGGATGAAGAGCGGCATCTGGATCGACCGGGCTCGGGGCGTCGGAATCGCCTATTTCGTCACCGGCGTTCCGGATCAGGCGCCACGCGGTCCCGGCACCGCGTTCACCGCCGCCGAGACCCACGCGTTCCGAAGAACCTACGCGCTGCTCGCGCACTGATTCGTGCTAGGACGATTTCTGGAGGCAAACATGGAACTCAATTACGCGATCAAGTTCGTTCGTGACATGGATGAGGCTGTCGCTTTCTATCGCGACAAGCTCGGGCTGGAGCCCAGGTTCCAGTCGCCCGAATGGAGCGAATTCTCGACTGGCAAAACAACGCTCGCGCTCCATCCGGCGACCGACACAAATCCACCTGGCGGGGTCGAGCTCGGCTTCGCTGTCGACAATCTCGGTGATTTGTACGCGCGCCGCGACGAGCTCGGCATCGAGTTCACGCGCCAACCCAAGCAAGAGCATGGCGTGCACATCGCCCAAATTCGCGACGCCGACGGCGCGCACGTATCGGTGAGTGGGCCGGCCTAGAACCGCTTCGACACGCCTGCATATAACTCGACGTCCGGAGTCACACGGTTGAGCCCGAAATTCGCGCCGGCATCGAGCTGCAGGTTGCCATTAACGAGATAGGCGACCGAGCCGTCGGCGCTTGCCTGCTTCGTCGTGCCGCTCGGGTCCCAGTCCCACTGTCCCCATAGCTCGGCGGCGAGGTTGAGCTTGTCGGTCGCCTGCCAGCCGAGGCTCGCGACCTGGACCATTGCCGCGTGGTGGCCATGTCCGTCGGCATCGGCGGCCCAGTCGAGCTCGGGCGTCAGTCCGATGCTGAACGGCGACTTGGGGATCGAATAGCCGATCGGGAACAGCACCCCGCCCTCCCATTTGCCGTTGCCGAGCGAGCGCTTCGCCGCCGGGATTTTGACGAACGGCATGACAATGACCTGCACCGGAGCGTCCGCCGGAACGACCCGCTGCTTGTAGATGAGCTTAACGTCGCCGATGCCGCTGGCGCTTTCATGCAAGCCGGTCCCACGGCTCGCCGCCCGTTGCCACGGAGTCACGTCCACCTCCAGGTCGGAAGCGCCGGTCAGCCCATATTTGATCACCGTCTCGCCGAGCACGAGCGAGGTGTCGCGCTCGCCGTCGCTCTTCTGCAGTGTCCAGTCGGCGAACCCGGTCTCGATCTGCCAATGCCCCGCGGGCACGGTACAAGCCGAGGTCGCCTTGCCCGGCCGGTCGGCGCAGATCGGCGGCTGGCCGGCCGCCGCTGCTCGCGCGCCCGCCATTCCCAACAGGATGAACAAGGCCCCCGCCCTCATGCGCGCGAAGCTGTCATTGCCGCGAGCGGGAAGCAAATGAACATCTTGTGTGAATCGCGCGGCGGGCGCGATCAGTGCGGCGCCATCGTCCCAAGATATCCGACGATCGTAACGATGAACAATCCAAGCGCGAGCTCGACGCCGACGCTAGTCGCGAGCCGGCGCACCGCACCCCCGCCGCCGGTCGGCATTGCCGGAGCAAAGCGCCAGCGATTCAATGAGGCAAGCCCGGCCATCACTAATGCCAGTGCGATCTTGACAAGAAGCAGATCGAAATAGGGATTGTGAAGCGCCATGGTCCGGAGGGGAAGGATGGAGAGCGCATTCGCGACGCCCGAAAGCATGAGGAAGATCACAACGACCGTGCCCAGAATCGAGAAGATGCGCAGCGGCCCCATCAACGCTGCAGCCTCTCCCCAACAGCGCCGGATCACCAGCGCGAGCGCCATGAGCCCACCGAGCCACAACCCCGCCGCAAGCAGGTGGGTCGCGTCGCTTGCAGCACCGACGACGGCGATATCCCCGCCGCTCGCCGCAGCATGGCTGATCGGTGCAAGCGAGACGAGCAGTAGCCCGGCGAGGATCGCCAGGACGGCACCGGCCGGCCGGTCCATCAACATGCAGAGAAAGCAAAGGCCGATGAGGCCGATGAAGCGCGCCGCGAAAATATGCCCGAAGCGCGTGGCGGACGCCGCCAATCGCAAAACCGATGGATCGACCGAACCCTGCCAGCTGCCGCTCATCTGTCCGGCGATCAGGCAAAACCAGACGAGTCCGCTCATCAGCGCGAGCGCAGCGGCGATCACGAACAGGATTCGAATGGACGTGGCGGGCGGCTCGACAAGGTTCCCGCGCCGCAAGAGCGCCGAATAGGCGCTGCCGCCCAAGATCGTCATCAGGCTCATCAGATGGACGGCTCGCGCGGCGGCGAGGAGCGCCGTCACCGCCTGACCGTGAAGCTATATCCGCCCTCGGTGCGATGCGTGTCGACCGAGACTGCGTGCCACACGACCCGGTACTTGCCGGGTCCGAGGGGCAGCAATGGCGCGATGATGGAGTTGCCGCCGATCACCACTGTGCCGGCTTCGACGCTGTGGCCCGAGGCGTCGATGACCGCCACGCCGCTGAATACCGGTTCCAGTTTCTCCGTGAAGATCAGCGCCACTCTTCTCGGCGGCGCGTTCAACGTGGCTCCGGCGCCGGGATCGGCGTGCTGCAGGAATGCGTGCGCGAATGCAGCTGGCGCGGAACATGCGACGGCAAGGCCGACGAGCAGGATACGCGTGTTCATCTCTTGCCTCCGAAGATCGGCCTGCCGAGCGAATGCGGGAACAGGTCGTCGATGTAGAAATGGAGCTGCCCCATGACTCCGATCCCGTGTCCGCTATTCCTGTTCATCGGAACGACGGCCTCTGCTGCAACCTGCACGTCCTGTCCCGACCAGACCAGTCCCGGGTTGATCGTCCCGGTCGTGCCCCCGCCGCGCGCGCCGACCGGCGATGAAAGGCTAAACTCAACCACGGGCGTGAGGTGCATCACGAAATCGCCGAAGCCCTCGTCGCGAACATTGTTCTGCAGATAGAGGAGGCTGTACTCGATCGCGCCACCCCATTCGATCGACCTCGGCTCATCGCCTCCGCCCGGGATCGCGTAACCCGCCGTTCCGGTCACCGCGAGCGGGCGCAGGAATCCGACACTGTCGGGAAGATCACCGAAGCCCTTCCCGAACTTCACCGTCGGCGTGGTGGTCGACGATCGCTCGGCCACTCGCCTGCTGCCGGTCCCCCCAATCTCCCACCCGAGCCCCGCGGTGAGGATGAATTCGTGGGCGGGGTCGCGATAGACTTCGAGCGACGGCGAAACCGCGAGGTTGCCGAACCCGCGTTGACGCGGATCGCCGTCAGCCTTCGCATCGACATGCCCAATGCCCACTTCGATCGCGAAGCCCGGCAAGATCGTCTTCGAATAATCCACATCGAGATCGGTCTCATGATCGAACGACGTGATGGTCGGCAGCGCCAGTTCGTCGGCCGCGAACGGATCGTCGGTCGCGATCGTCGCAGGGAAGAAACGCTCGCCGACTACGCCGTGGGCGGTCGCCGGGGTCGGATGGAGCGCTGCTGCGGCGATCAGCGCAGAGAAGAGGAACGCGGTCGTCCTCGTCGGCAAGTGAATCATGCTCTTGAATCCCGCTGCTTCCGGACGTGCCGGAAATGAGCTTGGTTGACGAACTCAGGCGGGGAAGATCGGCGGGCCGATCGCGGGCGGGCGGTCGCGGGTGGACTGGCGCTCCATGAAGGGGAGCATCCGACCGAGCAGCAGCGCAGCGCCGAAGACCAGGATCGCCACGAGCGGCGTCCACTCGGGCCCCGTTGCGGCGAGCGCCGCGGCAGCCGCATAGGGGCACGGAGCATGATTGTGCCGCATATGCCCGTGATGGTGCATGGTCCCGAGCGCCAGCGGCGCGTTGAGATCCGCATCCGGGCACGCCTCGATCGTCAGCGATCCGTGATCCAGCACCGGCATGACCCCGGCCGAGCCGAGCAAGCGCAGCGACAGCATCAGCGCGAAGAGCAGCGCCCACGCCGAGCGGACCGGATTTGCTGCTGCCCTCATGCGAATCATTAGAGCCGGCCTAGCGCCGCCCGGTTCCCCTGTCAGCGGCCGCGCTCGCCTCTTCCGCCCGCCTGCGCACGCAGACCGGCGGATCGCGCCCGAACCTTGGCGAACTCCGACGTCGGCTTCCACTGCGGCCAAACGCGGCTGTTCGCGAGGCGTGCGCCGATGGCGTAGAACAGCTCCGCTTCCTGCGCGGCGCCCTCAAGGTTCCACGTCGGCGACCATGAGTCGCAGGTCTGGTGGTAGCAGGTCGAGGTGAAGCTCTCGAGCCAGCGCTCGCCCGCCGGGCGGCCGCCGTTCTGCATGTCATAGGCGCCCGAAAGCGCCATATCGAGCAGCACGGGCACGCCGCGCTTGGCGAAGGAGAAATGGTCGGCGCGGTAGAAGAGCCCGCGTTCGGGATGGTTCTCGTCGGTGACATAGCGGCCCTGCGCCTTCGCGGCGTCGGCGAGCAGGCGCTCCATGTCGCGGCTCTGCCCGCGTCCGACCAGCACCGCGTCCTTGACCGGGCCGTTCCACTGCAGCGTGTCGAAAGTGAGGTTCGCGACCGTGGTCTCCATCGGGAAGAGCGGATGCTCGGCATAATATTCGGAGCCCAAGAGCCCCCGCTCCTCGCCCGTCCATGCCGCGAACAGGAGCGTCCGCTGCGGCCTTGGCCCGGCGGCGAACAGCCGCGCATCCTCGAGCATCGCCGCAAGCCCGAGCGCGTCGTCGGCGGCGCCGGGCCGGATCGTCCGTCCCTGCGCGTCGGGCGGCCCGATGCCATAAGCGTCCCAATGCCCGCCGTAGCTCACGATCTCGCTCGGATAGGTGGCGCCGGTGAGCTTGCCGAGAATATTGTGGCTGGTGATGTGCGCGACCGTGACCGGAATATCGGCCGACAGGTTCGCCTTGAGGTCGATCGGCTGGAAGGCGGCCGTGCGCGCCTCCCGCTTCACCGGCTCATAGTCATAACCGGCGCGCTTCAGCAGCGCTGCGGCGACCGGCTGCTGCATCCACCCTTCAAGCAGCACCGGCTGCGGCTGACCCGGCGGCGTCGGAATCGCATAGCCCTCGCCCGCCGGGCTCTTGACCACTGTCCAGGGATAGCCCGCCGCCGCGGTCTCGTGGACGACCAGCGCGGCGATCGCCCCGCGCCTCGCCGCCTCCTCATATTTGTAGGTCCAGCGGCCGTAATAGGTCATCGTCTTGCCGCCGAACTTGCCCGCTACGGCCTCCCCAGGCGCGGCCTCGAAATCGGGATCGTTGACCAGCATCACCGCGACCTTGCCGTGGAGGTCGACGCCCTTGAAATCGTCCCACCCGCGCTCGGGTGCGGTCACGCCATAGCCGACGAACACCATCGGCGCATTCTCGATCCGCACTCGATCGACCGGCTGGCGCGTGCCGAGATAGACGTCGTCCGGAAACTTGAGCGGAACCGTCTGTCCGGCCTGGCTCACCGACACATCGACCGGCGCCTTGAGCTGGGTGTGAATCATCGGCACGGTCTGCGTCCACCCGCCGTTCTCGCCGGCAGGTTCCAACCCCGCCGCCTTGAACTGCCCGATCAGGTAGGGGATCGTCTTGTCCTCGCCCGGCGTGCCCGGCGCCCGCCCCTGGAATTCGTCCGACGCGAGCACGCGCGTGATGTCGCTCATCCGCTGCGTATCGACCTGCGGCGGCGCGACGCCGAGCGTCAGCAGCGACAGCAGTGCGACGATCACCCCGGCTTTCATGCGCGCTCTCCTTGCGGCAAACGCCGCTGCACAACCCGCCCGCCCAACCAGACGAGCAATGCAATCGCGGCAACCACGACCCCGGCACGAACGAAGTCGGCGCTGATCAGCCAGTAGAATATCGCCGCGACGATCCCCGAGGCGGGGATGGTGATCACCCAGGCGATCGCGACGTCTCCCGCGATTCCCCAGCGCACCGCGGATGCTCGCCGGGCTGCGCCGGCGCCGATGACGCAGCCGGTCACCGTGTGCGTCGTCGACACGGGGATTCCGAGGAACGACGCGAGGAAGAGCATGATCGAGGCGCCGGCCGACGCGCTGAACCCCTGATGCTGCGACAGCTTGGTGATCCGCGTCCCCATCGTCTCGATCACCCGCCAGCCGCCGGTCAGCGTCCCGAGGCCCATCGCGATATAGCAGCTCAGCGCCACCCAGTTCGGAACCGCGAATTTTCCCTGCAAGTAGCCGGTCGAATAGAGCAGCACGGTGATCAGCCCCATCGTCTTCTGCGCGTCGTTGAGGCCGTGGCTCAGCGACAGCGTGCCCGACGACACCAGATGCAATCCGCGGAAGGTCCGCTCGGCGCCGCGAGCGCTCGCCCGGAGGCCGAGCCAGCTCGTCAAAAGCATGATCGCCATGGTCAGGATAAGCCCGAGCAGCGGCGACAGAACGATCGCGATCAGGGTCTTGTTGAGCCCGATCCACTGGATGCTCGGGAAGCCGGCGTGCGCGACTCCTGCGCCGACGATCCCGCCCACCAGCGCGTGGCTCGACGATGAGGGAAGGCCTTTCAGCCAGGTCACGACATTCCAGGTCATCGCCCCGATCAGCGCTCCGAACACGACTGCCGGCGTGACCACGTCCTTGTCGACCAGCCCCTTGCCGATCGTCTCCGCGACATTGTGCAGCGACGGCCATTTCAAGGCGAGGAAGTAAGCGGCGAAATTGAAGAAGGCGGCGAAGGCGACCGCCCACACCGGGCTGATCAGCCGCGTTCCGACCACGGTCGCGATCGAGTTCGCTGCATCGTGCAGCCCGTTCAGAAAGTCGAAGCATAGGGCGACCGCGATTAGGCCGATCAGGAGCGGGAGGGCGAGATGGGACACGCTTGGCGTCCGGCTCAGGCGTGGTCGATCACGATGCCGTCGATCTCGTTCGCGACATCCTCGAACGCGTCGGTGATCCGCTCGAGATGCTTGTAGATCTCACGCGCGACCATGAACTGCATCGGAGTCCCCTTATGCTCCTGGAACGCCTTCTTGAGGCCCGCGGCATGGACCACGTCGGCGTCGCTTTCCAAGTGCACGATCTGCTCGGTCAGAACATGGATTTTGGAACCGTTGCGGCCGATGTCGCGGAGCATCGGAATGGCCTGCTGGGTGAGGTCGGCGGCCTCGACGATGATCTTCACCATGCGCTTCATTTCGGGCTCGAAGCTGGTCAGCTCGTAAAGCGAGATCGCCCGCGCCGTGTCCTGCATCTCATCGATGGAGTCATCCATCTTGCCGATCAGCGAAGTGATCGCGCCGCGGTCGAACGGCGTCAGGAAGGTCTGGCGGACCGTCCGAAGCACCTGGCGGATGATGTCGTCGGCCTCATGCTCGCGCCGGTTGATCTCGGCGATTGGCTCAGCGGGTGGCGAACGCCCGTCGACCAGCTCCCTGAGGGCATCGGCTGCCGCAACCAGCGTCGCGGCATGCTTCTCGAACATGCCGAAGAAATCGCCGGTCCTCGGCAGGAGGGCCTGGAACCAGTTGAACATAGCTACCCCTGTTTGAGCCGTGGTCGGCTTAGTGGAGCGGACCGGCCGCCGCAATTGGCTGAGCGGGTGCAGCTGGTCCATCATGTCAGAACCTCGCTCGCGCGGAGATCACGGCTCGGGCCCTGAACGGCTGCGCGCTGCCCCCGTTCGTGTCGTAGTAGCGCAGGTCAATCGACAGCGGCTTGAGACCGTTCCACGTGAGGCCCGCGTTCCACGCACGATAGTCGGGACCGCCGCCGCGCTCCCGCAGCCCGAACGCCGCGCTTGCCGACAGCGGTGACGACAGGCCGTAGCTTGCGCCTGCTTCGGCAAACACCGTCGATCGAGTGCCGCCGAGATCGTCCGGGCTCCAGACGATCGAAATCCGCGGAGTCATCCGGCCGATCTTGCGGCTCGCGGTCCCGCTGACCTCCAGCGCGTTACGATCGGAACCCGGAGCGGGGTCGATCGCCCGCTTCCATGCGGCGCTGGCGGTAAGGTCGAGCCCCGCTGCTCTGGTGCGGACTCCGACCAGCGCCGCGGCCTCGGCATCCGAGGTCGAGGAATCGACGTTCTTTACGTAGGCGCCGACAAATAAAGCGCCGAAGCCCAGCTCGCCTCGGGCAAGGAATTGCGGCCCTTTCGTCTGGGCGATCCCTTTCGACATGCCGGTGCTCGCAAGGTTGAACTCGATGATCGGAACGGGAGGAGCTAGCCAAGCCATGGGACGGCTCTATCTGGCACATCTGACGGCCAAATGTCGGGCATATTTCAGTTCCGTGACAAGCCGACGCAGGGGAATTCAGTCTTCGGCGTCGAGCGAGTAGCCGGCCGAGCGGACCGTGCGGATCAGGTCGGCCTGATCGCCGTCGTTCAGCGCCTTGCGCAGGCGGCGGATGTGCACGTCGACCGTGCGCGAATCGATATCGGCGTCGTGCTGCCACACGGAATCGAGCAACCGCTCGCGCGAGAAGACCCGGCCCGGATGCTCCATGAAATGACGCAGCAGCCGGAACTCGGTCGGTCCGAGCTGTACCGGCTTGCCGCCGCGGCGGACCCGATGCGCCTCGACGTCCATCTCGATGTCGCCATAGGCCAATTGCTCGCCGGCAAGCGCCGGCCGCATCCGCCGAAGGACCGCGCCGACCCGCGCCATCAGCTCGCGCGGGCTGAAGGGCTTCGTCACATAATCGTCGGCGCCCGTGTCGAGGCCGCGGATTCGGTCGCTTTCCTCGCCGCGCGCGGTGAGCATGATGATCGGGACACGAGCGGTCGCCGAGCGCCGCCGCAGCCGGCGGCAGACCTCGATCCCGGTTACGCCCTCGATCATCCAGTCGAGAATGACGAGGTCGGGCGTACGCTCCTCGGCGAGGATCAGCGCCTCGTCGCCATCGGCGGTGCGGACGATCTCATAGCCTTCGCGATCGAAGTGCCACATCAACAAGTCGGCGAGCGCGCGGTCGTCTTCGACCAGCAAAAGCATCGGCTTGGTCACTTCAGCCCCGCCCTAGCGAGCGCTTGTGACACTTTCATGAAAGCGCCGCCGGAAGCAGCACATGGACGCAGGTGCCCCTGCCCAGCTCGCTTTCGATATTGAGGCGTCCCCGGTGCCGCTCGACGATATGCTTGACGATCGAGAGGCCGAGGCCGGTGCCGCCGAGCGAGCGGCTGCGGCTCGTGTCGACTCGATAGAAGCGCTCGGTCACGCGCGCGATATGCTCGGGCGCGATGCCTTCGCCTTCGTCGCGGACGGAAATATGCACCATCGGGCCTTCGGCATAGGCGGAGATGGTGACGGGAGTCCCCGCCTCTCCATAGCGCAGCGCGTTGGTGACGAGATTGTCGAGCAGCTGGAGGATCTGGCTGCGGTCGGCTGCGATCTCGGGAAGATCGTCCGTCACCTCACGAACCAGAGTCGAGCCGCGCTCTTCGGCCAT
>DASUIB010000035.1:0-2195 GCA_036273235.1 Sphingomicrobium sp. | reverse complement strand
CGAGCCGTTCGAGACCGCCGGCTTCGAGGTGACCGCCGAGCGGGTGCTCCACTACGAGCTCTTGGCTTTCGGCTTCCGGGCCTCCGCCAACGGATCCGTACTCGCCTACTCGGGCGACTCGGGCCCGAGCGACGCCTTGCCGCGGCTGGCACAGGACGCCGACCTCTTCGTCTGTGAAGCGACATTGCTGGCACCGAACCCGGAAGGCGGCACGCGCGGCCATCTCGCCTCCGACGAGGCGGTCGAGGCCTTCGAAGCAGCGGACGCGAAGCGGCTGCTGCTCACGCATCGTCCCCACGAACGCCCGCTCGACTCATCGCTCGAGCAGGCTTACGACGGGATGGAGGTCGAGGTCTAGGTAAGCAGGGTTTGGCGAAATGCAGTCTGTGCCCCCGGGCCGCGCTGCTCGCCCCCAGGCGGCGTCCTCAGTCGCGCCAATAGCTTCCTGCTATTGACGCTCCCTGCGTCCTTGCCTGAGAACGAGCATCGCACCCCGGCGACGAGCGGCATTCCGCCAAACCCTGCTCAGCGCTACTCGCCGAAGAGCGCGCGTGCGCGCCGGTCGCGGTACCAGTTCGTACCGGCGATCCCGACGGGGATGATGAGGGCCAAGCTGAGCAGGCCAACGGGGATGAGGAGCCAGATAGGGCTCTCCTTCGCCTTCGCCGAGGTGGCGGCCACCCGCGGAGTGATCTGGTCGAACACCCCCCCAGGCGAGCCGCCGCCGCCGCCGGCGACCTGAGACGCCGTCGTCGGTGCGGCCTGCCAGTTGTCGACGAGCCACCGGCGGTGCTTTCCCGTGCCGACCTTATGGAGCCCGATCATGAAGACCTGCGCCTGCTGATGGGAGGCCTTGGTCGGGAAAAGCGCCATCGTGAAGCCGATCCCCTTCGCGTCCGAGAATTGCAGCCTCCACCTCGCCTCGGCGACCGGAAACGGCGGAATCCCGGGCAAGTTAGCCGTGTCCCATTGCTTGCGCGTGTAGCCGGCGTGGAGCATCGGCGTCACGAGCCCCCAGGCGCGATCGACGTTCTTGCGGGCGACCGCTGTGTCGATGAACCTCGATGCGACGGCGAGGGCCGAGGCCCGGTCGCGCAGCTTCAGCGGCATGTGCTTTGGGGGTGCAGCGATCTTGACGGGGCCGCCGGTGGGTTTGGTGTTTTCAGGCGGGGCGGTGTTTGGCCAGATGAACCCGATCGCGAGCGCGCCTCCTATGACGCCCGCCGTCACCGTCATCCAGATCAGGCGTCGCCGCCAGCGGTACGACGCGAGAACTCGCTTCACCTTGGATTGAGGATAGCGCCTGCCATGGCCACCTCAAGGGCGGAAATTCGCCCTAGTGAGTCGGGACCGGGACTCCGCGCATGGCGCCGAAATAGTCAACGACCCAGTGGGCGCTCGCCCCATGTCCGACCTTGACCACCTCGATCAGGAATGGCCCCGTTTGCAGCCCCGACTTCGCCGTCGGAACCAGGAGCAGGTTGACGGCAGCATCGCGCGGATGCGCGAAGTTCGTGTTCTTCCAGTTGTAACGAATGATCTTGGTGGTCGGGAAGTACGGGACCGGGATGTTTCCGGTCTTCCACTGTGCGAGGGTGAGTCCGCCTCTCACGTTGTCATCCGCAAGCGCATACGCCTTTGCGAGGTTCTTTCGCGCCGGCGCCGTCGCGATGAACTGTTTGGCCACCTCCCACGCGGCCGCCGGGAACCGAATGCTCTTCTGGTTTTTTTCAAGGTCGCTGATCGCTGGACCCGTCGGGTTGGAGCTCTCGGTTGTCCCGCTGCTGTTCCCGACCTTGGTGACGAGGATCGCGATGACGCCGGCTACGAGAACCAGGGCGCCGAGCACGAGCAACCAGCGGTTGAACCGTCGGGACGACAGCGCACTCTGGACCACATTCACGGCCATCACGATCGTAGACGATGAAAACTGCCGTTCGGTTAGCGCTTGCTCCTAGAAGACCGGCGTCTCGGTCCACGTGCCCCAGACGCTTCGCAGGGCATCGCACATTTCGCCGAGCGTGACATAGGCCTTCGCCGCGTCGACGAGCGGAGGCATCAGGTTGTCGCGGTCGCGGGCGGCGGCCTGCTTCAGCCGCGCGAGAGCCGCCTCGACGGCGGCCGAGTCACGCCGTCCGCGCAGGGCTTGGACGCGGTCGATCTGCTGGCCCTCCAGCATCGGGTCGATGCGCAGG
>DASUIB010000034.1:0-3133 GCA_036273235.1 Sphingomicrobium sp. | reverse complement strand
GTCGATTCGAGGATGTGGCGGCGCTTGTGGAGCAGATAGGTGCGAACACCGCCGCCGACGTCGGACCAGCTCTGCGTCAGGTCGCAGAACAGGCGCGCGGGCCCGAGCGGGTGCGGAATGCTGGAATCGAGGGGACTCATCTGTCGGCCCAACCCTGAACCGCGCCCGAAGTGCCATCGGCAACCGTGTTCACGTGAGGCGACGTAGAAGGACGGGCCGCCTCATTCAAGCAGCACCGCCCCTGAAGCAATTGCGTCCGCGGCTGCCTCCCAGCCGCGGAGGCCGAGCAGTGCGGCACTCGATGCCGAGCGGCTCAGAAGCGATCGTTAGCTCGGGCGAATTGCTGTTTGCCGGATCGCATATTCTTCCAATCAGGCTTTAAGAGGTAAGATCTGACCGTGGCTTCGGAGGCGCAACCGGCAGCCGCGGCACAGGAATGCCTCGCTTCCACACGGCATCGACATTTTTGATCGCGTCGATGTAACGGGTCGGGTCGCCATCCACGAGGACGAGGTCGGCCCGCTTGCCGACCCGTATCTCTCCGCGATCATTCAGATGGAAAGCTTTTGCGGGCGCGGATGTCCCCGCGATCAGCGCTTCGACGGGAGTCAGCCCGTCAGCAACGAGAAGCGCCATCTCGTCCAAGGTAGATGCACCGTAAGTGCTGCCCGGCACCGGCGCGTCGGTCCCCACAAGAATTGGGACATGAGCATCCCGAAGCTCCTTGATCGCTTCGTCGGTCGCCTCACAGGAAATGGGTGATTTGAAGCGATGAAAATTGAGGTTGGTGATCAGCCGAGGGAAGCTTTGTGACACGACCCGCGGGTCGGTCGCCAGCACGGCACCATCGGACCTGCCGCACGAAGAATATTGTACGGTGAGAGTCGCAATGACGAAGACGTGGTGCTTCGCGGCGAAGCGCCCGAAGTCCGGAGACGCACGCTCTCCGACGAACAGGTGAGCGAGGCCGTCGACCCCCGCATTGATCGCCAGGCGAGCATCGTGTTCCGTCGAAACGTGTGCGACGGCCAGTTTGCCATGCCTGTGTGCGGCGGCGATCACCGCCCGAACGGTTGCGGAACTTAGAGTCGGGATGGTCTTTCCCGGAACGCGCCACTCGCTGTCGTCCTCGAGGATAAGTTTGATGTAGTCGGACCCCTCGGCAACGCGCGCGGCCACGAATGGCTCGGCTTGCTCAGGGGAATCGATCGTCGGGAACCCGCCACCCATGTCGCTCGGATGGCCGCCGGTGGCCGAGGCGCCGACCCCGGCGCTGCGCATATCGGCCATTCCGGGCGAATCTTCTTTCTCAATCTGCTTGATTGTTTTCAGCGCCTTCTGGCTCGTGAACATGTCGAGGTCCGTCGTCACGCCGAAGCGGGCCGATTGGATCAGTCCGTTTCGAGTGTCGACGACCGGGACATGCGCATGTGCATCGATGATCCCGGGCAGCAAAGTCTTGCCAGCGCCGTCGATTACCTGCGCACCCGTTGCCGGCATGTTCGGGCCGCCAATGGCGCGAATGATGCCGTCTGAGACGAACACGGAACGGTGCTCGAAGACGCGATGTCCATCGAACAGGCGGACGTCGCGAATGACGAACGGCTGTGCGCTCTCGGCAGCGAAAGAAGGTGCACACCATGCCGACAACAGCAGCAACCATCCCGCCGTCGGACTCGCCGAGAGGAACCGCGTCGCAACCCTGCGGAATTTCATACTCGACATCTCTGACTCTCCACTCGCACGTCAGGACTGGCCGGGTGAGTGACCCACCGGCTGACGGCAATGATTTTGGGCAGTTCGAAATTACTGGCGCTGGTCGGCGTCTATTCGGGCCTGGATTCGGGCGAGCTCCGCTTTGGCTGCCTCGATCGAGCCTTGCGCGCCCGCGACTTCTCCGGCGATCTTCTGGCGATCGATATTCGCCAGAGCCTTCCATCCCGCCTGCAAATCGCGACCCTGCGCCGACTGCAGGACAGAACGAATCGCTGCGTCGAGCTGATCAGGGCTACGGCCCGCGGCGCGATCCCTCGCGGCGCGCTCGTCGATCCTGCGTATGGAATTGGCGATATTCGCCTGGGCCCGCGCAAGATTGTTTTGAATCTCCGCAATGCGCCTCTGATCCGGAATTGAAGCGACATCGCGCATGAGTTGCGCTTGGTCGATGTGCGTTTTCGCCAGAGATGCCCGGGCTTTGGCGACGGCCGCACGCACGCGCGCCATCTCAGCCGGCGTGAGGTCCTCCCAACGCTTGGTCACGCCATCGATGGTAACCAGATCGTCATGGATGGAGATGTTCGTATCGGAATCATGCCAGGCTGTTGTCTCGACGGGGGCAACAGCGGCCGCGGTGAGCGCCGCAGCTTCAGGCTCGCTCGCTCGCACGGGCTGGACCGCGGTGGGAGCCGCAGCAATGGAGGTCACGGGGATCGTAGCGCTGATCGGCTGCGCCTGCGCGGTCAGCGCCGCAGCGGGAACGACCGAGACGGTCATCCTGGGTGCAGCCGCGAAGAGTGACGAACGGGTTGGAACGGCAGACGTCGTATGCATCGAAACGGGCGCGGTTGATATCGCCGGCGCCGGCACGTCGACATAATCGACCGCGCTGCTTGCCGTCAGCGGCAGAGCGGCGGCGATTCCGGTGACTACCAGCAGCCGGCCGGCGATTCGGCGCGTCGGGTTCGAACTTCTAAGCATGGACTGGAGCCTCCTTTGAAGCGTGTTGCGTCGATCGAGCGCGCTCGCGAACAGCAGCGCCCGTCCCGAAGCCGCCTTGGCGATGGCGCGGCCGTAATCGGCGCGGTCGCCCGCGGCGCCTTTATCTAGCACCCGGGCGTCGCACGCGGCTTCCTGGTCGAACCGGAAGGCGGCGTGGGCGAGCCAGGCTAGCGGGTTGAACCACTGGAGACAGAGCAGGACAAAGGCGAAGAGGTTGGCGACGAGATCGCCCGAGCGATGATGCGCAAGCTCGTGCTCGAGGACGAGACGGCGCTCGCGCGGCGCGTAGCGGCGCTCGAAATCGGCGGGAACGGCGACGATCGGCTTGGCGATCCCGAGCGCGACGGGGCTGACGACCTCGGGCGAGCGGATGATGCGAACGCGGCCGACGCGGCTGGTCCCAAATGACGAGCCG
>DASUIB010000033.1:0-5960 GCA_036273235.1 Sphingomicrobium sp. | reverse complement strand
CCTAGCCCGAATCGGCACCCTAAACGACCCGGCTCAAATCAATTGGTTCAAGGCGGGACAATGCCAGATGCGTGAGGATGGGCCGCTGGTCGGCATCATCATGGGCAGCAAGTCCGACTGGGAGACGATGCGCCACGCCGCGGAGACGCTCGACCGGCTCGGCGTTGCACATGAGACCAAGGTCGTCTCGGCGCACCGAACGCCCAAGCGGCTTTACGATTACGCGCACTCGGCGAAGGGCCGCGGGCTCAAGATCGTGATCGCGGGGGCCGGCGGCGCAGCGCACCTGCCCGGAATGACCGCCTCGATGACCTCGCTTCCCGTGCTCGGGGTTCCGATCGAGACACAGGCGCTCAAGGGGATGGATAGCCTGCTTTCGATCGTCCAGATGCCCGCCGGCGTTCCGGTGGGGACGCTGGCGATCGGGAAAGCCGGAGCGATCAACGCCGCGCTTCTCGCCGCGGCGATGCTGGCCGGTGAAGACGAGGCGCTCGCCGGGCGCCTCGAAGCATGGCGCGAAAAGCAAACGGGATCGGTGGCCGAAGCTCCGGAATGACGATCCCGCCAGGAAGCACGATCGGGATCATCGGCGGCGGCCAGCTTGGCCGAATGCTGGCCATGGCGGCGGCGCAGCTGGGGTACCGCTGCCATGTGCTCGATCCGGTTGAAAGCGGGCCGGCGGCGCAGGTCTCGGCCCAGTACACATGTGCCGCCTACGACGATGTCGACGCGCTTCGGGAATTCGGCGGCAGCGTCGATATCGCGACTTACGAGTTCGAAAATTTGCCAGTGGGTCCGCTCGAGGTGCTCGGCGAAAAGCTTCGTCCGAGCACGCGGTCGCTCGCGATCGCTCAGGACCGTGCGCGCGAGAAAGCGTTCATCGAGCGCTGCGGTGCGCGCGCAACCCGATGGCGCGCCGTCTCATCGCTCGACGAGGTTCGAGCCGCCGTCGCCGAGCTCGGCACGCCGATCGTGCTCAAGACCCGCCGCTACGGCTATGACGGCAAGGGCCAGGCGTGGATCCGCTCGCCCGGCGAGGCGGAGGCTGCATGGCGCGCCATCGGCGAGGAGCCCGCGGTCGCCGAAGCCGGAGTCGATTTCCTCGCCGAATTTTCGGTGGTGATTGCCCGCTGGGCCGACGGCCGCCACGCGATCTGGGACTCTCCCGAGAACGAACATGGCGAAGGCATCCTTCGCCGCTCGACCGTCCCGTGCAGCGATTCGGTTGCGCCGCTCGTCGCTGAAGCGCGCAACGCCGCGATCGGAATTGCCGAGGCGCTCGGCCATATCGGCGTGCTCACGGTCGAATTTTTCGCCAGCCGCGACGGACCGCTCGTCAACGAGATCGCGCCGCGCGTGCACAACAGCGGCCACTGGACGATCGAAGGCGCGGTCACCTCGCAATTCGAGCAGCACATCCGCGCGATCTGCGACCTGCCGCCGGGACCGACCGATCTCACCGGAAGCGGCGCGGTCATGGACAATCTGATCGGCGACGAGGTGGACCGCTGGCGCGAGCTGATGGCCGAGCCGGGGCTTCACGTCCACATCTATGGAAAGGGCGAGGCACGCCCCGGCCGCAAGATGGGCCACGTGACGAGGGTGACACCCTAAGTTCCTCCCTGCGAGCGCAGCTCGTGGGGAGGGGAGCCATCCGAAGGATGGTGGAGGGGTATGGCTCCGACCCCTCCACCATTCACTCTTCGGTGAATGGTTCCCCTCCCCATCAGCTGCGCTGATGGGGAGGAATTACTTCGCGCCGACGACCTGCACCGGAATGCCGAGCGCATCGAGCTGCGGCTTCACCTTGGACGCATCGCCGATCACCACCCAGGTGAGCTTATTGGGATCGATCGCCGCCTTGGCCGCCGAGTCGAGATCGGCTGCCGTCAGCGAGCGATAGCGGCTGGCGAGCGTCTCGTAATAATTGTCGGGCCGGTGGTAGAGGACGTTGGCCTCCATCCCGCCCATCACCGCGGCGCTGGTCTCGAACTGACCGGGGAGCTCGCGGATCGAGCCGCTGATCGTCCGGCCGAGCTCGTCGGGAGTGACCCCGTTGTTGCCGAGGAAGGCGTTGATGTCGCTCCGCATCGCGGCGATCGACGGCCCGGTCTGGTCGGTCTGAACCGGCGCGTAGATCAGATACGGCACCTGATGCTGCACCCGCTCGATAAAGCCCTGCACTCCATAGGACCAGTGCCGGGTCTCCCTGACGTCCGCATTGAGCCGCGACAGGAATGCGCCGCCCAGCACCTCGTTCGCTTCGTTGAGCGCGATCAAATCGTCGGTGCCCTGAACCGGCATGATCTCGCCGGCGAAGATCAGCGACTGGGGGGTGTTCGGCCGGTCGAGCAGCAGGATCTTGGACTCCTGGAGCGCGGTCGGCACGGAGAAATTCTTCGCCGGCCTGGGCCCCGCCGAGCGCCAGTCGCCGAAGCTCTTCTCGAGCAGCGGCATGACCTCGGCAAGACTGGTGTCGCCGACCACGAAAATCGTCGCGTCGTCGGGCCTCAGCCATGCGTCATGGAAGGCGGCGAGGTCCGCCGGCGAAAGCCCGGCGACCGCAGCCGGATCGCCGCTGCCGGTGAACGGCACACCATAGGGATGGTCCTTGCCGTAGAGGATGGGGGGCAGCGTTCTCAGCGCCATCCCGACGGGCTGCTTGGCCTCCTCGGCAATCCCCGCGAGCTGCTGTGCGCGGACGCGGTTGACCTCCGTCGGGGCGAAGGCGGGATGCCGCACGATGTCGGCCATGAGGTCGAGCGACTGCGGCAGGTTGGGCGCGAGCGCCGACAGGTACACATTCGACCGGTCCATGCTCGGCGAGGCGGAGATCGAAGCGCCCAGATTCTCCTTGGCCTCGGCGATCTCGACCGAGCTGTACCTGTCGGTGCCCTCGTCGAGCATGCCGAGCATGAACGATTGGGTGCCGAGCGCGGTCTTGGGATCGGAGGCGTTGCCGGCGTCGAAATCGATCGCAACGCGGACCACGGGGACACCCGCGCGATGCGCGAACAGCACCGGGATGCCGTTCGACAGGGCTGCGTGCTCGACCGTGGGAAAACGCAGGTCGGCGATCTGCCCGACTGGCGGCAGTTGCGAGCGGTCCACCCCGGCGGTTGTCGTTGCCGCCGGCGGCTTCGGCGCCGCCGCGATGGTCGCGCCGCCGCCGCTGCCGGCGGTGTCGCCGTTCAGCTTCGATTCCTCGTAGGGATCGCGCTTCCCCGGCTCGAGCGTGAAGGCGAAGACGGGACGCGACAGCCACTTCCTCGCGGCGGCCTGCACCTGCGCCGGAGTCAGCGCCGCTTCCTCCTCCAACTCCTTCTTGTAGAAGCCCGGATCGTTGGCAAACACTGCGCCTCGCGCCAGCGTCACCGCCTTGCCGCCGAAGCCGCCGACCGATTCCAGCCCCTTGATGGTCGAGGCAATGTCGACGGTCTTCGCCTGCTTCAGCTCCTCGGCGGTCGGACCGTTCCTGATGAAATCGGCGATGATCGCGTCGAGCTGCTGCCCGACCAGCTTGGGATCGACACCGGGCTTCACCACTGCTTCGACCGTGAACTCGCCGACCCGCTCATTCGTGTCGACACTGGCCGAGACCTGCACGGCTGTCTTCTTGTCCCGAACCAGCGCATTGTCGAGCCGCGAGCTCGAAAGACCTCCGAGGATGCTTGCGGCCATCTCAAGCGCGGCGGTGTCCTTTCCAGTGATTCCCGGGACTGCCCACATTCGGTCGATCGTCGTATTCGCGACTTCGTCGTGAAAGGTTGCGGTCACAGGCGCTTTGAGCGTCGGAACCGACGCCGCCGCAGGAATGGACTGCGGTCCTCGAGGAATGTCACCGAAATATTTCTCGACCAGCGGCCTGGCTTCGGCAGCGGTGATGTCGCCGGCAAGCACCAGCACCGCATTGTTGGGTCCGTAATGTGAGCGGAACCAGTCCTTCACCACCTCGAGGCTCGCCTGGTCGAGGTCGCTCATCGAGCCGATGACGGTATGGTGATAGGGGTTGCCGGCGGGGAACAGGGTCTGCTGGATCGAATATTGCAGCAGCCCGCCTGGCTCATTGTCGTCGCCGCGCTTCTCGTTCTGGACGACGCCGCGCTGGATATCGAGCTTCTTCTGGGTAAGCGCCGGGAGCAGGTGACCCATGCGGTCGCTTTCAAGGAACAGCGCCCGCTCGAGCGCCGCCTTCGGCACCGTCTCGAAATAATTGGTGCGATCGTAGTTGGTCGTGCCGTTGAGGTCGGTCGCGCCGATCGCCTGCATCGGTGCGAACCAGCTGGTGTCGCTATGCTCGGAACCGCCGAACATCAGATGTTCGTAGAGGTGGGCGAAGCCCGTCCGCCCGGCCGGCTCGTCCTTGGAGCCAACATGATACCAGATCGACACCGCGACCACGGGCGCCTTGTGGTCTTCGTGAACCACGACCTTGAGGCCGTTCTTCAGCGTGAAGGTCGAGTAAGGGATCGACACGTCCTTCACGAGCGCGGAGACCGGCGCGCCCTGCGGCAGAGCTGCGGCGAATAGTGGCGGCGTCAGAACGGTCGCGGCGGCAAGGACGGCAAGGCGGCTCGAGAAGCGCTTCACGTTATATTCTCCGGCTGATTTCGTTTTGCGAACCGGAGCTTAACGGCGGTTTGCGGGCTTGCAACCGCTGGCGCGCGAGCGGGCGGGATTTTCGATGAACGCTGGATCGACTGTTCCTCGGCGAACGCCAGGGCCCGGGCCGGCACAAGCCGGTCAACCGGTATTGAACCAGCTTCGCTGCTGGACCCCGGCCTGCGCCGGCCCACGTTTACTCGAACTCCACGATCACCTGATCGACCGCGAGGCTGTCGCCTGGCTTGGCGGGGGTGGCCTTGACCGTCGCGGCCTTGGGCGCTCGGAGGATATTCTCCATCTTCATCGCTTCCATGACCGCGACCGGCTGGCCGGGCTCGACCTTGTCGCCGACCTTCACGTCGAGCTTGGTGAGAAGCCCCGGCATCGGCGCAAGCAGCAGCCGCGACAAATCGGGCGGCGGCTTGTCGATCATGAAATGGGACAGATCGGCGACGTGCGGCGACAGCACCTGCACCCTGTGCGTGCTCCCGCGCGTCTGCAGCTCCCAGTCGCGGCCGGCGCGGCGGACCTGGACGATGCGCTTGCGGCCGTCGATCAGCACCGTCAGCAGCCGCTGCCCCGGGTGCCAGCGCCCGACGATATCGATCAGCTCTCCACCATCGAGGATCGCGAGCGTGCCGCCCGTGTAGGGCTTGATCCGCACCTTGTGCTCGGCGCCGCCGTCGATGCGCACGATACGCTCGCACGGCATGTACACGCGCTCGCCGAGCTGATCGCTGATCTCGAGCGCGCGCTCCTCGCCGATGACCGAAACCATCCCTGCGATCACCGCGAGGTCGGCGATCAGCTGATCGTCCGCGGGCGCGCCGTGGAAGCCGTCGGCATATTCCTCGGCGATGAAGCCGGTGGTGATCTCGCCCGAGCGGTAGCGCGGGTGCTGCATCAGCGCCGACAGGAAGTCGACATTGTCGTTGATCCCGTCGATCACGAACTGGTCGAGCGCGTCGACCTGCGCGTCGATGGCAGCGTCCCGCGTCGGCGCCCAGGTGACCAGCTTGGCGATCATCGGGTCGTAGAACATGCTGACCTCGCCGCCCTCCGCGACGCCGTCGTCGACCCTTACAACGGCCTGCTCGAAATCAGATTTCGTTCTCGCAGAGAACGCCGAGGACGCAGAGAGGTTGGAGCCAGTCTCCGATTCCTCTGCGTCTCTGCGTCTCTGCGTGAAATCTACTTCATTGCCGCTGACACGGGGATTGGGGGTTTGCACCGGCGGCCGATAGCGGACCAGCCGACCCGTGCTGGGCAGGAAGCCGCGATACGGGTCTTCCGCGTAAACCCGCGTTTCGACCGACCAGCCGTCGATGCCGATGTCGTCCTGCGTGAACTTGAGC
>DASUIB010000032.1:0-4620 GCA_036273235.1 Sphingomicrobium sp. | reverse complement strand
CATGGCGCAACTTCGGCTTCGACCGCATGTCGCAGGACGAAAGCATCGCGACTTGCGAGCGGCTCTTCGCCAACTATCTCGACGGCCACGCCCTCCAGTCGAATGCCTCACATCTCGTAGGCAGCGCGGCGTGGCTGAACTTCCGCCGGATCAAATGCGAGCGCTGGACCAGCGGCAACACCATCCTCCTCGGCGACGCCGCACACACCGCGCATTTCTCGGTCGGTTCCGGCACCAAGCTCGCGCTTGAGGATGCGATCAAGCTGGCCGAGGTGCTCAACCGCACTTCCCCGTCATTGGGAGCGGAGCGACGCAATCCAGATTCTCGCGCAGAGGCGCAGAGGCGCAGAGGGGTTGGTGAGAGCTCAGACTCCTCTGCGCTCTCCGCGTCTGTGCGCGATCCAAATGTCCTTTCTTTGGAAGCCGCGCTCAACGAATATCAGGCCGAGCGCAGCCTCGAAGTGCTCAAGCTCCAGAACAGCGCGCGCAACTCGACCGAATGGTTCGAGACGCTCGAGCGCTATACCCACTTCGAGCCGCTGCAGTTCGCCTATTCGCTGCTCACCCGCTCGCAGCGGATCAGCCATGAGAACCTCCGCCTGCGCGACCGTGAATGGCTCGAGACGGTCGAACGCTGGTTCTGGAAGCGCGCGACCGAGGGCAAGTCGAACAAGACCGCGCCGCCAATGTTCGCGCCATTCCGCCTGCGCGAGATGGAGGTGGAAAACCGCATCACCGTCTCACCCATGGCCATGTATTCGGCGATCGACGGCGTGCCGAACGACTTCCACTTCGTCCACTACGGCGAGCGCGCGCTCGGCGGTGCAGGGCTGGTGTTCACCGAGATGACCTGCGTGTCGGCCGAGGGCCGGATCAGCCCCGGCTGCACCGGTATGTGGAACGCCGATCACCTCGCCGCATGGAAGCGGATCGTCGATTTCGTCCATGCGAACAGCAAGGCGAAGATCTGCCTTCAGCTCGGCCATTCCGGCGGCAAGGGATCGACCAGACTCGGCTGGGAAGGAAACGACGTCCCGCTCGACGAGGGCAACTGGCCGGTGATATCCGCGAGCGACGTCGCCTGGTCGCCGGTCAACCAGGTGCCTAAGCCGATGACCCGCGCCGACATGGACATGGTCCGCGACCAATTCGTCGCCGCGGTGTGCATGGGCATCGACTGCGGCTTCGACATGATCGAGCTTCACGCCGCGCACGGTTATCTGCTGTCGAGCTTCATCACGCCGCTGCAGAACAAGCGCACCGACGAATATGGCGGCTCGCTCGAGAACCGCCTCCGCTACCCGCTCGAAGTCTTCGCCGCGATGCGGGCGGCTTGGCCGTTGGACAAGCCGATGTCGGTCCGCATCTCGGCAACCGACTGGGCCGGCGAGGACGGCATCACCCCCGAGGATGCGGTGGAGATCGGCGCAGCCTTCGCGCGCGAAGGCGCGGACCTGATCGACGTCTCGGCGGGCCAGACCTGGGCCGGGCAGCAGCCGGTCTACGGCCGCATGTTCCAGACGCCGTTCAGCGACCGCGTCCGCAATGAGGCGCGGCTCGCGACCATGGCGGTCGGCAATATCTACGAGCCCGACCACGCCAATTCGATCCTCGCCGCCGGGCGCGCGGATTTAGTGGCGCTGGCGAGGCCGCACCTCGTCGATCCCTTCTGGACCCTCCGCGCCGCCGCCCAACTCGACTACCGCGACGTCCAGTGCCCGCCGCAATATCTCAACGGCCTCGCGCAGCTCGCCCGCAACCTCAAGCGCGAGGCGGAAGCAGCCGCTGCGCTGAGGGTATGAAAAGTGGCCGCAGAGACGAATCTATTCGCGGATCAGCCGAGCGATTCCGCCCACTCCTTCGCTTTCTCGACCGCGTTCAGCTCGCGGATCAGCGCGTCGACGCTGCGCGTCAGCTCGGGAAGGAAGGTGATCTCGTGCCGAGCGCCGCGATAGCTTTCGGCCATCAGAATGGCGTCGATCAGGATCGGGACGACCAGGCCTTCGGGGTCCTCGAGTTGTTCGAGCCCGCGCAGCTTGGCCAAGGCCTTGCGCCTTGCCGCAAGCGGATCCGCGAGCGCCTCCGTCCGTCCGATGCACCAGCTCATTTGGCCAACTCCCCGCAAAGGTCGTCAGGATATGCGATTAGCCGCGCGCCGTAAGACCGCGTCGCCGCATTGGCGGAGCGTTTCGCCGCTAACGGCGATGCTCTGGATGACGTGGAAGTAAGTTTGCCGCCTCCTTGCGCATCGCTATCCGCGCACGATGGGTCAGGGAGTCGATCCTTGCTGAAGCGCGTTGCGGCTGCGGCGGCATTGTTCCTTTCGCTAAGCTGCTGCGCGCGCCAGCAGCCCTCGAACGACACGGTGTTTGTCTCGAATGAAGCGGGCTACGTCACGCTGCTCGATGGCGCGACGGGCCGCATCGAAGGTCAGCTTGCAACCGGCTCCCGGCCGCGCGGCATGGCTTTCTCCCCAGACGGAAAGACCTTCTATGTCGCGGCGAGCGACTCCAACCGGATCGAAGCGTGGGACGTGCGCTCGCACCGCCGCCTCGCGCTCTACAATTCGGGCAGCGACCCGGAGCGTTTCGCCGTCAGTCCCGACGGCTCGACCCTCTACATCGCCAATGAAGACCATAGCGCCGTCTCCTTTCTCGACCTCAAGACGGGCAAGATCACGCACGAGGTGGCGGTCGGGCCCGAACCCGAGGGCGTTGGCGTGAGCCCGGACGGCAAGCTGGTCGTCGCCACTTCGGAAACGGCGAACCTCGCCCATTTCATCGATGCGTCGAGCGGCAAGCTGCTCGACAGCATTCCCGTCGGCAGCCGCCCGCGTTTCGTGCTGTTCCTGAATCGCGGAAGGACGGTGTGGGTCTCGTCCGAGCAGCGCGGCACGATCAGCATCTTCGATGCAGCGACCCACCGGATCGTCCGCACCATCGACCTCACCAGGAGCTTCAACATCCCCGAACCCGTCCAGGCGATCGAAATGCGCGCGACGCATGACGAGAAACGCGTCTTCGTGGCGATGGGCCGATCGAACCGGGTTGCGGAGATCGATCCCGCGACCGACGCCGTGGTCCGCTCCTTCCCGACCGGGGAGCGCACCTGGGGCATCGGCCTCTCGCCCGACGAGACCAGGCTCTATGCGGCCAGCGGCCTGTCGGGGACGCTGACGATCATCGACGTGGTTCACAACAAGGTACTGAAGACCGTGACGCTCGGCGGGAGGCCTTGGGGTGCATTGGCCATCCGCAAATGAGGAGGCTTGTCGCCATCGCCGCCGCGGCGTTTCTGCTCGGTTCGTGCAACCTTATTCCCCAGCGCAAGCTCACCGCCTGCGCCGACCCCAACAACCTGCCCTTCTCGAACAAGGCGGCCCAGGGCTTCGAGAATAAGCTCGCTCAGATGATCGCGTCCGACCTCCACGCTCGGCTCGATTACGTCTGGTGGGCGCAGCGCCGCGGCTATGTCCGCAACACGCTGAACGAGCGCAAGTGCGACTTCTGGCCCGGGATCGGCAGCAATGTCGAAATGGTCGCCACGACCCGGCCTTACTATCGTTCGACCTATATGTTCGTCAGCCGCGCAAGCGAGAATCTCAAAGGTCTGACGCTGGACGACCCTCGCCTCAAGACGCTCAAGATCGGCGTTCAGATGGTCGGGAATGACGCGACCAACACGCCGCCCGCGCATGCGCTCGCCAGCCGCGGAATCATTTCGAACGTGCGCGGCTACATGCTCTACGGCAATTATGCCGAGCCCAACCCGCCCGCAGAAATCGTCCGAGCGGTCGAGCACGGCGATGTCGACGTGGCGCTGGTCTGGGGTCCGCTCGCCGGCTATTTCGCCGCGCGATCGCCGGTGCCGCTACGGCTCGAACCGGTGACTCCGTGGATGGCCGACATGCAGTGGCCAATGCAATTCGACATCTCGGTCGGCGTGCAGAACGGCAACGACAAGCTGTTGAAGGAGATCGATCAGGTGCTGACGCGCCGCTCGGGCGACATCCGCCGGCTGCTCACCAGCTATCATGTGCCGGTGGTCAGCGCGCAATAAGGATCAGGCCGCGCCCCACAGATCGTCCGGAACGAAGATCTTGCCGTCCTTGTAGATCCGCTCGGCGAGCGGGTCGTCGGCGAGGCCGAACGGACCGTCGAGGTCGACCACGTCGCACAGCTGCGCGAGGACGAATCCCGGCGCCATCGCCAGCGTCGACCCGCCCATGTTGCCGACCATCACCTGCTTGCGGAGTCGCCGCGCCTCCCGCGCCATTGCCAGTGCTTCGGTAAGGCCGCCGCACTTGTCGAGCTTGATGTTGATCACATCGAAATGGTGAGCGCGCTCGCGAAGTTCCTCGAGGTCGAGAATGCTCTCGTCGGCGGCAACGGGAATGCCGTGGCGCCATCCTTCGAGCGCCGCTTCATCGCCACGCTTGAGCGGCTGCTCGATGAGGGAAACCGAGAATTCGCGCGCGGCCTCGCCCAGTGATTCAAGATTATCCGCCGTAAACCCCTGATTGGCGTCGACCGCAAGCCAAGCGTCGGGCCGCGCCTCGCGCACGACCCGCATCCGTTCGCGGTCGAGATCGGCGTCGCCGTCGAGCTTCAGCTTGATCGC
>DASUIB010000031.1:0-2841 GCA_036273235.1 Sphingomicrobium sp. | reverse complement strand
CCCGTCCGGCTCAAGATCGAGGAGGCGCTCGCCCAGCTCGCCAACGACCTCCAGACCCGCCCCGAGACTCGCGAGAAGGTTGAAGCGATCAAGGAGCAACTGCTCGACAACCGCTCGGTCAGCCTGTGGCTCGACACGCTTTGGCAGAAGGGCCGCGAAGCGATCATCAAAGCCGCTCGCAACCCCGATGCGGTGATGGCCGGCAAGCTCGGCGAAGTCATGAAATCGATGGGCGGCACGCTCGAAAAGGACCCGCGCATCCGCGCCGCGATCAACCAGTTTGCTCGGCGCGCGATCGTCGGAATGGCGGCGAGCTACGGCGGGTCCATCGTCAAGCTGGTCTCGGAGACGATCCGCAGCTGGGACGCGCGAACCGTCACCGGGCGGCTCGAAGCCGCGGTCGGGCGCGACCTCCAGTACATCCGAATCAACGGCACGATCGTCGGCGGCCTCGTCGGCCTCGTGCTGCACATCGCGGACTCGCTATGAGCGACGGGTCTCTCGACGAGCTCGCCGAAGCCGCCAGCAACCGCGGGCTCAGGCTCGTCCGTTCGCGCGTCCGGACGCCGGGCAAGAAGCGCTTCGGGAAGGTCGGCCTGACCGACAGGGCCGGAAAGCCCGTCTTGGGCATGGATGCGAAGGGCCCGACCGGAAAACCCGAGGAGGTCGCCGAATATCTGCGCAACCTCGACGCGAAGGACTGGGGCGCCTCGCTCGACGTCGCCGTGCTGCCGCGCAAGCGCAGGCGGAAGCCGGTACGCGAAGCGGCGAACGACCGCGAGCCGGAGCGAGCACCGCCGCCCAAGCCGCAGGTCCGTGAGGCGAGACCCGCCGATGCGCCGCGTCTGGCCGAGCTGATCCGCGATCTCGGCCATGAGATCGACGAGAAATCCGTCCGCAAGAACCTGTCGGCGCTGAAGAAAACGGATGAAACTCCCCTCGTCGCGACGATCCACAAAGAGGTGGCCGGCCTGTGCGGCGTCAGCGCGCGCGTGATGATCCATCGCGAGGTGCCGGTCGGCCGCATTTCGCCGCTAGTGGTCGCCAAGGAGGCGCAGGGCCACGGAATCGGCCGGATGCTGGTCGAAGCGGCCGAGGATTGGATGCGCAAGAAAGGCTGCAGGCTGGTCGAGGTCACCAGCAACGACCGGCGCGCCGAAGCCCACGCTTTCTATCGCCACATGGGCTACGAGCGGACCAGTATCCGCTTCGCGAAGAAGCTCTAATTCGAGCTCCGCCGCTCGATCGTGGCGCCGACGGCGCTCAGCTTCTCCTCCAGCCGCTCATAGCCCCGGTCGAGGTGATAGACGCGCAGCACTTCGGTCTCGCCCTCGGCGGCAAGCCCCGCAAGCACCAGGCTCATCGATGCGCGAAGGTCGGTCGCCATCACGCTCGCGCCGGTGAGCTTCTCGATCCCGTGCACGATCGCCGAGCGGCCGTGAATGTCGACGTCGGCGCCCATACGTCTCAGCTCGGGCACGTGCATGTAGCGGTTCTCGAAGATCGTCTCCTCAAGGAAGCTGTCGCCCTCAGCGAGGCACAGCATGGCCATGAACTGCGCCTGCATATCCGTTGCGAAACCCGGGAAGGGCGAGGTCGAGAGCGCCAGCGGCTTGAGCCCGCCGTCGGCGTTGACCTTGATCCCGCGATTGTGGAACTCGACCATCAGCCCGCACTGGGCGAGCGCATTCAAGGTCGCCTGCATGTCCTCGGGACGAGCGCCGATCAGGTCGATCGAGCCGCCGGTCATTCCCGCCGCGCAGGCGTAGCTTCCCGCCTCGATGCGGTCGGGCATGACTTCATATTCGGCGCCGTGCAGCGCCTCGACCCCATCGATTGTCAGGTGCGATGACCCGATGCCCTTGATCTTCGCGCCCATCGCCAGCAGCAAGTTGCAAAGGTCGACGATCTCCGGCTCGCGCGCCGCGTTGAACAATTGGCTGCGCCCTCTGGCGAGCACGGCCGCCATTACCGCATTTTCGGTCGCTCCGACGGAGACCACGGGGAAACTGAAGTCGCCGCCGCTTATCCGCCCCTTGGGCGCGCTCGCCTTCACATAGCCGGCGGTGAGCTCGATCTCGGCGCCCATGCATTCGAGCGCCTTCAAATGGAGGTCGATCGGCCGATCGCCGATCGCGCAGCCGCCGGGGAGCGAGACCGTCGCCTCACCCATCCGCGCCAGCATTGGGCCGAGCACCAGCACCGAGGCGCGCATTTTGCGGACCATGTCGTAAGGCGCGACCGTGGATACGATCTCGTCGGCCTGGAGTGTCATCCGCCGGCCGATCTCGCCCTTCTTCACGCCGGCGATGTGCGTCGAGACGCCAAGCTGGTTGAGCAAATGGCTGAAGGTGTCGACGTCGGCGAGCCGCGGCAGGTTCTTGAGCGTCAGCTTCTCTGTGGTGAGAAGCGCGCATGGCATCAAGGCGAGCGCGGCATTTTTCGCGCCGCTGATCGGGATCTCGCCCTTGAGCTTGCTCCCGCCCTTGATCCAGATGCTGTCCACGGCGGCGCTTTAGCGGAGGAGCGGCGGCGCGCAACAGCTGCGAAATGCCCTAGGAGGCTGCGGAGAGGCCGACGACCAGCATTGCGAGAAAGACGAGTAGCCCGCAGGTGCGGTTCGAGCGGAACAGCCTCAGCGCGAGGTCACCGTCGCGAACGTCGGCGCGGAGGGCCTGGTTGGCGAGATGGAACGCGGCAGGCACGAGCGCGAGAAGCGCGAGCCAATCGGGCCGAACAGTCCAGATCGCCGCCGCCCACAACAACACGGCCATGAGATAGAAGATCGCAATGCCGAGCGGCGCTTTCTCGCCGAGCCGGCGCGCCGAGGATTTGACGCCG
>DASUIB010000030.1:0-2685 GCA_036273235.1 Sphingomicrobium sp. | reverse complement strand
TTCTGACGCGGACTCGGCGATGCGGATGACTTCGGCCATGCGCGGCTCCTACGCTCGTGCGGCCCCACATCAAGCGCGGCAGAAATAGCACAGTTGTGGATAGGTTGTGCACGAATCGCACGGTCGTCCGCAGGAAGTCCCGAATTCGCCCCGCCGACCCCATCCACAGAAATAATCGAACCCAAATTGATGGGTTCGGAGCAGCCCGTTAGGCACTCGTCATGGCGATTTTATCCGACCGCTGGATTCGCGAGGCTGCGCAGAAGCAGGGCATGATCGAGCCGTTCGTCGAAGCGCAGCGGCGCGAGGGCTGCATCAGCTACGGCCTTTCCTCCTACGGCTATGATGCGCGGGTCTCCAATCATTTCAAGATTTTCACCAACGTCGATTCGGCGACCGTCGACCCGAAGGATTTTGCATCGAACAGCTTCGTCGACCGGACGACCGACGTCTGCATCATCCCGCCCAACAGCTTCGCCCTCGCCCACACGGTCGAATATTTCCGGGTCCCGCGCGACGTGATGGTGATCTGCCTCGGCAAATCGACCTACGCGCGCTGCGGAATCATCGTGAACGTCACTCCGCTCGAGCCGGGCTGGGAAGGGCATGTGACGCTCGAATTTTCGAACACCACGCCCCTGCCGGCCAAGGTCTACGCCAACGAGGGTGCCTGCCAGTTCCTGTTCCTCCAGGGCAATGAACCGTGCGAAGTGAGCTACGCCGACCGCGCCGGCAAATATATGGGACAGAAGGGCGTGACCCTGCCGAAGCTTTAGATCGTCATTGCGAGGAGCGGAGCGACGCGGCAATCCATGTCGGCGGCTGGATTGCTTCGCTGCGCTCGCAATGACGGGGAACGAATGAGACTCGCGGAAGCCCAGCAACTCGACGCCGCCGACCCGCTCGCCTTCGCCCGCGAGCGGTTCCGCCTTCCGGATGACGTCATCTACCTCGACGGCAATTCGCTGGGCGCACTACCGAAGTCGGCGCCCGCCGCGCTTGCGACGACCGCCGAGGGCCAATGGGGCGAAGACCTGATCGCCAGCTGGAACAAGCATGGCTGGATCGACTGGCCGGCGCAGATTGCGGCCAGACTCGCGCCGATCGTCAGTGCGAAGCCGAACGAGCTGCTGATCGCCGATTCCACCAGCATCTGCCTGTTCAAGCTGCTCGCCGCGGCGGTTCAGGCGCGGCCGGGCAGGCGCACGATCCTCAGCCAGCGGGCGAATTTCCCGACCGACCTCTACGTCGCGCAGGGCCTCGCCGACATGCTCGGTCTCGAACTCAAGGCTGTCCCGGCGGACCAGGTGCTGGACGCGATTGGCCCCGACACCGCCGTCGTCACCCTCACGCACGTCGACTACCGAAGCGCTGCCGTGCACGACATGCGCGCGATCAACGAGGCCGCGCACCAAGCGGGCGCGCTCACCGTCTGGGACCTGTCGCACAGCGCCGGTGCGATTGAGCTCGACCTCGGCGGCACCGGCTGCGACCTCGCGCTCGGCTGTGGCTACAAATATCTGAATGGCGGCCCCGGCGCGCCGGCTTTCATCTACGTCGCCGAGCGGCTTCAGGACACGCTCGCCAATCCGCTTCAGGGCTGGATGGGCCATGCCGAACCGTTCGCCTTCGTCGACGATTATCGGCCGGTCAGCGGGATCAGCCGCTTTCTCACCGGCACGCCGCCGATCCTCGCCATGGCCGCGCTCGACGCGGGGATCGGGACGTTCGATGGCATCCCGATGGCCGACGTGCAGGCGAAGTCGCGCAGGCTGTCGCAGTTGTTCATCGAGGAGGTCGAGGCCCGCTGTGGAAGCGACGTCCACCTTGCCAGCCCGCGCGATCCGGCAAGCCGGGGCAGCCACGTCGTCTTCGCCCATCCGGAGGGCTACGCCGTGATGCAGGCGCTGATCGCGCGCGGTGTGATCGGCGACTTCCGAGCGCCCGACCTGATGCGCTTCGGGTTCACCCCGCTCTACAGGCGCTACGCCGATGTCGTCCGCGCGGCCGAAATCCTCGCCGAGATTCTCGCCACAGCCGAATGGGACCAGCCGCGCTTCAAGACTCGCGCGAAGGTTACCTGATCGGCGCGTTCTTCATCCGTGCGCCGTCGATGCTCCAGGCTCCCGGCCCCGCCGCAGCGATGTAGAGGAAGACGAAGCAGTAGAGGATTGCCGCTTCGCCCATGTTCACCGCCGGCCAGAAGCTCTTGGGGAAATGGTACATGAAATAGCCCACGGCCATCTCGCCCGCGGCGAGGAAAGCGATCGGCCGCGTGAACAGGCCGATCGTCACCAATATGCCGGTGGCGAATTCGATCACCCCCGCGGCGACTTCGATCGGCGGGAGCGGCCCAGGCATCGGGAAAGGCGTGGGGAAGGCGAAGAACTTCTGCGTCGCATGTTCGAGGAACAGCAGCCCGGTCACGATCCGGAGCACGGCGAGCAGCTGCGGCTGCCAGCGCGAAAGCCAGGGTAGTTCCATCCATTCCTCCCGCTCAGTTAGTCGGACAAAGTACAACCTCGGTTCAAAGCCCGCCAAGTATCAGGCGTGTTCCCGGTCTTTCGCGGCCTGCTGCTTCAAATGCGCGGCATCTTCGGCGAGCGCGGCGCGCGAACGGTGGATCATGTCGACCCAATCGTGGAATGCGTGTGCGAGGCTGGCGACCAGCTCCTTCAACGAACC
>DASUIB010000029.1:0-4638 GCA_036273235.1 Sphingomicrobium sp. | reverse complement strand
GCGGTATGATAGGCCAGCAGCTGCACCGGCACAGCATATACGATCGGCGCAATCAGCGGGTGCACTTCGGGCATTTCGATCGTCGCCATACACCCCTCGCCGGCCTGGGCGATCCCTTCGGCATCGCTGATCAGCACGATCTTGCCGCCGCGCGCCCGGACCTCCTGCATGTTGCTGACGGTCTTGTCGAACAAAGGCCCTGAAGGCGCGATCACGATCACCGGCACATTGTCGTCGATGAGCGCGATGGGGCCATGCTTCATTTCGCCGGCGGCATAGCCTTCGGCGTGGATGTAGCTGATTTCCTTGAGCTTCAGCGCGCCTTCGAGCGCCATCGGGTAATCGGGACCGCGCCCGAGATAGAGCACGTCGCGCGCCGGCGAGATGAGGTGCGCCATGGCCGCGATCTCGTCGTCATGGTCGAGCGCGGCGTTGAGCGCGGCCGGCGCCTGCTGGAGGTGAGCGACGATCTCTCTTTCGGCTTCGCGGCTGAGCAGGCCCTTGGCTCGGGCGAGATTGGCCGCGAGCGCGGCAAGCACCGCGAGCTGGCAGGTGAAGGCCTTGGTCGAGGCGACTCCGATCTCCGGCCCGGCATGGGTCGGGAGGAGGAGGTCGGCCTCGCGCGCCATCGAGCTGGTCGGAACGTTCACCACCACCGCGATATGCTGCTTCTCGGCCCGCGCGTGACGAAGCGCGGCAAGCGTGTCCGCGGTTTCGCCCGACTGGCTGATGAACAGTGCCAGGCCGCCGGGCTCAAGCACCGGCTGGCGGTAGCGGAACTCGCTCGCAACATCGATGTCGACGGGCACGCGCGCGAACTGCTCGATCCAATATTTGGCGACCAGCCCGGCATAATAGCTCGTGCCGCACGCGACGATCGTCACCCGGTCGAAGCTTGCGAGGTCGAGTTCGCCGGTCGGAAGCGCGACCTCGCCCTCGAACGGGCGGACATAGCTCTGGAGAGTCTGGGCAACGACGATCGGCTGCTCGAAAATCTCCTTCTGCATGTAGTGGCGGTAATTGCCCTTCTCGACGGGGGTGGAGGAAGCGCCGGACTCCACGATCTCCCGCTTCACCGGTCGATTCTGCCGGTCGAAAATATCGATGTTCTCGCGGCGAACCACAGCCCAGTCGCCTTCGTCGAGATAGGCAATGCGCTGGGTCCAGGGCGCGACCGCAAGCGCATCCGAGCCGAGATAATTCTCCCCGTCGCCATAGCCGACGGTGAGCGGCGCTCCGCGGCGGGCGCCGACGATCAGGTCGGGATCGTCGCGGAACAGGAAAGCGATCGCGAAAGCGCCCGTCAGCCGCGGCAGCACCGCCGCGACGGCGTCCTGCGGCGACGCCCCGCGCTCGATCTCGCGGGCAACGAGGTGCCCGACCACTTCCGTATCGGTCTCGCTTTCGAACTGCCGCCCCTCGGCGAGCAGCTCGTCCCGCAGCGGCTTGAAATTCTCGATGATTCCGTTGTGGACGAGCGCCACCGGTCCAACGATGTGCGGATGGGCATTGCCGACCGTCGGCGCGCCGTGCGTCGCCCAGCGGGTGTGCGCGATGCCGGTAATCCCGTGGAGCGGGTCGGCCTTGAGCTCGCGCTCGAGATTTTCGAGCTTTCCCTCGGCGCGGCGGCGTTCGAGCTGCCCATTGTTGATGGTGCAGATCCCGGCCGAGTCATAGCCTCGATATTCGAGCCGCTTGAGGCCGTCGAACAGCCGTTGCGCGACGTCGCTCCTGCCGACGATGCCGACAATTCCGCACATCGTTACTCGGCCGCTTTCCGCGTCATCCGCTCACGAAACCGGCGAGCCCAGCCGGCGATCCCTTTTTGCTCGCTTCGCTCGATTGCGAGGCTGTCGGGCTCGACGTCGCGGGTGATCACCGATCCGGCTCCGACGACCGCTCCCGCGCCGATCCTCACCGGAGCGACCAGCGCCGTGTTCGATCCGATGAAGGCGCCCGCGCCGATCTCGGTGCGGTACTTGCCGAAACCGTCGTAGTTGCAGGTGATGGTGCCGGCGCCGATGTTCGCGCCCGCGCCGACCGACGCATCGCCAATGTAGGACAGATGGTTGACCTTGGCGCCTTCGCCGACATCGGCCTTTTTAAGCTCGATGAAATTGCCGACCTTGCTTCGCTCGGCGAGGCGGGTCCCCGGCCGAATGCGCGCGAACGGGCCGATGCTGGCCTTCGCGCCGACGATCGCCCCCTCGATGTGGCTGAACGCGTGGATCGTCGCCCCGTCGGCGACCTCGACGCCGGGGCCGAACACCACGTGCGGCTCGACCGTGACGTCGCGGCCGAGCTTCGTGTCATAGGCGAACCAGACGCTTTCGGGGTCGATCAGGGTCGCGCCCTCGTGAAGCACCCGCTCGCGCCGGCGCCGCTGCCATTCGAGCTCGAGATGGGCGAGCTCGGCGCGGCTGTTGACCCCTGCGGTCTCGTAAGCATCGCCCTCGATCACGACCGCCTCGCGTCCCTCGGCCGCGGCGACATTGACGACGTCGGGCAGATAATATTCGCCCGCAGCATTGTCGTTGCCGACCTTGCCGAGCCAGCGGAACAGGTCGCGGGCGCGGACCGCCATCATGCCCGAGTTGCACAGCCGCACCGCGCGCTCTTCCTCTGTCGCGTCGCGATATTCGACCATCTTCGCAATGCGGTCGCCCTCGCCAAGGATGATTCGCCCGTACTTGGCCGGATCTTCGGGGCAGGAGGCGAGCACCACCACGCCGGGACCGTCGTCGCCGTCGAGCCGGTCGAGCATCCGCCGAAGCGTGTCCGCCTCGGCGAAGGGCGTGTCGGCGTAGAGGATCAGGACCGGCCCGTCATAGCCGGCAAGCGCCTCGGCCGCCTGCTCGACGGCGTGCCCGGTGCCCTTCTGCTCGGCCTGGAAAGCGACGCTCACATCGCGGCCGGCGATCGCCGCCTCGACCTGCTCGCGGCCCTTGCCGACCACGACAACACGCTTCTCGGCGCCCAGAGCGTCGACACGGTCGAGCAGATGGAGGAGCAGCGGCCTGCTCGCGATCGGGTGCAGCACCTTATGCGTGTCCGACCGCATGCGCGTGCCCTGCCCCGCGGCAAGGATGACAACGGCGAAGCGGCGCTGGTCGTTCATCGGCGCGAGCAATGGCATTTCACTCCGGCGAGCGCCAGTGTCCTCTCTACATGAAAAGGGCGGCTCCCGAAGGAACCGCCCTCAGAGCCCTGCCTGGAGCGAAGCCCTAGAAAATGTTCTGATAATATTCGTTCCCGACGAAGCCCATCTTCTGCACATGGGCTTTCTTGGTGATCGCCAGCACCTCATCGACCAGCTCGTAGCGCGCGGTCGCGTCCGGCTGCAGATGCAGCTCCGGAATGGGGTTCATCTGCTGAGTGACCTCGAGATAGGAGCGCAGCTGGTCCTGCGTGATCGGATTGCCGTTCCAGGTGATCTGGTTGCTTGCCGTGACTCCCACCGTGTTCTTGAGCGGCTGGATCGGCGGCGGAGGCTGATTCGTGTTCTGCGGCAGGTCGAGCTTCACCGCGTGCGTCTGCGGCGGGATGGTGATGATCAGCATGATGATGAGAACCAGCAAGACGTCGATGAGCGGCGTTATGTTCATGTCCACCATCGGTTCGCCAGAAGCATTATCGCCCGTGGTTTGCATCGACATGGCGAAATACTCCTACAGCCGCGGAACCGGGCCCGCGCCCGGTTGTGAAATGAAGCCGACGCGCTGGAAACCGGCCTCTTGCATCGTGAGGATGGTCGCGCCGACGCACTTGTACTGGGTATTGATGTCGCCGCGGATGTGCGCCTCGGGCATATTGTCTTCGTTGACATTCTGGACGCCGCCGACGCTCTTGATCAGGTCCTCGAGCTTCTTGACCGCGCGGTCAAGCAGCTCTTTCTGCGAGACGCGGGTCAGCTGCCAATAGACCTCGCATGTGCCGCCGGGCCCGTTGCGCACGCTCAGTGAGACGTTTTCCGGCTTCGTTATGGTCGGTTCGTAGCGGACCTTAGGCAAAGTCACCGGAACCCGGTGGTTCACCACTGGAATCGTGATCAGAAAGACGATCAGGAGCACCAGCATGACGTCGGTCATCGGAACGACGTTGATGTCCGAGATCGCCGTGTCGTCATCACCTTCTTGAATGACTTGTCCTGCCATACGGCTGGCTCTTTCCTAGCTCAATTTGAGGCGGAGATCCGGCCGAAGACCGGACCTCCGCCAGAGTTTACTTTGCGCCGGTCGGAGTCGCTTCCGCGCCCGTCGCCGTACGGCCCGTCCGCAGCGGCTCGCTGCCCGGCTGCGTCGGAGCGCCGCTTGTCTTGGCCGCGGCAGTCCCCCTCACTGCCGGACCGGTGGTGCCGCCGACGCGCGGCTTCACCGAGCCCGCCGACATCAGATAGCCGTGGAGGTCGTTGGTGAAGGCCGCGAGATCCTCCATGATCGACTTGTTGCGGCGGATCAGCCAGTTGTAGGCAAGCACCGCGGGCACCGCCACGACCAGGCCGAGCGCGGTCATGATCAGCGCTTCGCCGACCGGGCCGGCGACGGTGTTGATCGACGCTTCGCCCGAAGAACCGATCTTGATCAGCGCCCGGTAAATGCCGACGACGGTGCCGAACAGACCGATGAACGGCGCGGTCGA
>DASUIB010000028.1:0-10419 GCA_036273235.1 Sphingomicrobium sp. | reverse complement strand
GATCGATCGCGAAGGCGGCTATGCCGACAATCCCGCCGACAAGGGTGGGCCGACCTGCTTCGGGATCACCCAGGCGGTCGCTCGCGCCAACGGCTATTGCGGGCCAATGCGTCAGCTGCCGCGCGAAGAGGCCGTGACGATCTACAAGCGCCTCTACTGGCTTGGCCCCGCCCTCGATCAGGTGGCGACGCGGAGCGCGCGCATTGCCGCGGAGCTGTTTGACACCGGCGCCAACATGGGCCCGGCGGTCGCGATCACCTTCCTCCAGCGCGCGCTGACCGCGCTCAACCGTAACGGCAGTGATTATCCCGACTTGACGCCCGACGGGCGGATCGGCCCGCAGACTCTCGCCGCGCTCGACGCTTTCCTGAAGGTTCGTGGCTCGTCGCCGCTGGTTGGCGTGGCTGGCGGCGACCAACAAAAGACCGGCGGCGAGACCGTGCTGCTGCGCGCGCTCGAGGCGCTCCAGGGCGAACGCTACCTCCGGCTGGCAGAACGCCGCCCAGCCAATGAGGCGTTCCTCTACGGCTGGCTTGCGAACCGAATTGGCGAAATCGGCTAACGTCACGAAAAAACCCAACGCATCGCGTGACATTAGTGAACTTAAGAACGGAGACTTGCATGACACCCCTTCCACCACCCACCACCTTCGCCGAGGGCCAGCGCTACATCTACGGCCTTCTCGCCGCCGCGGCGGGAATGTTCTGCGGCGCCTGTGCCGTCGCCATGATCGCGCTCCTCATGTGGGGCGGCTGGAGCAAGGCCGAAGAGCATACGATCGTCCTCATCTTCGGCTGGTCGCTCGGCGGCTTTATCGGGGCGATGGTGGTGGTGATCGTCGGCCTGCTCACCGGCGGGCCGGTCGGGCGCCTCAAGGTCAGCGCGACGCGCGACGGAGCGACGGTCGAGGCCGACGGGGAGGGCCAGCCATGACCTTCCTCCGCCTGCTCAACATCCAGGGGGTCGCCGGTCTCGCGGTCGGCCTCGCCCTCGCTCTCCTCCTCGTCATCCAGAAAGGCGAGACCCGCCACTGGAAGAAAGAGAGCGGCCATTTCGAGCAGCTCTACGGCGAGGAGCAGACCGCGCTCGCCGGCACCGTCGCCGACTACCGCGCCGCCGCCGCGCAGGCGCAAGCCTCGGACAAAGCCAACGCCGAACGCGTTGCCGCCGAGCAGCAATCCATCAACGAAAGGACCTCCGATGATTATGAAGCGCGCCTTGCCGCCGCTCGCTCTCTTGCTCAACGCCTGCGCGGCCAAAGTGCCGGCGCCGCAGCCGATCCCCGCGGTGGCGCAGGCGCGCCAATGCCCGGCCTACCCGCTGCCGCCGGCGGACCTCTTGAAGCCGCCGGTCAAGACGGATTTCCTCAATCCGATCAGCTCACCGCCACCGAGCAAGCCATCCAGCTCGACGAACTGATCAAATGGGTTCGCGCCCAGGCGGCAGTGAGACCTCAGGCGAAGCAGCGACCGCTCAATGCCAAAAATTGAACCGCCAATTACCATCTCTGCAACCGCAATCACATTTGCCCGAAAGAGTGTCTATGAACCGTTCAGCTCCTGGCCGAGGCTCGCTTCCGCCATATCGATCGTTTTTCGAAACTCACTCGCGAACCCAAGGAAATAATGCGAATCGTGCGGGCGAGACTTTGCGAGCAACGCATACGCATCATCGACATTTTTCCGGGCGATCTCTGCTGGCATCAGGCCCGTGCTAACTAGATTGCCGATCAGCACCATACTCATTTGAGCACTCCAAATACCACCGGCAATTGATTCTTCGTCCATGTCGCGCTCCTTACTCAGGTATAAGAAAATGGCGTGTATCCCGTGGGGACATGTAACCATGTCTGCTAGTGGGCCTGCCACTGGAGAACCTACAACTGTAGGGGAAAAGGCGGCAGTATGTCCGACATGTGGAAAGCTGTTCGAGCATTATGGCACGCGATTAACGCTCTATCGACGGCAGCGTGGCTGTGGGGCTTGCCATGGGCTGCGGGCGCGGTCGTGATTACAGGATGGGTCGCTCACGCTGAGCATTTGCCGCCGGTCGCTATCGGAGTGTTGGCGTTAGCGGCGGCGGTTATGATTTATGTACTGTATGTGGCGACTAGACTCCACCGCGCAGTCCAAATCGCCGGCGCACCGAAGCCAGCGGTGAGAACAGAGCCACACCCTCCTGAACAGGGAAGCCCATCGAAGGAGCCGGTGATCGACCGAGAGTATCGGTTGGCCGAGTATTCGCCAAGGCCGCCCGTCAACACCGCTCCACATCTTCAGCCCCCAGAGGTGCAGCTAGTCCGATTAAACGGTGAACGGATCGCACATGAGCGAAAGAAAGAGCGTCTAGAGGAGGCGATTACGAAATGCGGAGCGGCGGTCGAAGTGTATAAGGCCTCTGTAAGAAAGCACGAGCGCGAGAAGGTGATCCGCCCGACAATGTGGCCCGACTGGCCCGATAAGCTGCTTGATCAAGCGATTAGCGCCTTCACGGGAGCAGAGCTGAGGGCACCCATGTGGGCGCAAGAGTTTAATCGGCCCGAAGCGGCGTTCGATACCTGGGTCGGCCCAATGTGTGAACGTCGTCAGATGTTCGACCCAGAGAACAATCCGCGCTACCTTGCCAAGCATCGAGAGAATCTTGTGATCTTCGAAGAGGCGCTTCGAGATACTAAGCGCGAGGCTCAGAACGCGGATCATGATGTGAGGCGAGTCAAACGCGAGATTGATCAGCAGGCCAAGCGACTGGGATGACATGGCAACGGTTTCAATCGGCTTCTCAAGACCGTGTTACCGGGCGAAGCGCCTAATGAGTTGACCCCAAGTCGCAGTCGAACCGAGCAAGAAAGGGAATTGATCTAGCGCGAAGGCGAGAAGATATCTGCGTCACCCCCGTAATAGCGGGGGTCCCGCTTACTTGAACAACAGCGGGATTCCCGCTTTCGCGGGAATGACGAGACAAAGGCTGCGGGGGCGGGGCCATGAACACCAACCGGCTGAACAGCTTCACCGACGGCGTGGTCGCGATCATTATTACCATCATGGTGCTTGCGCTTCCGGTGCCGCAAAGCGCGGGGCTCGCGGCGCTGAAGCCGCTCGGAGTCCTCTTCGCCGCTTACGCGCTCTCCTTCGTCAAGGTCGGGATCTATTGGTCGCAGCACCACAATATGCTGCAGGCGTCACGCAAGGTCAGCGGAGCCGTGCTGCTCGCCAACCTCTTCTTCCTCTTCTGGCTCAGCCTGGTGCCATTCGTCATGCGTTGGGTCGGGGAAGCGGGGATCACGCGCGATACGGTGCTCGCCTACGGAGTGATGATGCTGCTGTGCGCGCTATCGAGCGGGCTGCTGTTCTTCGCCCTGGTCAAAGCGAACGATGCCAACGCGCCGATCACCAAAGCCGCGCAAGGAGGCCGTAAGGGCAAGATCACGATCCTCGCGTATCTGCTCGCGATCGCGCTCGCGTTCCTGTGGCCCTATGCCGCGGTTGCGATCTACATCGCGGTCGCGGCGATGTGGCTGGTGCCGGACAAGCGCTTCGAAGCGCTGGCCGACTGATTGCCGCTGGCAAGCGAGAGCGCTAGGCGCCGCCGATGATCACGATCCTGCTCCTGTGCATCTCGAACGTCTTCATGACCATCGCCTGGTACTGGAACCTCAAATTTCCCCACCTGCCGATGATCGCGGCGATCCTGATCGGCTGGGGGATCGCGCTCGTCGAATATTGTTTCGCCATCCCCGCCAACCGCATCGGCTACGCTCATGGATTCACCGGCGAGCAGCTGAAGATCATCCAGGAGGTGATCACGCTTAGCGTCTTTGCCGTCTTCGCCGTCGTGGTGCTGAAAGAGCCGATCGGCTGGCGCTACATCGGCGCCTTCGTCTGCATCCTCGGCGCTGCTCTCTTCATGTTCGCCGGCCGCGCTTGAACAAGGCGGCGGAGGCTCCCCACATGCCGGACATGGAACAATGGCACGGAACGACGATCCTCGGGGTCAAGAAGAGCGGCAGGACCGTCATTGCCGGCGACGGCCAGGTCAGCATGGGCAATACCGTGATGAAGCCCAACGCGAAGAAGGTCCGGCGGATCGGGCAGGACGGGAAGGTCATCGGCGGCTTCGCCGGGGCGACGGCGGATGCGTTCACTCTGTTCGAGCGGCTGGAGAAGAAGCTCGAGCAATATAACGGCCAGCTGCTCCGCGCCGCGGTCGAGCTGGCGAAGGACTGGCGGACCGACAAATATCTCCGCAACCTTGAAGCGCTGATGATCGTCGCCGACGCCGAGCAGATGCTGATCCTCACCGGCAACGGCGACGTGCTCGAGCCCGAGGGCGGGATCGCGGCGATCGGATCGGGCGGCAATTACGCGCTGTCGGCTGCCAAGGCGCTGGCGGATTACGAGCAGGACCCTGAGGTGCTCGCACGGCGGGCGATGCAGATCGCATCGGAGGTGTGCGTCTTCACCAACGACCGGATTACGGTTGAGACGGTGGAGTAATCGTCATCCCGGACTTGATCCGGGATCCACCCTTTTCTGCCGTTTGAAGAAAGGTGGATTCCCGCTTTCGCGGGAATGACGATAGGGAGAAATAATGCTCCTGAATCGCCGAGAATTTGCCGTAGGATCGGCCGCGCTGCTTTCAGGATGTGCAACGGTCGGAACCCGCACCCCAAGCGGCTGCACGCCGCTGGCACCGGTCGACGCCGATCCCAGCCACCTCATCCGCGCGGTCGCGGGTTTAAGGCCATACCGCCGCAAGGGCTTCGTGGTTCGCGCCGAGCCGCTCGGCGGCAAGACCGTCGTCCACAATTACGGCCACGGCGGCGGGGGCATCACCCTGAGCTGGGGCTCATCCAAGCTTGCGGCCGAACTCGGGCTTCAGGGGCATCAAGGGCCGGTCGCCGTGCTCGGCGCGGGCGCGATGGGCCTGTCGACCGCGCGGCTGGTGCAGGAAGCGGGATTTCCGGTCACGATCTACACCGCCGCGCTTCCGCCCGACACCACCTCCAACGTCGCCGGCGGCCAGTTCCATCCGTTCGCGGTGTTCCGCGACGAGGAGGTCACGCCCGAGTTCCGGACCCAGTTCACCACCGCGCTCGACTACAGCTGGCGCCGTTTCCAGATCATGGTCGGCGAGGATTATGGCGTCCGCTGGCTTCCGACCTATGTGGAGACCGACAGCCCCGAAGCGAAGCTGCTTCAGAGCTTCCCGCCGATCGACCGGATGTTGACGCCGGCCGAGCACCCGTTCCCCTGGGCGAGTACGCTTCGCTACGACACGATGTATGTCGAGACCGGTCGCTACCTCCGCCAGATGACCCGCGACGTCGAGATCGCCGGCGGCAAGATCGAGGTGCGCAAATTTGCGACTCCGGCGGATATCGCGGCTCTGCCCGAGACCCTCGTCTTCAACTGCACCGGCCTCGGCAGCCGCGACCTGTTCGGCGATGCCGACCTGCACCCCGCGCGCGGCCAGCTCGCGATCCTCGAGCCGCAGCCCGAGGTCCGCTATGCCTTCACCGGCGGCCCCGGCTACATGTTCCCGCGGCCCGACGGAATCCTGCTCGGCGGCACGTTCGAGCTCGATCAGTGGGACGCGACGCCCGACCCCGCGACGATCCAGCGCATCATCGCCGACCACAAGCGCTTCTTCGCCTCCTTCCGCTGCACGGCTTGAAGTGGCAGACGCCGGCTCCGACATCGGTGGTGAAATGAACTATCACACGAATATTCCCCAGAGCGGCGGGGGCGAAGTGCTGAAAGACAAGCTCACTCCCAAGGCAATCGTCGCCGCACTGAACGAGCATATCATCGGCCAGGACGATGCGAAGAAAGCGGTCGCCGTCGCGCTCCGCAACCGCTGGCGGCGGCAGCAGCTCAGTCCCGAGCTGCGCGACGAGGTCACGCCCAAGAACATATTGATGATCGGGCCCACCGGCTGTGGAAAGACCGAGATCAGCCGCCGCCTCGCGAAGCTCGCCGACGCGCCGTTCGTCAAGGTCGAGGCGACCAAGTTCACCGAGGTCGGCTATGTCGGCCGCGACGTCGAGCAGATCGCCCGCGACCTCGTCGAGGAAGCGGTCCGGCTCGAGCGCGACCGCCGCCGGGCGCGAGTCCGCGATGCCGCCGAGGAAGCGGCGATGGAGCGGCTCCTCGATGCGCTCACCGGCAAGGGCTCGAGCGAGGCGACTCGGCAAAGCTTCCGCCAGCGCTTCACCGACGGAAGCCTCGACAAGGCCGAAGTCGAAATCGAGGTCGACGAGGCTCCCGCGATGCCGTTCGAAATTCCCGGAATGGGCGCCCAGGTGTTCGACCTCAAATCGCTGATGGGTAAGGCGATGGGCGCCGCACCCAGGAAAAGGCGCAAGCTCAAGGTGCCCGACGCCTTCGCGCGCCTGACCGAGGAAGAGGCCGACAAAAGGGTCGATCCCGACGACATCAACCGCGTCGCACTCACCGATGCCGAGGAGAACGGCATCGTGTTCATCGACGAGATCGACAAGATCGCGGTCAGCGACGTGCGCGGCGGCTCGATCAGCCGCGAGGGCGTCCAGCGCGACCTTTTGCCGCTGATCGAAGGCACCACGGTCGCGACCAAGTACGGGCCGCTGAAGACCGACCATATATTGTTCATCGCATCGGGCGCGTTCCACCTCGCCAAGCCCGCCGATCTGCTGCCCGAGCTCCAGGGGCGGCTTCCAATCCGCGTCGAGCTGAAGGCGCTGACGCAGGAGGATTTCGTCCGCATCCTGTCGGCGACCCGCGCCAGCCTGACCGAGCAATATCGGGCGCTGCTCGGCACCGAGGGCGTGACGATCGATTTCGCGCCGGATGGGATCGAGGCGCTCGCGCGCATCGCCGCCGAGGTCAACGAAGCGGTCGAGAATATCGGTGCGCGGCGGCTCCAGACGGTGATGGAGAAACTGCTCGAGGATGTGAGCTTCGAAGCCGAGGACCGAAGCGGCGAGAGCCTCACGGTCGATTCCGCCTTCGTCGAGAAGCAGCTCAGCGGAATCGCCAAGAACGCCGACCTCAGCCGATACGTTCTGTAGTTCCTCCCTGCGAGCGAAGCTCGTGGGGAGGGGAACCATTCACCGAAGGATGAATGGTGGAGGGGATCGAAGTGCGCGGCATGCCGGGGGGCATGCCGATAGCGCGAGATCGGACGCCAGAGGCGTCCGTGGGGCGCCGGAGCCGGACCCCTCCACCATCGAATCTACGTTCGATGGTTCCCCTCCCCAGCCGTTCGGCTGGGGAGGAATCTTCCTGTAGCGCCACAGCAGCCCATCGGCGAACGGCGGCCAGGCGCTGGCCTTGATTCCGGCGAGCCGAAGCCGGTCGGCCATCCAGCTGTTGCAGGTCGTCACCATGCTCGCCTTCCCTGACGCTCGATAGAAAGCGTCGGCGGGGCCGTAGCCGGGATGAGCGATTCGTACCGGGCGGCCGCGTTCGTCGAGAGCGAAGCCGGCGCGGATGGCGGCCCACAGCCGGCGGTATTCCTCCGGTCGAAGGCGAATTTCGCGCGCGGCGTAGGCGGGACTGGTCACATATTCGGCATGGATTACCTGCGGCCCGCCGGTTAGCGCGGACCAGACTGTCCGCGGCGTCAGGTCCGACCATGTCGGCGTGTTCAGATAGACGTGCTGCTCGCCCGCGCCGAACGCGATCCAGCGCGCGTTCGGGTCGGGCGCGGCGAAATCGCTTTTGGGGAGCAGCGGCGCCCAATCGAGCCCTTGCGCCTCGACCGGCATGATGAGGTCGGTGTGGACGCCGTTGTCGGCGAGATAGACAATGGTGCCTTGCGCGGTCTCGCTCCAGCCGCGGTTGACGGGGACCAGCGAGCCGGCGAGCGCTGCCGTCAGGTACAGCGCGGGCAAGGCGAGCAAGACCGTGAGCAGCCGCCCGACCCACTTGCCCGATTTGCTTCTTCGCCGCCGTCGCACCTTGCCTAGTTTAAAGGGGCTGCCTAGATGCGCCAGCCGTCGGGGCGTAGCGCAGCCTGGTAGCGCATCACACTGGGGGTGTGGAGGTCGCTGGTTCGAATCCAGTCGCCCCGACCATCGTCCTTTCGCTAGGGAAGTCCGCAACATCCGATGTCCAGCCCACCGATCCTGATGAGCTTGATCCAGGCGGCGCCCGGCGCTTCGGCCGGCACCACCGGAATCCTGATCGGAATCCTCCCCTGGGTGCTGATCTTCGTCATTTTCTACATGCTGATGATCCGCCCGCAGCAGCAGCGCGTGAAGCAGCATCAGGCCGAAATCGCGGCGGTAAAGAAGGGCGATGACGTGATCACGGGCGGCGGAATCCGCGGCCGAGTGACGAAGGTCGGGGACGAAGAGGCGGAGGTCGAGATCGCCCAGGGCGTTCGAATCCGGGTGATCAAATCGACCATCAGCCAGGTGCTGACGGCCAATACGAAGCCGGCGAACGACTGATGCTTGAATTCCCCCGCTGGAAAGTCTGGCTCGTATCGCTGGTCGTCGCGGTCGGCGTGCTTCTGTCGATCCCCAGCCTGATCGCCCCGACGATACTCGCGAGCCACTGGCCGGGCTGGCTCCCGAACTACAAAATCAACCTTGGCCTCGATCTTGCCGGCGGAAGCCATCTGCTATTCGAGGCCGATGCCGCTGACATGCAGAAGCAGCGGCTTCAGGCGAAGGAAGACGAGGTCTCGACAGAGCTCCGCCGGGATCCCGCCATCGACGTCGGCGACATTTCCACCGCCGGTGGGCGGCTGTCCTTCATGGTCCGAGATCCAACGAAGGTCGATGCGGCGGTCGAGCGGATGCGCAACCTCACCAAGCCGGTCGCGCTCACCGGCAACCGCGACTGGGACGTGCAGGTGGTAGATTCCACGCGCGTCGTCCTGACTCCGACGCCGAGCGGCGCCGCCCAGACGATGAAGGACGCGATGAGCGTCGCCCGCGACGTCGTCCGGAAGCGGATCGATCCGGGCGGAACGCGCGAGATCACCGTCCAGACGGAAGGCAACAACAGGGTGCTCGTCGAAGTGCCTGGAATTGACAATCCCGACGAGCTCAAGAAGCTGATCGGGCAGACCGCCCGCCTCGAGTTCAAGCTCGTCGATCTTTCGGCGAATCCCGCCGACGTGAAGGCCGGCCATGCGCCGCCCGGCAGCGAGGTCGCGCCCATGGCGGACGGTTCAGGCGCAATCGCCGTCAAGCGGCGGGTGATGGTCTCGGGCGAACAAATCTCGAAAGCTCAGCAGAGCTTCGACGAGAACGGCCGCCCCGACATTGCGCTGACCTTCGACTCTGCCGGGGCGCGCCGCTTTGGCCGGGCAACGCAGGAAAATGTCGGCAAGCCCTTTGCAATCATCCTCGACGGCACGGTCCTCTCCTACCCTGTGATCGAAGGCCCAATCCTCGGCGGAAGCGCGTCGATCACCGGGAACTTCACTGTGCAGAGCGCGAACGAACTAGCCATCAGCCTCCAGTCGGGCCGGCTGCCGGTGAAGCTGAATGTCGTGGAGGAAAGGTCGATCGGCCCCGACCTCGGCAAGGATTCGATCCACAAGGGCGCGATCGCCAGCGGCGTATCGATCGTCGCCGTGATCATCTTCATGCTCGTCACCTACGGACGGTTCGGCGTCTATGCCAACATCGCGCTGGTCGTGAACGCCTTCCTGATCCTCGGCATCATGGCGATGTTCAACGCGACTCTCACGCTGCCCGGGATCGCGGGCTTCATCCTGACTATCGGCGCGGCGGTCGACGCCAACGTTCTGATCAACGAGCGAATACGCGAGGAGATCAGGCGCGGAAGGCGAATGCACGATGCGGTCGAGACCGGCTATCGCGAGGCGATGCGGGCGATATTCGATGCCAACGTGACCCACGTCATCTCAGCCTCGATCATGGCCTATTTCGGCTCCGGGCCAGTGCGCGGCTTCGCCGTCGTGCTTCTGATCGGCGTCGTCACCTCGGTGTTCACCGCGGTCTACTTCACCCGCATGCTGGTGGCGCTATGGATCCGCCGCGCCCGCCCGCGCATGCTGCACATCTGAGACGACAAGCCGATGAAGCTCCTCAAGCTCGTCCCCGAGGGCACCAACCTCGACTTCATGCGCTGGCGCAACGTTGCGCTGGTGATCTCGCTCCTGCTGACGGTCTCGTCGATCGCTTTCACCGTCTATCGGGGCCTGAACCTCGGCGTCGACTTCGTCGGGGGTCAGCTGATCCGGGTCAGCTTCGCCCAGCCGATCGATGTCGAGCAGCTGCGTTCCCGGGTCGATCGGATGCACCTCGGCGAGGCCGGCGTTACGCAGTTCGGCGGTCCCAGGAGCTTCCAGATTCGCCTGCCAAAGCCGCCTGGCGGCGACGCGGCGGCGAACAGCGTCGCAACTCAGGTGAAGCAGGAGATCGAAAAGGATTATCCGGGCGCGAAGATTGAGTCGGTG
>DASUIB010000027.1:0-3895 GCA_036273235.1 Sphingomicrobium sp. | reverse complement strand
TGTACGTAACCTCCTTTTGCGCCTGACCTGCGCTGAGGAACGGAAGTGAAAGTCGTGGTGTAGCGCCCATCTGGTGATCCTATGAAAGCGTGATTGCCAGTTGCGCCGGTTTCGACAACGCCCAATCGCCGACTTGGCTGACCTCGATTGTGGCGGGTCCGGCGCCCGCGAGTGCGAGCTGATCGGCAGGAACGTTCAAGCTTGGCTGGTCCGCGATCAGCTCGAGCGTACCGACACTTCCGGTCAGCGTCACATTATATTGCTCGCGACCTTCCGCGAGCGGCGCGTCGACCTGGTCGGTCCAGGCCCATCCGCCGCGGCTGCGGCGAGTCCAGTTGATCGACATGCCGCCATCCTGCTGGAGCTCTGCCGACAAGTTCACGGGCGAGGGCGGTCTTAAAGATTCGCCAGCAAGCGTCACTGTCGCCGACGCGCCCTTGTCGCTGTTGGCGGTCACGTCCGAACCGATGATCCACTGCGGCAGAGCGATTGTCCGAACGTCCCCGTCGCGGATCAGGCAAAAGGTCTCGCCCGCTTTGTGGGCATCTGTCGCCCACTCCGTCCCGGCTCGTCCGCGAAGCAGTCGGGAAAGCCGCCACGAGCCGGCGGCGAGACGGGTCGCCGCGCCGAATTGCAGCAATTCCGAGCCGAGGACCGCGAGATTGGTTCCGTCGGCGAGCGCGTCGTCGTCGCAGCTGGTCAACCACTGGTCCGGGTCGATCAGCCGCACGTCGACGGTGCTGATGCTGTCGATGAGCGTGGCGTCTGCCGACGCAAGAACGTTCACGGCAGTGCCGAGGCTCGACTTGCTGTGCGATGCGGCGGTGGCGATCGTCTGCCCTCCGAAGCTCAGCTCGACCGGATGTCGCTTCCATCCCGCCCCTGAGCTCGACGCCGCGAGCAGGACCGTCGGCCGGCCGGCCGATTGGCCAAGCACGTCCGGAACGTCGAGCAAGGCCAGCGTCAGGTTTGTTTCGACAGAGTCGGCGTTTGCGACGATGCGTCCGGATTCCGCAGCTATCGCGACCGCCGGGATCCAGGCTGGTGAACCCTCCACGACGACGACGAAGCCGTCGACGGTGCAGGTATCCACGATCCACAGTTCGGGGTGAATTCCGAGCTGAAGCTCCGCCCCCGGTTCGAGATCGAGAAAGCTCGGCGGCAGCCTGAGCGTCAGTTTGTCGCGAGCCGCCCAAGCTCGGGCCAGCATTTGCTGAGAGAGCGATTTCGCATCGGCTGCCGTGAGAACCGCGGGCAATTCCTGCTGCTGCTCATCTCCGATTTCGTCGCTGGCGTTCGCGCGCGCCTCGCCCGTTTGATAGTCGCGCGCGGGGTCGTAATATGACAGCCTCAGCGATGCAGGCATCCCTCTCGCGGGAAGCTGATCTCGCTTCAAAGGGGATTCCTGCTTCCCATCCGTGCTGTTTCCGAGCAGATCAGCGGTGATCGGCAACGGTGCGGCGTTGACCGGCGATCGAACGACCGAGCCATCATCAAAAAGATGCAATCCGTAGCAATCCACCAACGGCTGGACTGCCGCCTGGATCGAGCTTCCGTAAGCCGCGTAACCAACGATCGACTGATCGGCCTGGCAGGCGATCGTTCCAAGGGAGGCATCCGCGAGAATTGAAGAGCCCGAGGGGGGCTGCGCATCGGCGATCACTTCGAAGGTCAGGATGCGCCCGAACCACCACCCCATGCTCGCTCCTAAGTCTTGAGTGCCCGAGCATAAGGCCGCGATTGCAACGCAAGCGCGGTCTTATGTCGAAGAGAGTACGAAAGCCGGCCACCGGGTCAGCGCAGCTGAGCCCGACTGACGCCACGGGATTCATTCCCGTGACGGCTTCCCACGCCCTTATTGCTTACAACCTTCTCACCCGCGGCAGCCCGCTCCTGGTCTCGCTCAGCACCGTCAGCGCCCAGACCATTGCGTCGGCGCGGTCGGGCGAGCGGCCCGGCCCATCATAGCCGCCGCCGGCGATCATCCCGCCGAGCTCGGCCTCGAGCTCGGGAAACTCGCCCGCGAAGAACGCCTTGCCGGTCTCGAACTTGAGCGCGATCGGCTCGGCGCGGGCGCATTTGCCGCGCGACGCGTGCACCAGCCGAACGCGCAGACCGAGGTCGGCGGCTTTCAAAACGCTTTCGACCATCGCACCGCCGTTGTTCGCTTCGGCGACCACCTGGGCGGTGTCCCAGCGGATCGCCGCCGCCGCGACACGGTTGGCCCAGCCTTCGGGCGAAAGTCCGCGAACCGTCGCATCCTCGAGCACGTAGAGCATCTCGCCGATCGAACCGCAGACCACGATGCCGCAAGCGTCGACTCCCTCGCCGACACCGGCGGGCGGGTCGACTCCGACCACGATCCGGTCGAAATGCCCTCCTCCTTGGAAGGGAGGGGAAGGGGGTGGGTCAGCGAGCAGGCGGCTCAATGCCGACTGGGCGCTGTTAAAACTCGCTTGGGTCGTACCCACCCCTCGCCCCTCCCTTGCAGGGAGGGGAAAATCGACCCGCGCCCGCTCGATCACGTCCCTCGTCCAAAGCGCGCCCTCGACATCGGCGAGCAGCTCGCCATCGAGCTCCTGAAGCCCCAGCCGGGTGCCGCCGTAGGTCGCGATCAGCAGCTCGCTCACCGCTTCGTCCAAATTGATATTGTCACTCGTCTTGCCGCGCGTGACGATCGTTGAAGACATGTCGCCAATCCTCCCCAAAAGTGGGATCGGCTTCGGGGTCGTGGTCACCAGCGCCCTCGGCCGCATGCCGCGCCTAAGGCCGAACTGAAGATTGTCCCACGAACCTTCCGCCTCACGCCACTTGGCCAGCTCGTCACACCAGGCGAAGTCGTGCTCGGGGCCTCTCAGCCCATCGGCATTGTCGCCCGAGAACAATTGCGCTTCGCTTCCGTTCGGCCATTTGAGCCGCGACAGGCTCGGCTCCCAACTGAGCCGCCGCCGGTGTCGGCGCGCAATGCCGAGCAGCCCGCTCACGCCCTCAACCATGATGCTTCTCGCTTCGGCGATCGTCCCGCCGATGAGCGCGACCCGAACGCCGCGCCTCTGGCTTGCCAGCCGAAAAATCCATTCGGCCCCGGCCCGTGTCTTGCCGAATCCGCGCCCCGCCATCATCAGCCAGGTGCGCCAGCCCTCGCCGCCGGGCGGAAGCTGGTTCTCATGGGCCCACATCTCGAAGTCGGTGTCGAGCTCCAGCGCGGCCTCGAACGAGAGATGGCCGACGGCTTTACGCTGATGCTCCTCGCTCGCCGCCTTCAGGATCTCCTTCTCGTGGCGCTTCACTTCGTAGCCGCTGTGATTCCGCTTCTTTCTCTCCATCCCGCTTCTTCAACCGTTGCAGTTTCCGGAACAGGCGCTCGCGGATTTCATCCACCTCCTCGGGCGCATACTCGGTCTCCGCCTCGATCGCGGTCTCGCGGTGCATTTTCAGCAGCATGAGGCCGAGCCGGTCCGAATATTCGCGCATCCGCTCTTCCGATCCGTCACGGCGGCGGATCACCCGCTCGGTCCCGTTGAACGCGCGCTCGAGCAGCACCAGCTCGAGCCGGCGGTAGGCGTAGGCGATCGTCCGGCCCCACTCGGCGCGGAAGCCCGCGTCCAACTCGCGCCGCCGATAGACCACGGTCATCGGCACCTTGCTTTGCCGGCACGCCTCGCTGACGTTGCAGGTGTCACCGAGCACGTTCAGGAACTTCGCCGCCTTGGCTTTCGACCAGTGGCGCTTCGCCCTTTTCTTCAGCTGCGGCTTGGCCGCCGCGACCAGAGTCAATTCCTTCTTGCCCGCCACTCCATTCCTTCCGTCCGCGTCGGCGGTGGATGCGCACCGAAGCAAATCGGGCGGCCGCTCCCGTTGGGAAGCGCCGCCCGACTCGCAATTCTTCACTGTG
>DASUIB010000026.1:0-4725 GCA_036273235.1 Sphingomicrobium sp. | reverse complement strand
AACTGTTCCGCGGATGGCCCACCCAAAATTCGTAGAAGGTCAAATAAGGTCGCGGCTTTGCCGAACAATCCTGCGTCCGCGCGGGGTGGGCGTCGCTACCCTCTAGGCCCGCCGCGCCGGCCCGCAACCTTCCGCTTCGCTCCAGGTCCTCCACTTCGTTTCGGCCCTTGCGGGTGCCGGCCCCCTCATTCGGCTGGCCTGCCGGTCCGCTCCTTGCCGCCCACCCCGCCTTCCGCGGCCGGTGCGGTGTTTGAAGGAGAAAGGACATGCAGCTTCGTCATATCGATATCGCCAACCTGACCGTCTCCGCCGCCAACATGCGCGGGAAGGGGAAGGTCGACATCGCCAACATCCTGCCGTCCGTCAGGGCGCGGGGCATCCTCGTGCCGCTGATGGTGAGGCCCAACGGCTCCCCCGAGACTTTCGAGATCGTCGCGGGCAAGCGGCGCTATCACGCTGCGCTCGCCGTGGCCGAGGAGAACGGCGGCGAATGCGAACCACTGCCCTGCGCGGTGCTCGACGACGCCGACGATGCTGCGGCGCTTGAAGCCTCGCTGATCGAGAATGTCGCGCGGCTGGACCCCGACGAGGTCACCCGCTGGGAGACGTTCACGCGGCTAGTGAAGGAGGGACGCTCGGCGGAGGATATCGCGCTGACCTTCGGCCTCACCGAGGTGCAGGTGAAGCGCACCTTGGCCCTCGGCAACCTGCTTCCGCGCGTCCGTCAGCTCTACCGCGACCAGCAGATCGATGCCGTCACCGTCAAACACCTGACCCTTGCGAGCAAAGCCCAGCAGAAGGAATGGCTGGGGATATTGGACGACCCCAGCTCGTACGCGCCGCGAGGCTCCGCTCTGAAGGCGTGGCTGTTCGGCGGTGACTCCATCCCGGCCAAGACGGCGATCTTCGACCTTGCGACATATGAAGGCGAGTTGGTCACCGACCTGTTCGGCGAGGACAGTTACTTCGCTTCCGCGGACGCCTTCTGGGCGGCCCAGAGCGCTGCCGTCGAGGCGAAGGCGGCAGCCTTCCGGGAGGACGGCTGGAGCGATGTCGTGGTGCTTCAGCCGGGACAATACTTCAACACGTGGGAGTATGAGCGGCGACCCAGGAAGAAGGGCGGCAAGGTCTATATCGCGGTCGGCCATCGCGGCGATGTCGCCATCCACGAGGGCTACATCTCGCTTCGTGAGGCGCGGCGGCAGGACGCGGGCGAAGCCGGTGAGAGGCCGAAGCGCCCCGAGATCACTAGCCCAATCCAGAACTACATCGACCTCCATCGCCATGCGGTCGTTCGGTCTAAGGTCGCGAGCAAACCGATGCTCGCCCTCCGGCTCGTGCTCGCGCATGCGATTGTGGGTTCGGCTCTCTGGACTGTCCGCATCGAACCGCAGCGGGCGCTGACCGATGCCATCGCCGAAAGCGTGGAGACTTGTCCTTCCGAGGCAGTGTTCGACATCCAGCGGCGAAGTGTCTTGCGGCTCCTCGGCTTCGATACCGAGACGCCGACAGTCACTCACGGCTATGACGGCTCGAACGGCATATCAGGGCTGTTGATGCGCCTGCTACACCTGTCCGACGAGGCGGTGATCGAAGCCCTCGCAATCGTGATGGCCGAGACGCTTGAGGGCGGAACACCGCTGATCGAGACGCTGGGCCGCCAGCTGCAGATCGACATGGCTGAGAGCTTCGTGCCTCATGAAGCGCTGCTCGACCTCATCAAGGACCGCGAGGTCCTCGACGCCATGCTCGGGGAGGTGGCAGGCCATCAGGTAGCGCAAGCCAACGCCAAGGAGACCGGCAAGGTGAAGCGGCAGATCATTGCCGACTGCCTCGCAGGCACCAACGGACGTGCTCGGGTCGAACGGTTCGTGCCACGTTGGATGACCTTCCCGCCAAGCGCTTACACGACACGCGGTGGGGTTGCGACGGTCAGTCGAGCCGCAGCGGTGGAGGCTCTCTTCGCACCGCCTGCGGGCGATGAGACGGAACGCGAAGCGGGCGCCTAGCCGATAGCCCAAGCCGCCTGACCGATGCGGCGGGCGGCGCATCGCGTCGCCCGCTTCTTCCTCATCGAACGAGGACAGCTATCATGTCCGATCACAATTCTGAGGCGCGCCGGAACGTGGAAGAAGCGCTCGCCAACCTGCCGTGGATACAGCGCGAGGTGTTCAGACTTCACGCGGTCGATGCCTACTCCTACGCGGAGATCGCCTGGCTCCTGCACACCAACGAGCGAACCGTCGAACGCCAGATGGCAAGGGCCATCTACAAGCTCTCAAAGCAGATGGAGGGCTACCCGCTCAGCTGGTGGGAGCGACGGTTCTGACCTGCGAAAATCGCGGCCGGTCGGCGATGCCGCCCGGCCGCACTGCTGATGTTTGCAGAGCCGGGATGAACCCCTAGGATCAAATCCTCATGCGCACCGATCTCGATCATCTTCCAGCAGCCAAGCAGCGGGAGCTGGAACGCGTGGTGCAAATCCTCTTCGAGGAATTCGACGAGGCTCGTGCGCTTGCGACTCAGGACTGGAAGAAGAAGGGTCGCATCCTCAAGATCATCCTCTACGGCTCCTATGCACGCGGCGGGTGGGTCGACGAGCCGCACACGGCGAAGGGCTATCAGTCCGACTTCGACCTGCTGATCATCGTGAACGATAAGCGTCTCACCGATCGCGTCGAATATTGGGCGAAGGCCGAGGAGCGGCTCAACCGCGAGCTGGCGATCACGAAGACACTCAAGACGCCGGTCAACTTCATCGTCCACACGCTGCACGAAGTGAACGACGGCCTGGCACATGGCCGCTTCTTCTTCATGGACGTGGCGCGCGACGGGATCGCAATCTACCAGAGCGAAGACAGCGAGCTTGCTGAGCCAAAGCCGAAGACGCCGGACCAGGCGCTCGCGATGGCGCGCGAGTACTTCGAGGAGTGGTTTCCGGCTTCGATGCGACGATACGAATTTGCTAAGTTCGGAATCGAACAAGGCCATCTGAAGGAAACGGCCTTCGAGCTACATCAGACGACCGAGAGCCTGTACCATTGCGTGCTTCTCGTCTGCACCTTTTACACTCCGCACGTGCACAACTTGGCGTTCCTCCGCACTCAAGCCGAGCGTCTGGACCGCCGCCTGACCTACGTGTGGCCGACCGACACGCGCAAGGAACGGGCAATGTTCGAGAAGCTCAAGGACGCGTACGTGAAGGCACGTTACTCCAAGCATTACCGCATCTCGGCTGAGGAACTTGCTTGGTTGTCAGGCTGTGTCGAGGAGCTTGGGCGCGTGGTTCAGACGATCTGCGAAGAGCGGATACAGATGCTGGAGCGCAGCGCCGCAGCCTGAGCCGCGCTCCTACGAAACTCCGGCCGACGAACCTTCAGTCCCCGGGCGATCGCAAGACCATTCCGACGTCCATGCGCTTGCCTGGAACGGGCGGCAGCTGCTCAAAACCTCCGCTCACGCACTGATTTCCCCGCGCGTTTCGAACGCGCTCCTCGCGGCCGCAAAGCTCCAAATCAGCGCTTCGCTCAGGTCCTCCGCTGCGCTTCGGCCTCCGGTTAGAGCAGCCACCTGATGCCCGTTCCTGTGCCGCTCCTGTCGTTCGGGAATGGTCCCGGGCGATCCGAAAAGGAGACTTGAAATGGCATCGATCGGACACGTCATCGCGAACAAGAACGGCGGCTTCAAGGGTCAGCTCAAGACGCTTTCACTCACCGCCGACATCGAGATCGTTCCCAACGAGCACAAGGCTCACGAGAACCAGCCGGACTACCGCGTGCTCTCCGGCGGGATCGAGGTTGGCGCCGGCTGGAACCGCCGTTCCGAGACGACCGGACGCGACTACGTGAGCCTGTCGCTGGCCGCACCGGAGTTCGGACCGCGTCGGCTCTACGCCAATCTCGGCCGTGCCGCCGGCGGCGACGAAGACAGCTTCGCGCTCATCTGGAACCCCGCCGACTGACCGATCAGGCGTCCCCGCCGGTGACGGCGGGGGCGCTCACTTTTGAAAACTGATTACTTCTTCTTGCCCTTGGCTTGACCCTTCGTCTGGTCCTGACCGAGCGCCGAAGCCGCAAGTTTTTTGATCTGCTGCAAGGTCGGCTGCAGCTTGCCTGACAGGATCCCCGAAGCAATCGATGAAACGCTGCTCGAGGTCTGCTTCGGTGAGCTCTTCTTGGCGCTCGAGGCCGCCGCGCTGCTCTTCGATCCGCTCGTCTTCGCGCTCGTCGTCTTCGCTGTTGAAGGCTTCGCTACGCCGCTCCTGGAAGCCGTCGAACGCGTCACGCTGCTCTTTGCAGCCGCGGGTTTAGCGCTGCTTTTCGGGGCAGCTGCTCGCGCCGAACTGCCGCTGCTCTTGGACGATGCAGCCTTCGCGCCGCCGCTTTTTCCACCGCGCGAACCCGCGCTTTCGCTACCTGATTTACCCGCCATTTTTCAGATCCCCTGCTTCGCAAGTCTGCCATGTTTTTGGCGCGACAGACTTGCCCCGATGGCCGCCTTTGGCAAGCGGTAGTCACGCCGATTGCACGCGCGTCAGACAGGTTCAGGGCAGGCGATTTTGAAGCGACCGGTCGAAGGCAGTGTATTGCCCACGTAATACGGCCGCGCGAGCTGGTCGATGAAGCGGCCCTGGACGAGGCGTTGAAGCGCCTGTTCGACGCGCCAACGGCAGTTCAGGACGGGGTGGTTGTCCCCCATGATGGCGGTGCTGAAACGGAGTCGCAG
>DASUIB010000025.1:0-4144 GCA_036273235.1 Sphingomicrobium sp. | reverse complement strand
AGCGCAGCCATGCGACGAACTCGGGCCATCGCGCGGTCGCGATTTGCTGCGTGAACACGGCGCCCATCGAAGCGCGCACCGCCTCGACCGAGAAGGGATCGGCGCAATCGTCGATCAGGATCAGCCCGCCCGCGCCGGCGGCGTCGCCGGTCCTCAGGATCGTGCCGATATTGCCCGGATCGCGCAGCGCCTGCGCGGCGATCCACAGCGGCGCTTTCGATCGGTCGATCCGCTCCAGCGCCGTCTCCGGCTGCCGATAGGCGCCGAGCAGCATCTGCGGATTGTCCTTGCCGCTCATCTTCGAGAGGATGTCCGCCGTGGTCTCGATCGCATCGCCGCCCGCGGTTTCGGTCGCGGCAATGATCTCGGCGGCGAGCGGGTGCTTCGCGCCTTCGGGTGAGAAAGCGACGATCTCGGGCAAGCGCCCGCTGTCGCGCGCCTCGGTAAGGATCCGCAGCCCCTCGGCCAGGAACAGCCCTTCAGCCCGGCGCGCTTTCTTGTCGCGGAGCGAGCGCAGCAGCTTGACGGTAGCGTTGGAAAAGGCGGTGATTTGGCGGGGCATTATTCCTCCCCGAACCGCTCCTCGACGAGGCTGACCAGCTTCGCCAGCGCCTCGTCGGCATAATCGCCCTCGACATGGATGACGATCGTGTCCCCGACTCCGGCGCCGAGCATCATCAGCCCCATGATCGAGGTGCCGCAGACCTTGTGGCCGTCCTTCTCGACCTCGATCGCGGCGTCGATCTCGCTCGCGAGATTGACGAACCTGGCGCTGGCCCGCGCGTGGAGGCCGCGTTGGTTCCGGATTTGAACCTCGCGGCTGGCACGATTCAAGCGGCGGCTTCCCCGAGGATTTCCGAAGCGACCGAGATGTACTTGCGCCCTGCCTCGCGGGCGGCCGCGACCGCGGCGTGCACCGGCATCACCTTGCGCGCGCCCTCCAGACGGATCAGCATCGGCAGGTTCACGCCCGCGATGACCTCCACGTTCTCGCCCTTCATCAGGCTGATCGCGAGATTCGACGGAGTCCCACCGAACAGGTCAGTGAGAATGATCACGCCCTTGCCCAGCTCGACGCGCGCGATCGCCTCGGCGATGTCCTTGCGCCGCGCCTCCATGTCGTCGTCGGGACCGATGCAGATCGCTTCGATTGCCTCCTGCGGCCCGACCACATGCTCCATCGCGGTGACGAATTCGGCCGCGAGCCGGCCGTGGGTCACCAGCACCAATCCAATCATCGATTCAACTCGTCCTCGCCTTCGCTGGCGGCCGCGCGCCCGGGATGCCGTTCGATCGTGTCACTCGGCGGTGAGGCGAGATCACGGTGACGCACATTCGGAGCAAATCCGCCCTTTCGCAACCGTTCCGCCATTTCCACTGCCGCGGCGACCGAACGGTGCCGCCCTCCTGTACATCCGAATGCGACGGTCACGTAGCTTTTGCCCGCGGCCCAGTAGCGGGGAATCCAGTCGATGAGAAGCGCTTCGATTCGGCTAATCGTCTCGCCCCAGACGGGCTCGGCCGCGAGATAGTCGCGGACCGGCTGGTCGGTGCCGGTGAGCGGCCTCAGCTCATCGACCCAATGCGGGTTGGGAAGGAAGCGCAGGTCGAAGACGAGATCCGCGGTGCGCGAAATGCCGCGCGCGAAGCCGAACGAGGCGATCGTCAGGACCGGCTGGTCCTCGTCGCTGCCGTAACGCCGCTTGAGCTCATCCGCGAGCTCCGCGGGGCTGAGATCGGTCGTGTCGAGCACGCTGTCGGCAGCCGTGCGGAGCGGCGCGGTGATCCGGCGTTCACGGGCAATGCCATCCTCGGGCGGCCGGTCCGGCGCGAGCGGATGCCGGCGGCGAGTCTCGTCGTAGCGGCGGATCAGCTCGCTCCCCGAGCAGTCGAGATAAAGGATTTCAGGCTCGACGCCGTCGATCGATCGGATCAGCTCCGGCAGCTTTTCGGCGTCGAAGCCGCGGCTGCGCGCGTCCATCGCCACCGCGACGGGCCTGGTGCGGCGCTGCCCGCGTCCGTGCACAAATCCGTCCAGAAGGTCGGCGGGAAGATTGTCGACTGCGTCCCAGCCCATGTCCTCGAGCGTGTCGAGCACGGTCGACTTGCCCGCGCCGGACATGCCGGTGACGAGCAGCAGACGCGGCAGGCGCCGCGCCGTGCTCACTGGAACTTGAGCCCTAAGCGGTCGATCGCGATCGCGACCTTTGACGGCGCCGACGCGGTTGCCGCGTCGATCGCGATCAGCGGCAGCCGGACGCCGAGGATGAGGCGCTCGCGGCTGTCGTCCGGGATTCGCTCGACCTCGCTCGTCAGCTCGACGATCAGCGCAACGGGGACGTCGCTCACCCGCTCCATGTCGACGATCCCGATCCCGCGCACCTCGAGCTTGCCCGCAATCGTCGGAGGAGCGGTCGCAACGAGCCGCTTGCCGTCGCGCTTGAGGATCGTCTGGTCGTCGCTGACCAGGGTGAAGCCGCGGTCGAGGAGCCGCAGCGCCAGGTCCGACTTGCCCGAGCCCGATGGGCCGGTGATCAGCACCGCCCGGCCGTCGATCGCAACCGTGCTCGCGTGGATTGTCTCGGCCGAAAGGCGAGCGCCGGCACCGCTTTGCATTTGGTTCATGCGCGATCCGCCGCCGGAAGCCGGATGGTGAAGCGTGCCCCCGATGGAGCGTCATCGCGGTCGTGCACGTCGATCTCTCCGTCATGGCCTTTGACGATTGCCTGGGCGATGGCAAGGCCGAGGCCCGAATGGCGCCCGAAATTCTCGCCCTCGGGCCTGACCGAATGGAAGCGGTTGAAGATCGCTTCACGCGCCTCGGGCGGCACTCCCGGGCCTTCGTCGTCGATCCGGATCCGCACTTCGTCGCCGACCCGCGCGGCCGCGATCTCGACCAGCCCGCCGGGCGGCGAGAAGCTCACCGCATTGTCGATGATGGCGTTGATCGTCCGCGCCAGCCGATCGGGCTTGCCCATCACCGCGGCGGTCTCCTTGCGCGGACGAGCGAAGGCGATTCGAGCGTCACCTTTTTCGCGGCGGGTTTCCCAGTTGGAGACCAGCTGCTCGATGAGCGGACCCAGGTCGACGCGCTCGAACGTCGCTCGGGACAGTTCCGCGTCGGTCCTTGCCGCCTCGCCGATGTCGTTGATCAGCCGGTCCAGGCGGCCGACATCCTCGCGCGCGATATCCATGAGCCGGCGCCGAAGCTCGGCATCGTCGACTCGGTCGAGCCCATCGACCGCGGAGCGGAGCGAGGCGAGCGGATTCTTGAGCTCGTGGGTCACGTCCGCGGCGAAGGCTTCGATATTATCGATGCGCTGCCTCAGCGACTGGCTCATGTCCGAGACCGCGCGGGCGAGCAGGCCGATCTCGTCGCTCCGCTTGGGGAGGCGCGGAACGTTCACTTCGCGCGCGCGGCCGAGCCGTACCCGATGCGCGGCAACGGCAAGCCGCCGGAGCGGCCTGACGATCGTCCGAGCGAGGAACATCGAGAGCAGGACCGAGACCGCGATGACCAGCGCCATCGCGGCGAGGATGAACGCACGCTCTCTTCGCACCGTATGCGTGAAGGTCGTGTCGTTGTCGGTTGCCAGCAGGACATTCCCACCGAACGGCACTGCCGAAGAGATGACCGGAGTCAGGTCCGGAGCGTCTCGAATCTTCGTCGTCGGCCGGTTGAGGTTATGCGCCCTGACCGCTTCCGGCCATGCCTGGAGCCGGTCAATCGAAGGCTCGACATAATCCTCGTGCCGTCTCGCGCCGACGAGCAGGTTGAACCCGCGGTCCAGCCCCCGCCCTATACCCTTGGTCCAGCGCTGAGTGCGTGGATCCTTAAGCTCGTAGGTGGGCCCGGTCTGCCGCCAGCTGTCGATCAGCAGCGATCCGTTCGGGCCGTACAGGCGGAAGCGATCGTTGGTGACCTTGGAGGCGGTCGCGAGCAGCGCTGGCCAATTGGCCTCGGGGACATGAGTCATCGCGGCCACGGTGGTTACGGTCTCGAGCCGCGTCTGCTGCGTTCTCTCCTTGCTCAAGCGGTGCCGGAATACGTCGAGGTAGACGGTGCTCAGCGCGACCAGCAGGAGCGTCAGGATGTTGAGCGCGAGGATCCGGTGCGTGAGCGTCCACCGTCCCGACCACCGCA
>DASUIB010000024.1:0-10684 GCA_036273235.1 Sphingomicrobium sp. | reverse complement strand
TCAGCGCGGCGCAGGCTCCATGTAGGGCGCGACCTGCGGGTCGGCCGTCTCGATCGACGGGTAGAGCTTCGCTGTCGGGAACGGCCCGCGCGCCTGCTCGTAGGCATAGCCCAATGACAGCAGCCGCGCTTCGCTCCACTTCGGCCCCATGAAGCTGAGGCCGACCGGGAGGCCCCTGACCAGGCCCATCGGGACGGTGAGGTGCGGATAGCCGGCGACCGCGGCGAGATTGCCCGCGCCGCCGTCACTGAAGCGATCGCCCGCCACCGCGTCGATCTTCCACGCAGGCCCAACCGTCGGCCCGACCAGCACGACCACATTGTACTTTTTCAGCAGCGCATCGATTCCGTTCGGCCCCGCGGCCATGAAGCTGATGCGGCGCGCCTTCCTGTACGCCGGGTCGCTGAGGCCTTTCGTCTTCTCGGCCTGTTCAAAAATCTCCTGTCCGAAGAGGGTCATTTCCTGCTGCGCATGATCCTTGTCGAACTGGATCAGGTCGGCGAGGCTGCGCGAGGCGATCGGCGCCGGGCTGCCCTTCAGATATTTGGCCATGTCCGCTTTGAGCTCGGTCAAGAGGACCGGGAACTCGTTCTTGCCCACGAGTTTGTCATCGAACTTCTTGATGTCGACGAGGATCGCGCCTTGCCGCCGAAGGATCGCGAGCGCCGTTTCGAACGTCGGATTGAGCTCATCGGTCGAGGCGAAGCGCATCACGCCGATCCGCTTGCTCTTGAGCGAGTTGACGTCGAGCCGAGCGGCATAGTCAGTCCTGTGCCGATCGGCGTCGCGAGTCGCGGGGTCGGCGGGATCGCTGCCGGCGATCACTGTCAGAAGCTCGGCGGCATCGCGCACATTGTCCGCCATCGGTCCAGCCGTGTCCTGGCTATGGCTGATGGGAACGATGTGGGTCCGGCTGACGAGCCCGACGGTCGGCTTCAATCCGACAATGCCGTTGATCGAGGAGGGGCAGGTGACCGATCCGTCGGTTTCGGTGCCGATGGCGAAGCGCACGATGCCCTCAGCGACCGCCGCGCCGCTGCCGCTCGAGCTTCCGCAAGGGTCGCGGTCGAGCGCCCAGGGATTGTGCGTCTGTCCGCCGACCGCGCTCCAGCCCGAGATTGAGTGGGTCGAGCGGATGTTGGCCCACTCGCTGAGGTTGGTCTTGCCGAGGATGACCGCGCCGGCGGCGCGGAGCCGCGCCACCAGCGGCGCGTCGCGGTTGGTGACGTTGGCGGCGAGCGCGAGGCTGCCGGCGGTGGTCGGCAAGCTTCCGGCGGATTCGATATTGTCCTTGATCAACACCGGCTGTCCGGCGAGCGGCCCGCGCAACTTGCCGGAATCGACGGCGCGCGCCTGGTCCATCGCGGTCGGATCGACGGCGATCACCGAATGAAGCTGTGGATCGATCTTGCTGATCCGCTCGAGCGCCGTCTGCACATTGACCTGTGCCGGGCCGACCGACTGGGCCGATGCGGCAGCCGCAAGGCCAAGCAACGCCAATGCGGCGGAAGCGGCAATTCCCTTACGCATACGAACCCCCTTTTCCTTGTCTCAGCGCGGCGCCAGCAGTGCGTCGAGCGTCCCCGGTGCTTTCCCGACCTTCTGCAGGTGCGGATAGCGCAAGCCGCCGTGCCAATCGAGCTTAACCGTGCGGTAAACGTCGCCGTCGTGTATCAGCAGCTCCGGGGTGGGTCCGTTCCCGGCCGCGTCCCTGATCGCTTGCTTGATCGCGTCCATGTCGAACTTGCGGCCGTTCACAGCGACAACCTCGCTGCCGACGGTGATGCCGGCGTTGAATGCCGGGCTATCCCACAGAACACTACCGATCTTCCCGTCATTGCCGACGTTGAAGCCGCCCGAATAGGTGAGATAGCTGTTCTTAAGGTTCATCTCTGAGACCTTGATCCAGTTGCTCGGTGTGTCGGTGAACACCAGGCGGTAGCCGCCCTGAGTGACGCCTTCGAGTGGCGCATTGGGGGCGATGTCGTACACCCGTCCCTGAAGATATCCGCGCCAGTCATAGGGTTGCACGCGGTTGAGCGTCGCCACGATGTCATCGAACGTATAGGTCAGCTCGCCCCAGTCACGATCACGAACGCCGAAGAAGGCTCTCGCGAAATCGTCGATCGAGCGCTTGCCGCCGGACTGTTGGTGGATGATCCGGTCGACGTCGATCCATATGAGCTCACCCTCGCTGTAATAGTCCTCGCTCCGTTGCCAGCTGCGCCAGGGCTGCGGCGCACGCTGGGCAATGATCGGGTCGTTGGTCGTATCTTCGAGCGGCCGCCACACGCGTCCCGGGGTTCCGAGCCCGTAGGTCGCGGCGGTGGAGGCAATCGCGTCGAGCGTGTCCTGCTTGGTGAGCATACCGGAGCGCGCCGCAAGGACATAACCCCAGAATTGGGTTTGACCCTCATACACCCACATCAAGGAGTCCTGCATCGGCGTTCGATAGTCAGGAGTCCACAGGTCGGCGGCTCGACGGTACTTGCCGTCCCAGCTGTGGGTATATTCGTGCGGCATCAGCGAGCTGCGGTCGGCGAGGTGATTGTCCCAGTCGATGAAATAGCCGCGCCTAACGCCGTCCTCGGAGCTGCGGTGGTGCTCGAGTCCTTCGCCGCCGAGATAGTCGGAGATCGTCAGCAGGAAGTCGTAATGGTCGTAATGCTGAGCGCCGAAGACTTTCAGCGCTTGGTCGACCATTCTTCTGTGGATGTCGATCTGATCAGGCTTCGCCGCCAGTTCCTGATCATTGTCGGCGATCACGTCGAGCGTCACGTCTCGGCTCAGCGGAAAGGCGCGATAATGGACGCCGGCGATGAGCGGCGAATCCATCAGGATCTCGTAGCTGGTCGCCGGATAATCGATCCGGCTGCCGCGCTGCCCGGTAGCGCGGAGCGCGGTCGCGACGTGCCAGCCCGCGGGCACGATCACCGATGCCTGGATCGGAATGTCGCGGACGAAATAGCCGGCGGGGTACATCGAATTGGCGATCCACTCGATGCTCGCGAGGTCTGGGGTCGCGACCACCCGGCCCTGGTTGCCGGCCGTCGGCGAAAGATATTGGAAGTCGACGTCGATCGCGCTGACTCCCGGCGGCACGGCGATATGGAAGGCATAGACGTCGAGAGTGTCGCGCACCCATTTGAGCTCGGCGCCGTTGGCCGTCGCCCGGAAGTCGGCGACCAGGTTGATTTGACCCGACGGAGAATGGTCGCCGGGCAGCCATTTGGGATAGAGCATCACGAAATCGCCCGGCCCCGGCACCGGCACATGTTCGTGTACGTTGAAGATCGCGCGGGTGACGTCGCTCGCGTCCACCGTCAGCTGGATGGTGCCGGGATAAGCGACGTCGTGCGGCGCCGGGATCGTGTCGATCTTCGCCGTCGGTTCGGGCTTGCTGTTTTGCGGCGGCACGATTTGCGCGATGGCCGCGCTTCCAAGCAGTGACGACAGCAGGACGGCAAGCGCTGCTCGGCGCATCGGACGGAACTCCCCAGAATAGAACCTAACGAAGGTCAGCCTTTTCTCTAACGAGAATTGCTCCGGCGGCACAATGCCAGTCGCGCGTTCGCAGACGGCAGTCGGCACTTTGTCGAAGTTCACCGCGTTGTCAGCGGCCATTCAGTTCGCCCCAGCAACGGAGCCCGGATGATTAGCCGCTCGACGCTGCTCGCCAGCGTTGCCACCTTCTTGCTTGCCTCGCCGACGCTCGCCCAGCAGACGCCGTCGCCTCCGACAGATACAACGGCGCAGCCTGCGCAGACGACGACGCAACAACCCGCCAACGCGCCCACCGCGCAAGCCGACACTGCGGCGGCGCAGGCTGCCGACGAAGATTATGGCGACGCCGAGCCGATCATCGTTCAGGGCACCCGCGCGCGGGGCTCGGTCATCGGCGATATTCCCCCGCAGAACATTCTCGATTCGCGCGACGTGCGCGCGACCGGCGCCACCAGCATCACCGATCTGCTCGACGCGCTCGCGCCGCAGATCGGAAGCTCGCAGGGGCGCGGCGGCGAGCAGCCGGTGCTGCTCCTCAACGGTCAGCGCATCTCGAGCTTCCGCGAGCTTCGCGACATTCCCACCGAAGCGATCGAGCGAGTCGAAATCCTTCCTGAGGAAGTCGCGCTCAAATATGGCTATCGCGCCGACCAGAAGGTCGTGAACATCGTCCTTCGCCAGCGCTTCTACTCGACCACCGCGCAGGTGGGGGCTGGGGCTTCGACCGAAGGCGGGCATGCCGACGGGACCGCCGATCTCACTCGATTCATCGTCGAGAAAAACGGGCGCACGACTCTGAACCTGCACGCTGAGGGCAATAGCCTGCTTCGAGAATCTCAGCGCAACATCCTGATCACCCAGCAGCCGCCCGAAGGCGCGACCACGTCCGACGAACTTGCCGCCCGCTCGCTGCTCCCGAGCAAGCGCGACATTCGCGCGTCGGGAACCTTCAACCGCCAGATTTTCGGCGACGTCTCAGCGACCCTGAACACGGAGGTCGAGCATACGGACGGGAGGACGCTGATCGGGCTCGGCGATACGCTTCTGGAGGCGCTCGCGCGCAACACGAGCACCGACACCGCGCATGCCGGCCTTACGATGAACGGCACCAAGTCGGACTGGCGCTGGACGCTGACCAGCAATGCCGACCTCGAGCGGGACTTCACCGGAACCGACCGCGACGCAGCAGCGCGTGACCGCGCTGTGGAGACGACCGAATCCGGCGACATCAAGGGAACGGCCAACGGCAATCTCTTCACACTTCCCGCCGGGAACGTCAGCACCACGATCACGCTCGGCGGCACGGCGACACACCTCAACAGCGAGCGGCGCCGCCTTGGAGTCACCGATTCCCATTCGCTCGGACGCACCACCGGCGAGGCGGCGATGAACCTCGATGTGCCGATCTCGCGCAAGAATCGCGACTTCAGCGCGCTCGGCAATCTGACGCTCAACGGCAATGCCGAGCTCGACCAGCTGTCCGACTTCGGCACTCTGACGGTGTTCGGCGCCGGCGCCAACTGGTCGCCGGTAGACCGGCTCAACTTCGTCAGCAGCTGGACCCGCGAGGAAGGGCCGCCGACCGTCAACCAGCTCGGCGATCCGGTGCTCGAGACTCCGGGTACGCGGATCTTCGACTTCGCCACCGGCCAGACGGTGCTGGCGACCGCGATCACCGGCGGCAATCCGAATCTCCAGTCGGACCTGCGCCACGTGTTCAAGCTCGGCGCCAATTGGCAGCCGTTCGAGAATACCGATCTCAGGCTTCGCGGCGAATATGTTCATCAGACGATCGACCGGCCGATCCAGAACCTCACCATCACGCCGACGATCGAAGAGGCATTCCCCGACCGGTTCGTCCGCGAATCCTCGGGCCAGCTGGTCAGCGTCGACTTGAGGCCGGTGAACTTCCAGAGTTCGCAGCGCGAGACGCTGCGCATAGGCTTCGACTTCTCGCATCCGCTGAAGTCGCACCGGCCGTCGCAGTCGGTGATCGACCAGGTTCGCGCCCAGTTCCGCTCCCGCGCCGGCGCTCCGCCGCCCCCGCCGAACGGCGCTCCGTCGACCTCGCCGCCGCCGGGCGGATCCGCTCCCGCGTCTGGAGCGGAATCCGGTGCTCAGCCCCCAGGCGGCACGGGCGAAAACCGAGGTGGCGGCTCCCGCGGTGGAGGCTTCGGCGGACGTGGCGGGGGCGGCGGGTTCTTCGGCGGCGGCAATCGCGGGCGGATCACCTTCTCGCTGACCGACACCATCACCTTCGTCGACCGCGCCATCATCGCGCCCGGCCTGCCGCCGATCGACTTCCTCCACGGCGATGCATCGGGGCAAACCGGTGGAACCCCGAGGCACAACGTCGAGGCGCAGGCGGGCTATTTCAACAACGGTCTCGGCGCCCGGCTGACCGGCAACTGGCGCAGCGGCACGACGGTGAACACGCTCACCGGTGACAATCTCCATTTCTCTCCGCTCGCCACTTTCGACTTGAGGCTGTTCGCCAACCCCGGCGATATTCCCGAACTTACCGTCAAGCATCCGTGGCTCCGGGGCACGCAGGTCCAGCTCCAGCTCAACAACATGTTCAACACTCGGCCGAAGGTCCACGACGCCGCCGGCGATGTGCCGCTCAGCTTCCAGCCCGACCTGCTCGATCCGCTCGGCCGAACGATCATGATCAGCTTCCGCAAATTGTTCCTGCCGCCGCAGAGCTGGTTCCGGCGTCAGTTCCAGGGGAGGCAGCAGAGCCGCTGAATCGGGGGTTCGTCGCCAGTGGGAGGATGCTTGCCGGAACTTAATGCACGTGCCAGCAGCCGTTCACGTGGATGCAGACACGGGGGGGCAATGTCCTGCGTCGGGCGCCTTTCGACGATGAGCGCGGCGCTGGTCGCGACGTCGGCCGTTCACGCGCAGGCGCAGCCTCGAAAATCCTCCAGCGCAACGCCGCCTGCGGCTGCACCCACCTCTGGCCAGACCGTCCCCACTGACGAAGAGGACGAGGACATCGTGGTCACCGGCAGGCCGCCCCGCGGCTCGGTCGTCGGCGACATCCCGCCGGTGAATGTTCTCGATTCGCACGATGTAAGAGCGACCGGAGCGAGCAGCTTCGACGAGCTCCTCGAGGCAATTGCACCGGACATCGGAGTTGCTCGCGGATCGGGCAGCGCTCGTCCCTTGGTGCTTCTCAACGGCCGGCGCGTCTCGAGCTATCGCGAGCTTCGCGACATCCCGATCGAGGCGGTTTCGCGCGTCGACATCCTCCCCGACGAGGTCGCGCTCAGATATGGCTACCCGCCCGATCAGAAGGTCGTGAACGTCGTCCTTCAAAACCGCTTTGCGGAGACAGTGGTGCAGGCGGCAGCGAACGCTGCGGCCCATGAGGGGTTCGCCGGTGGCAGCGGCGACCTTACGCGAATCCTGCTCACACCCAAGCGGCGCACCACACTCAACCTGCATGCCGGGACCGACGACATATTGAAAGGGGCGCAAAGGAGCATTGTCGAGCAGCAATATGAAAGCAGCGGCACCGGGGCGACCGGCTTGCTGCTGCCGCCGGAGCTGGGACTCCGCGGCACGATGACTCTGAGCCGGCAGCTGCCCGGTGATGTCGACGAGACCTTCAATGCGCAGGCGGCGCACAGCAACGGCCACTTGCTGAGCGGCCTGTCGGAGCAGCTGCCGGCTGAGCTTCGCCGCCATACGCTCGATGACAATCTGCACCTCGGTTCGACCCTCAGCGGCGACGGCGGCAAATGGTATTGGAACGTCGCCGCGAACGGCGACATCGAGCGCAACCGAACCTCCACGACCGACCTTGGGCAGGCCTTCGCGCCCGGGAACGCCCAGTCCACCCACATCGACGGGAATCTCGACGCGACGGCTAACGGGCCGCTGTTCGCAACGCCCGCGGGCGTTGCCGACGTGACGCTCCGCGCCGCCGGCGCCGCCGAATATCTCGACATCGACGAGCAGCATTTTGCCAATGCCCCGGTCGACTCGAAGGAGCGGACGACGGCTACGGCTGCCGCGAGCATCGACCTTCCGCTCTCGCATCGCGGACGCGCCTTCAACGCGCTCGGTAATCTCACCCTCAATGCCAATGGAGAGATCAATCGGCTATCCGACTTCGGCACGCTGACGAGGGTTGGTGCGGGCGCGAACTGGTCACCGATTGGCCCTCTCAACCTGCTGGGTAGCTGGGATCATGAGGAACGGGCGCCCAGCGTTCGCCAGCTCGGCGATCCGTTCGTGGAGACCCCGGGGACGCGAATCTTCGATTTCACGAATGGCGTGGTCAATCGCGTGGCGGTCGTCACGGGAGGCAATCCGGGGCTGCGAACGGCTCGGCGCGACACGCTGGACCTGAGCGCGGCATGGAAGCCGTTCGAAACCGGCGATTTCCGGGTGCGCGGCGACTATGCGCATGTCACCATAGATCAGCCGATCTCCAACATCACCGTTTTCCCCACGATCGAGGAGGCGTTCCCCGATCGGTTCGTTCGCGATGCTTCGGGCAATCTCGTGAGCGTCGACCTTCGGCCCGTGAATTTCGCATCGGCGCATCGCGACACGCTGCTGCTCGGCTTCGACTTCACCAAGCCGCTGAAGAGCCACCGAGTCACGACCTCGGAAATCCAGCGAGCCGTCGATCGCGCTCGTGCCGCTGGCATCGCGGTTCCGCAGAGCGCCGGCGAGTCGGCAAATGCAGCGCCGGGATCGCTCGCCAGCGGGGCCACCAATGGCCGGCTGAGCTTCTCGCTCACCGACACGATTACGTTCGTCGATCGGGCGACCATCGCACCGGGCCTGCCGGAGCTCGACTATCTGCACGGCGCGCCGGTCGGCCAGACGGGGGGCCAGCCGAGACACCAGATCCAGGCGCAGGCGGGCTGGTCGAACAATGGCTTCGGCGCTCGGTTCGGCGCGACCTGGCGCAGTCCGACGCGGGTCGATACGGCGACCGACGGCCCTTTGCATTTCTCGCCCGTCGCCACGTTCGACCTCAGGCTGTTCGCCAACGTCGGGCAATATCTGCCGATCGTCTCGCGCCATCCCTGGCTTCGCGGCGCTTCGATGCGGTTCGAAGTCGGCAACATATTCAATACCCGCCCACGGGTGCGCAACGGCACCGGTGCAGTTCCGATCGGGTTCGAGCCATCCATGCTCGACCCGCTCGGGCGCACGATCATGTTCAGCTTCCGCAAGCAGTTCCTGCCCGCCAGCTTTTACCAGCAGCAGCTGCAGAAGTTTCAAAAGCAGCAGTCGCAGCAGCCCTGAACCCAACGAAGCTTTTGCCAATCCGGGCAATTGTGCTTTAGCGCCGGGCCAATGACGCCGGTTCAGCCCGTTAGGGGCACGCAAAGCCTGCTTGGAGAAGACGCCGACCGCCTCGCCGCGGTGGTCGCGGCGTTCGATCGCGTGCGGCGGCTCTACGGATTCAAGCGGGTCGAAGTGCCGACGATCGAACATACGCAAGTGTTCACCCGGACCATCGGCGAGACCACCGACGTCGTCTCCAAGGAGATGTATTCGTTCGAAGACCGCGGCGGGGAATCGATCACCCTTCGGCCCGAGCTCACCGCCGGAATTTGCCGCGCCTTTCTGAGCGAAGGCTGGCAGCAATTTGCGCCATTGAAGGTCGCGGCGCACGGCTCGGCCTTCCGATACGAGCGCCCGCAGAAGGGCCGCTTCCGCGAGTTCCACCAGCTCGACGCCGAGATCATCGGCGCGGCCGAGCCGCAGGCGGACGTCGAACTGCTCGCCTTCGCCGACCAGCTGCTGAAGGAGCTTGGGATCGACGGCACGATCCTCCAGCTCAACACGCTGGGCGACCCGGAGACGCGTGCAGCCTGGCGTGATGCGCTCTACGAGCATTTCCGCGCGCATTCGGGGGCGCTCAGCGAGGACAGCCAGGCGCGGCTCGAGCGCAACCCGCTGCGTATCCTCGACAGCAAAGCGCACCAGGACTGGCCGGTGGTCGACAGCGCTCCCGCGATCGACGAGTTCCTGACCAGCGAGGCCGCCGATTTCTTCGGTGCGGTGACTGCCGGCCTGGATGCGGCGGGAATCAAATGGGAGCGGGCGCCGCGGCTCGTTCGCGGCCTCGATTATTACCGCCACACCGCGTTCGAGTTCGTGACCGACCGCCTGGGCGCGCAAGGCACCGTGCTCGGCGGCGGCCGCTACGATGGGCTGATCGAGGCGCTCGGCGGTCCGCACACGCCGGCGGTCGGCTGGGCGGCGGGCATCGAGCGCCTGGCGATGATGATCGACGCGCCCGAGCCGGAGCGGCCCAGCGTCGTCATTGTCCCCCTCGGACCCCGGGCGGAGCTGCAGGCGCAATCGATCCTCACCGGGCTTCGCCGAGAGGGAATCGCAGCCGACATGGCCTATCGCGGCAATATGAAGAAGCGACTGAGCCGCGCGAATGAGGCCGGCGCCGTCTACGCGTTGATTATCGGCGACGACGAACTCGATCGCGGTGAGGCTCAGCTGAAGAGCCTGGCCAGCGGTGAGCAGCGCGCCGTCTCGCTCGATTTGATCGCCGAAGCGGTTCGGCGGTGACGCGGATTTCGTCGGAACGCATCGCGTCGATCGAGGCGCGGAAGCATGAGCTTCAGCAGGCGATGTCGCGCGGCGATTTGTCGCCGGACGAGTTCGTTCGGCTGTCCAAGGATTATGCGGCGATCGAGCCGGTTGCCGCTGCCGCACGCGAAGTCCGCCGGCTGCGCGCCGAGCTCGAGGTGTTGAACGGCCTGGTCGCCGATCCGACCGCCGAGCCCGAGCTCAAGGAAATGGCCGCAACCGAGGCTGACGACATTCGCCACAGGCTCCCCGAGGCCGAGCGCGCGCTCGCGATACGCCTGCTGCCGCGCGACGCCGCGGACGAGCGCGCCGCGATGCTCGAGGTTCGCGCGGGCACCGGCGGCGACGAGGCGGCGCTGTTCGCCGGCGCTCTGCTGCGCATGTACCAGCGCTTCGCCGAGGCGCAGGGCTGGCGCTTCGAGCTGATCTCTGCGAGCGCCTCGGAGCTCGGCGGCTACAAGGAGGCGATCGCCTCGATCAGCGGCGCCGGCGTGTTCGCGAAGCTGAAGTTCGAAAGTGGCGTGCATCGCGTCCAGCGCGTGCCGGTGACCGAGAGCGGGGGACGCATCCACACCTCCGCCGCGACGGTTGCCGTGCTGCC
>DASUIB010000023.1:0-8895 GCA_036273235.1 Sphingomicrobium sp. | reverse complement strand
TCGGTGTGATCGTCCAGCTCGGCGGTCAGACTCCGCTGAAGCTTGCGGCGGAGCTCCAGGCCGCGGGCGTCCCGATCCTCGGCACCTCGCCCGACAGCATCGATCTCGCCGAAGACCGCGAGCGGTTCGCGGCGCTGGTTCAGCGGCTCGACCTCAAGCAGCCGGCGAACGGAATCGCCCGGAGCCGCGAGGAGGCGCTGCGCGTGGCCGAGCGGATCGGCTATCCGGTGCTGCTGAGGCCGTCCTACGTGCTCGGCGGGCGCGGGATGGAGGTGGTCGACGGGCCGCAGCAGCTCGAACATTATATCGCGACCGCGGTCCAGGTGTCGGGACGGAGCCCGGTGCTGATCGACCGCTATCTGCGCGACGCGATCGAGGTCGATGTCGACGCGATCTGCGACGGGACCGACGTCGCGGTCTGCGGCGTGCTTCAGCATATCGAGGAGGCGGGGGTGCATTCGGGCGACAGCGCCTGCGCGATCCCGCCGCACAGCCTCGAGCCGCGCATCGTCAAGGAGATCGAGCGGCAGACGCGCGAGCTTGCTCTGGCGCTGGGGGTTCGCGGGCTGATGAATGTCCAGTTCGCGGTGAAAGAGGGCGAGGTCTATCTGATCGAGGTCAACCCTCGCGCCAGCCGGACGGTGCCGTTCGTCGCCAAAGCGATCGGCAAGCCGGTCGCCAAGTTCGCGGCGCGGGTGATGGCTGGAGAGGCGCTCGCCAGCTTCGGCGCCATCGCCCACGACCTCAACTATATCGCCGTCAAGGGCCCGGTCTTCCCGTTTGCCCGCTTCCCCGGGACCGATCCGGTGCTTGGACCCGAGATGAAGAGCACCGGCGAAGTCATGGGAATCGATACGGATTTCGACATTGCTTTCGCCAAGGCTTTGCTCGGCGCCGGAATGATCCTGCCGCAAGGCGGCACGGCGTTCGTCTCGGTCAAGGATTCGGATAAGGACCATATCGTTCCGGCGGTCGAGAAATTGGTCGAGCTCGGCTTCTCGATCATCGCGACCGGCGGCACCGCGGCGCACCTGCAGTCGAAGGGCCTTCCCGTCGAGGTCGTCAACAAGGTCGCGCAGGGGCGGCCGCATATCGTCGACAAGCTCCTCGATGGCGAGGTCGCGCTCGTCTTCAACACCACCGAAGGCTGGCAGTCGCTTAAGGACAGCCATTCGATCCGCACGACCACGCTTCAGAAGCGCGTGCCCTACTTCACGACGGCGGCGGCGAGCCTTGCCTCGGCGCGGGCCATCGAGGCGGTCAGGGACCACGCGCTTGAAGTCGCCTCGCTCCAATCCTATTATTCCGCCTCCTAGGGACAGCTTCCACCGACAATCTGCCTCCTGATGCGGGCTTCGCGGCACGCCGGGGCGGGTTTTGAAAAGGGTTTTGACGATGGCGAGTGCCGACAAGGTGCCGATGCTTGAAGAGGGGCATCGCAAGCTCAGCGAGGATCTGAAGCGCCTGAAAATGGAGCGCCCCGAGATCGTCGAGGCGATCGAGGCCGCGCGCGCCCACGGCGACCTCAGCGAAAATGCCGAATATCATGCCGCCAAGGAGCGGCAGGGACAGATCGAAGCGACGATCGCCGACCTCGAGGACCGCCTCAGCCGGGCGATGGTGATCGACCCCAGGTCGCTGTCGGGCGACAAGATCGTGTTCGGAGCGACCGTCACCCTGCTCGACGAGGATGAGAAGAAGGTGAAATACCAGCTCGTCGGCCAGGTCGAGGCGGACGCGAGCCACGGCCGGATAAGCTACAATTCGCCGCTCGGCCGGGCGCTGATCGGGCGCCAGGTCGGCGAGGACGTCGAGGTCTCGACGCCGTCGGGCGACCGCTATTACGCGATCAAGAAGATCGAGTTCGTCTGATCCGCCGATGGACCGCATCGGCCGAAGCGCAACGAACATCATCACCGTCGTCACCGCGCTCGCGTGGGTGATCGCGGCCGTTCTCGGCCGCTCGGAGCAGGCCGCGATCACGATGGGCTTCATCCCCGCGCGGCTGAGCGGCGTTGCGTTGCCGATCCCCGCGGTTCCCGCAATTCTGACTCCGCTGACGGCGACACTGGTTCACTCGGGGCTGATTCACCTCGGCTTCAACTTGCTGGTGTTCCTGTGGTGCGGCGCGCAGGTCGAGCGCGTGATCGGCAAATGGGGGCTGGTCGTCCTTTACCTGGTCGGCGCTTATGCCGCAGCGCTTGCGCAATGGGCGGTCGATCCGGCCAGCGCAGTGCCGATGGTCGGGGCGAGCGGAGCGATCAGCGCGGTGATCGGCGCCTTCGCGCTGAGCTTCGGGCGGCCCAAGCGGATCAGCAGCTCGCCGAGGCTCAACCGCTGGATCAATGCGGTCTGGCTGATGGTCGCCTGGGTGGTGCTTCAGATCATGATGGGCTGGCTCGCGGGCGGGCAGGGCTATCTGCTCGCGACCCCCGCGCACGTCGGCGGCTTCGCGGCAGGGCTGCTGCTCCAGCGTCCGCTGCTGCTGTGGCGGTATCGGAAGGCCTGACGTCATTGCGAGGAGCCGAAGGCGACGCGGCAATCCAGAGCGGCGCTGGATTGCTTCGCTGCGCTCGCAATGACGGCTAACCCGCCGGCTGCTTCGGCCGGGCAATTCCGGAAATGTTTCCCTCCGTGTCGGGCTCCAGCAGCCGGTGGAGGTGGACGACGACATATTTCTTCTCGGCGTCATCGACGCTCCGCTGCGCGGCGCCGCGCCAGGCATCCTCGGCCGCCGCATAGCTGTCGTAGATTCCGACGACCTCGATGGCGTTCATGTCGAAGTCGAGCGTGCGCGGGTCCTTGACCCGACCGCCGAAGACCAGGTGGAGCTTGCTCATGCGGGCTCGCTAGCCGATTTGCCCGGCGGCGTCAGCCTTTGTCGGCGTTGCGCGCGGCGTCGAGCGCGGCATTGGCCGAAGCTTTGGCCGCGTCGGTGAGGCCCTCGAGGAGGCTTCGGATCGTCTTCTCGCCCTTCTGCCGGTTGAGCCCCATCTCATCGAGCCGCTGCGAGCCGGTGTCCTTGGCCGCGCCGAAGGCGACCTTCGCCGTGTCCTTAACCCGGCGCGCGGTTGGCCGGACTAGCCGGCTTTCGGTCTCGGTCCGTGGAAGCAGCGCAGCGATCAGCGCGCCCGCGGCGAGCCCTCCGGCCAGCGCGAGCAGCGGCGCCTGACCGAGGGTGTCGGTCGTGCGGTCGCGAACGCTTTCGTAAGCTTCGATCGCGCGCTGGCGCGCTCCGGCGTCTTCAGCATTCGAGGTGGTGGTGCCCTGGTCGGTCATTCGGCTGCCTCCGTTTTTTCCTTCTGCGGCGCTTTCCGCCGTTTCTTCGACTTTCCCCTGGCGCCGTCGACGAGCCGTCCGGCGAGGTCCATCAGCGGCTCGCGCGCCAGGAACATGGTGATCGCGGCGACGACGCCGGTCGCGGCGAGCGGTCGCGCGCGGACCACATCGACCGCATCCTCGGCGAGGTCGGCGCCTTTCTCCTTGGCGCCCTGCCAGGCGCCGCGAGCGAGGGTTCCGGGGCTCAGCCGCTCCTGAAGCTCGTGCGCGGTCGCCATCAGCCGCGAGCGCCGGCGCTCGGCCTCGGTGCGAGCGGCGGCAATTTCCGGACTGTCGGTCATAATGCGTTCCTCGCCCGTTCGATGCCCCACCAGGCGAGGCCGCCGGCGACGGCCGCGAAGATCAGCATCCCGATGATTCCGCCGAGCAGCGGCCCGACGAGGGTGGCGAGCGCGAGTACCACGCCGACCGCGAGCGCGTTGAGCGCGGCCATGGCGATGAACAAAGCGCCGACGAGCACGCCCGCGGGACGCGCAAGCGCCTTGGCCTTCGCGGCCGCGATCGCTTTGGCGAGGTCGGCCTCGGCGCGCGCATAGGCCTTGCCCTCCTCGACGAGCTCGTGGACGAGCTCGCCGATCGGGCGTTCGGGAGGCGGTGTGGGCTCGACCGGCTTCAGCATCAGTCCTCGCTGTCCTCGCCGCGCGCGAGGCCCGTCTTGAGGAGACGCGCCATGACGAAGCCGACGACGGCCGCGCCGGCTAGCGCGATGCCCGGGCTGTTGCGGACGAAATTGCGCGTGTCCTCGATCAGCTCGTCGGGGTCCTTTTCGGCGATCGTGTTGGCGACATTCTCGATCGAGCCGGCCGCGCGGCGGGCATAGTCGCCATAATCCGCGCCGAGCCGCTCATCGATCCCCGAGGCGGTGTCGCCGACCATCTTGGCGACATTGGCCAGCGCCTCGGAGGTGCGCTCGAGGCCCTGGCTGACGAGTCCGCGCGCCTTGTCCCCGGCCTGGCTGGTGAGCCGGTCGCGGCCGCTGCGGATTCGATCGGCAAGGCCGCCCTCGGCGCTGCCGCTGCCGGTCGCCGGCTGCTCGGCATCGCCTTTCGGCGCGGGGATCTTGCGCTCCTCGACCAGCGCCGTGTCGTCGATCGTAATCGTCTGGCCGCCCTGATCGGGAGCTTTCGGATCGGTGGCGATCGCCCCGAGATTGGCGCCTTCGATCACGGTATCGGTTCCTTCGGGCAAGTCAGCGGTTCGTTGGTCAGCCATCGCGGTCCTCCTTTGATCGCTTCAACCCTGAGCCGAGCGCCTTCGTTCCGGCACATGGAAGCGAAAGTTGCACGCCCGAACGCGCCGTTTTAGGCGGACCGAATAGCGTCAATATTGTTACGCCTGCGCAAGAAGGAAAGCCATGACCGCGATCGTCGACGTCCATGCCCGCCAGATTCTCGACAGCCGGGGAAACCCGACGGTCGAGGTGGACGTCACGCTCGAGGACGGGAGCATGGGCCGGGCCGCGGTCCCGTCCGGCGCTTCGACCGGCGTGCACGAAGCGGTCGAGCTGAGGGACGGCGACAAGAGCCGCTGGGGCGGGAAGGGCGTCGGCAAGGCGGTCGAGGCGGTGAACGGCGAGATTGCCGAAGCGGTCGTCGGCATGGAAGCCGAGGATCAGGCGGCGCTCGATTCCGAGCTGATCGGCCTCGACGGGACCGGGAACAAGGGACGGCTCGGCGCCAATGCGATCCTCGGCGTGAGCCTCGCGACGGCGAAGGCCGCCGCCGACGCGCTCGGCCTGCCGCTCTACCGCTATGTCGGCGGGGTCGATGCGAACCTGCTGCCGGTGCCGATGATGAATATCTTGAATGGCGGCGTGCACGCGGACAACGGCCTCGACTTCCAGGAGTTCATGGTGATGCCGGTCGGCGCACCCGACTTCGCCGAGGCGCTGCGCTGTGGGGCCGAGATTTTCCACGCTCTGAAAAACGCGCTGCACCAGGCAGGCCTCTCGACTTCGGTCGGTGACGAGGGCGGCTTTGCGCCCGCGATCAACACGCCGCGCGAGGCGATCGATTTCATTCTCAGCGCCGTTGAGAGCGCCGGCTACAAGGCCGGCGGCGACGTGCTGCTGGCGATGGACCCGGCAGCGAGCGAGTTCTTCAAGGACGGGCGCTACGAGATCACCGGCGAGGGGAAGAGCCTCAGCCCCGCCGAGATGGCGAACTATTATGTCGAGATCGCCTCTGCTTATCCGATCGCCTCGATCGAGGACGGCATGGCCGAGGACGATGCCGAGGGGTGGAAAATCCTTACCGACAAGCTCGGCAGCCGCGTTCAGGTGGTCGGCGACGATGCGTTCGTGACCAATGTGAAGCGGCTGCAATGGGGGATCGACCATGGAATCGCCAATTCGATCCTGATCAAGGTCAATCAGATCGGGACTCTGACCGAGACGATCGAGGCTGTGCGCCTCGCCCAGACCAACGGCTATACCGCGGTGATGTCACACCGATCGGGCGAGACCGAGGATTCGACCATTGCCGACCTCGCGGTCGCCTTCTCATGCGGGCAGATCAAGACGGGGAGCCTGGCGCGGTCCGACCGCACGGCGAAGTACAACCAGCTGCTGAGGATCGAGGAAGAGCTTGGGGAGACGGCGCGCTACGGCGGACGCGGCGTGCTGAAGGCATATCGGCCCTCGTAATTCGTCATGCTGAACTTGTTTCAGCATCCATTCCTCCAACTGCTTCGTACGTCTCCTTCATGGACCCTGAAACAAGTTCAGGGTGACGGATGCGGCCGCCATCCACAACTTTTCCTCGGAATATCCACCAAATCATTCTTTTCGCTTGCGCTTCCGACTCCTTCGTGATTCTTTTGTGACGCCATGGGGGGTGCTTCGCGCAGTCTGGGTCTGATCCGCCGCTCGGCGGCGCCGGCGCTTGCGCTGATCATCGTCGGCACCTTCGCGGGTCACGCGATCGCAGGACCCAACGGGATCCTCGCCTGGGGCGGCTATCACCGCGCGCTCGAGCAGCGGCAGGCCGAGCTTGCCCAGCTCGAGCGGGAGAAGGCTGAGCTCAAGCATCGCTCCGACCTGCTCGACCCGCGCAAGGCCGATCCCGACATGGCCGACGAGCTGGTGCGCAAGGATCTCGGCCTCGTTCGGCCCGACGAGGTGATCGTACCGCTGAATTAAGGTCATTCCGGCAGGAGATGGGCAGTGTCGCTTCGGGTGATCGGTGCAGGATTCGGCCGAACCGGAACCATGTCGCTCAAACTCGCGCTCGAGCGCCTCTGCTTTGGGCCCTGCTACCACATGACCGAAGTGTTCAAGAATCCGGAAGCTGCCGGCTATTGGGAGGCTGCCGCGGACGGGAAGCCGGTCGATTGGGAGCAGATTTTCGCCGGCTACCAATCAAGCGTCGACTGGCCCGGGGCGACCTTCTACCGGCAACTCGCCGACACTTACCCTCGAGCCAAAGTGATCCTGACCGTTCGCGAGCCTGAGGCGTGGTTCAAGTCAACCCAGGCGACGATCTTCGCGCGCCAAATTCCGGACGACACCCGGGAGCCGTGGGAGCGCATGGCATTGAAGGTCATCGCCGACCTGTTCGACCGACAAATGCGCGACAAAAAGAAGCTCATCGAAGTTTATGAGCGTCACAATGAAGCCGTACAGCGCGAGATCGCTCCCGATCGCTTGCTGGTCTACGAAGTTTCGCAAGGATGGGAGCCGCTCTGCGGCTTTCTCGGCGCTTCGCTTCCAGCTGAACCCATGCCGCGCGTGAACACGACAGAGGAGTTTCAGCAACAGGTCGCGGTAATGATGGCCGAGCGTGCCGAAGAGCGCTAGCGCCTTCCCGACGAGCGTCGGCGCGCCAGCCGGTTGCCGCATTCCCAACCGCCTCTTATAGGCGGGCGCGCTTCCAATCTGAGAGAGAATGCCGTGGCGCGACCCGCCAAGAAATCCGCCGTTCCCGAAACCGACGCAAACGATATTCCGCGCCCGCCCCAGCCGAAGCGCTACAAGGCGTCGAAGGACGAGCTGTTGAAGCTCTATCGCGAGATGCTGCTGATCCGCCGCTTCGAGGAGCGGGCTGGCCAGCTTTACGGGCTCGGGCTGATCGGCGGCTTCTGTCACCTCTACATCGGTCAGGAGGCGGTCGCGGTCGGGCTTCAATCGGCGATGAGGGTCGGCAAGGACAGCGTCATCACCGGCTATCGCGACCATGGGCACATGCTCGCCTATGGGATCGATCCCAAGGTGATCATGGCCGAGCTGACCGGCCGCGAGGCGGGCATCAGCCACGGCAAGGGGGGGTCGATGCACATGTTCAGCGTCGATCACGGCTTCTACGGCGGTCACGGGATCGTCGGCGCACAGGTGCCGCTCGGCACCGGCCTCGCGTTCAAGCACAAATATGCCGGGGACGGCGGCGTCTGCCTCACCTATCTCGGCGACGGAGCGGTCAACCAGGGCCAGGTCTACGAGGCCTTCAACATGGCCAAGCTGTGGGACCTGCCGGTGATCTACGCGATCGAGAACAACCAATATGCGATGGGGACGAGCATCAAGCGCTCCTCGTCCGAGCCGATGCTCTACCGGCGCGGCGAGAGCCACCGAATCCCCGGGCTGCAGGTCGACGGGATGGACGTGCTGGCGGTGCGCGGGGCCGCCGACGTCGCGCTCGAATGGACGCGGAGCGGCAAGGGCCCGATCATCGTCGAATTCCTGACCTACCGCTATCGCGGTCACTCGATGTCCGATCCGGCCAAGTACCGCACGCGCGAGGAAGTGCAGGACGTGCGCGAGCACCGCGATCCCATCAGCCACGCCGAGCGCGACCTTTTGGGCATGGGCGTCAAGGAGGATGAGCTGAAGGCGATCGACAAGGAGATCAAGGACATCGTCATCGGGGCTGCCAAGTTTGCTGAAGACGCGCCCGAGCCCCCGCCGTCCGAGCTCTTCACCGACGTTCTGGTGGAGAGCTACTGATGCCGGTCGAGCTCAGGATGCCGGCTTTGTCTCCGACGATGGAGGAGGGGACGCTCGCCAAATGGCTGGTGAAAGAGGGAGATGACGTCAAATCGGGCGATATTCTCGCCGAGATCGAGACCGACAAAGCGACGATGGAGTTCGAGGCGGTAGACGAGGGCAAGATCGCCAAGATCCTCGTGCCGGAAGGCACCGACGGAGTGAAGGTCGGTCAACCGATCGCGATCCTGACGGGAGATGGCGAACAAGTGAGCTCGCCTGCGGCCGAGCCGGTGTCGGATACAAGGGAGCAGCCGAAGCCTGCATCGACTGAAACGCCTTCCGTTCCAGAGCCCGCCTCACAACAAACAGAAGCCACGCCGACGCCCCACGTGTTCGAAACCGCCGCGCGCGATCTGGTCGCCGATGTCGCGGCGACCCACGACGAGCCTGAAGTGCCGGAAGGCACACCCCGGGTCTCCATGACCGTGCGCGAAGCGCTGCGCGACGCGATGGCCGAGGAGATGCGCGCCGACGAACGCGTGTTCGTGATCGGCGAGGAGGTCGCCGAGTATCAAGGCGCGTACAAGGTGACTCAGGGGCTGCTCGACGAATTCGGGCCCAGGCGCGTCGTCGAT
>DASUIB010000022.1:0-2866 GCA_036273235.1 Sphingomicrobium sp. | reverse complement strand
GGCGACCTTCGGTCTGCCGGTGTTTCGCCACCCCGACACGGGAAGCGAGATCGACCGGCTGCTTCACCGCCTTTACTCGGACCCGAGCCGCTGCGTGCTGGTCGGCGCCTATGCACTGGGCAAGGCGCAGCGGATCGTCTGTGAGCTCCGCGACCGCGGCCACCACGATCCGATCTATTTCCATGGCGCGATCGAGCGCTTGAACCAGCTCTACGAGAGCTTCGGAGTGAAGCTCGGCGAGCTTCGCCACACCGGCGGAGCGGCGAAGCAGGAGATGGCCGGCCACGTCGTCATTTGCCCGCCGGGAGCGCTCAACGACCGCTGGTCGCGCCGACTTCCCGACCCGGTGACGGCGATGGCCTCCGGCTGGATGCGCATCCGGCAGCGGGCTCGGCAGCGCAACGTCGAGCTTCCGCTGGTGATCTCCGATCATGCTGACTGGGACGAGCTGACCATGACCGTCCGCGAGCTCGAGCCGACCCAAGTGTGGATCACCCACGGCCGCGAGGAGGCGCTCAAGCACTGGTGCACGACTCACCAGATCAAGGCCTGCGAGCTGAACCTCGTCGGCTATGAGGATGAAGACGATTGAGTTTCCTTCTCAGCCGAATGGCTGGGGAGGGGAACCAGCGAAGCTGGTGGAGGGGTAGGTGGCGTTGTGCCAAGACCCCTCCACCATTCACTCTGCCGTGAATGATTCCCCTCCCCACGAGTTTCACTCGCAGGGAGGAATGGCACCCCGGCGGAACAGCCACGCCGAGGTGAAGAAGAGCGCGGCGAAGATGCTCGTGCCGACCAGCTCGACGGTGTGATGGACGTAGAGCTCGTCGGTGCCGCCCAGCGAGGCGATGACGAAGGCGATCAGCAGTGAGATGCCGGCTGCCAGCATGGCTTTTGCCATTCCGGCGGCACGAAACCGCCCGACGCAGGCACCGCCGATGCCGATCAGAAGCGCGAGGAAGAACAGCTGATTGGCCGGGTTGTGCTCGCTTCCGACGATCCCCACCGCGAGGTTCACCCACACTACCAGCAGGTTCGCAAGCAGCGCGAGCGCGACCGCGGCGCGGCACCAGCCGTTTCTTATCTTCCACACCGCCAGTTCGAGGAGGCCTCCGACGAGCGCGAAGATCGAACCTGCGAAGATGAAATCGCCTGCCGACCAGTCCACGCCTTCGGCGTGCAGCTGCATCGCCATGAACGGCGCCCCCAGCAGCAGCACCGCAGTGCCCCAGCCGACGATCCGCCACGGACTGGCGATCCGCCGGGCTACAATCTCGCTCATACTTGCCTCCGACCATGTTTGAGGCTTCACTTTGGCAAAGCCGCGCGTGAGCGGCATGAGCAAGTCCTGAGGTCTTCCTGAAAAGTGACAGCCGGCACCTACCGCTTCGACCGCTTCGAGCTGGATACGGGTGACCGGAGACTGCTCCGCGAAGGCGAGCCGGTCGAGCTCAGCAGCCGGTATCTGGACGCTTTGGCGCTGATGCTTCGCGAACAGGGTCGGCTCGTGTCGAAGGACCGCTTCCTCGACGAGGTGTGGCGCGGAGTCCCGGTCACCGACGAAGCGCTGACGCAATGTATCAAGACGCTTCGCCGTCAGCTCGGGGATGACGCGGGTCGGCCGCGCTTCATCGAAACGGTGCCGAAGCACGGCTACCGCTTCATTGCACCGGTCGACGGTGCAGCCACGGCTGTTCGACCATCTGCGAACCGGGCGTGGCGGGATGTCTTCCTTCTGGGAGCCGCGGGAACGATCGGCGGCGGAATGGCCGGGTTCGTCGGAGGGCTGATCTACGGCTTCGCGGCAGCATCCGCGCCGAACCGGTCAGTCGGCGGCATTTCCGTGCTTCTGGTGGTCCTTTGCGTGACGATAGCGGTTGCGCTGATGGGCGCCGCCGGAGTGAGCTTCGGGATCGTCGCCGGCAATCGGCTGGCCGGGCGCAAATGGTGGGGCAATATAGCGGGAGGAGCGATCGGCGGCCTGATCGTCGGAGCGGTCGTGAAGCTGCTCGGCCTCGACGCGTTCACCTTGCTGTTTGGCCATTCGCCGGCGGGGATCACCGGCGCGACCGAGGGGATACTGCTCGGCGCGGCGGTCGGACTGGCCGCATGGCTGGCGTTCCGCGGCGGCTGGGCGCGCCTTCGCCGCAGCGCTGCGCTCGCCGCGCTAATCGGGGCCGTAGCGGGAGCGATCATCGCGCTTGTCGGCGGACGGCTGATGGCGGGAAGCCTCGACCTCCTCGCCCGCACCTTTCCCGATTCGCGCGTCCGTCTCGACCAGATCAGCGGCATCTTCGGCGAAAGCGGCGTCGGCCCCGTCACCCGCCTCGTCACCAGCTGCCTCGAAGGCGCGCTGTTCAGCGCCTGCGTCGTCGCAGCGATGATTCTTGCGCAGCGGAGTTTCGGCGAACGGAGCTAGTGCACGGCTTCCACGCGTTTGACGCCTGATTTTGCAAGCTGGTCGTCTATGTCACTCACCAGCCGTTCAAGTCCGGCTTGGTTGGCGGATTCGGCGCGGGCGACGAGGACATCTTGCGTGTTCGACGCGCGTAATAGCCACCAGCCGTCGTCGGTGCTGACCCGCACGCCGTCGGTCGCATCGACCTTCGCTCCGTCAGCCATCAGGCGGTCGCGCACCTCGTCGACGATGGCGAACTTGCGCGACTCGTCGACCTGGAAGCGCATCTCGGGAGTGGCGGTGGTCTTCGGCATCGCCTCGACGATCTCGGTCAGGCTCTTGCCGCTCTCGCTCACCGCCTCGATCAGCCGCACCGCCGCGTAGAGCGCGTCGTCGAAACCGTACCAGCGGTGCTTGAAGAAAATGTGGCCGCTCATCTCGCCCGCGAGCGGGGCGCCGGTCTCCTTC
>DASUIB010000021.1:0-2697 GCA_036273235.1 Sphingomicrobium sp. | reverse complement strand
CGACACGGTCCTGCCGCTGCTGCTCCACGGCGATGCATCCTTTGCCGGGCAGGGTGTCGTATGGGAATGCCTGAGCTTCTCGGGGCTTCCCGGCTACGGCACCGGCGGCACGCTCCATTTCATCGTCAACAACCAGATCGGCTTCACCACCAGCCCGCAGTTCGGCCGCTCCTCGCCTTACCCGTCGGACGTGGCGAAGGGCATCCAGGCGCCGATCCTGCACGTCAACGGCGACGATCCGGAGGCGGTTACCTTCTGCTGCAAGCTCGCCACCGAGTTCCGCCAGACCTTCAATCGGGACGTCGTAATCGACATGTGGTGCTACCGCCGCTTCGGCCACAACGAGGGCGACGAGCCGAGCTTCACCCAGCCGCAGATGTATGCGGCGATCAGGAAGCATCCGCCGATCAGCGAGATTTACGCCGAGCGCCTGATCGACGAGGGCGTGGTCGACCAGGCGTGGATCGACAAGACCGCCGCCGATTATGTTGCTCACCTCGAAGAGGAGTTTCAGGCAGCGGCCTCCTACCTGCCGAACAAGGCCGACTGGTTCGAGGGACGCTGGGCCGGGCTCGCCCGGCCGGACGAGCCGGTGCTCGGCCGGCGCAACACCCAGACCGCGATCAGCGACGACGAACTGCGCAACCTCGGCAAGGTCCTGACCACCGTCCCCGAAGGATTCCACATCCACCGGACGCTTCAGCGCATCCTCGACGCCAAGAAGGCGATGTTCGACAGCGGCGAAGGGTTCGACTGGGCGACCGCGGAAGCGCTGGCGTTCGGAAGCCTGGTTGCGGAAGGCAATGGCGTCCGGCTCTCGGGCCAAGACAGCGGCCGAGGCACGTTCAGCCAGCGCCACGCCGTCTGGGTCGATCAGCAGACCGGCGAGAAATATATCCCGCTCTGCCAGGTCGACTCCGATCTCGGGGGCGGCCGGTTCGAGGTCCGCGACAGCCCGCTGTCGGAGTTCGGCGTGCTCGGCTTCGAATATGGCTACTCGCTGGCCGATCCGCGCTGCCTGGTTTTGTGGGAGGCGCAGTTCGGCGATTTCGCCAACGGCGCGCAGAGCATCATCGACCAGTTTGTCGCCGCCGGCGAGGACAAATGGCTGCGCGCTAGCGGCCTCGTCATGCTTCTCCCTCACGGTTTCGAGGGGCAAGGTCCGGAGCACAGCTCGGCGCGCCTCGAGCGCTATCTTCAGCTCTGCGCCGGCGACAACATGCAGGTTGCGAACTGCACCACACCGGCGAACTATTTCCATATCCTCAGGCGCCAGATGCGCCGGGGATTCCGAAAGCCGCTGGTGCTGATGACTCCCAAGTCGCTGCTTCGCCACAAGCTGGCGGTGTCGACGATCGCCGATTTCACTGGAGACAGCCATTTCCGCCGCATCGTGTCGGACCTCAATCCGCCGGGCGAAGGCGATACGCGACGACTGGTGCTGTGCTCGGGCAAGCTCGGCTACGAGCTGATGGAGGCCCGCGACAAGGGCGGCGACCTCGGCGTCGAGGTCGTCCGCATCGAGCAGCTCTATCCCTTCCCCTCGGAGCCGCTGGTCGAGCGTTTGAAGGCGATGCCCAGGCTCGACACGCTCGTCTGGGCGCAGGAGGAGCCCAAGAACAACGGCGCCTGGATGTTCGTCGAGCCGCTGCTCGAGCAATGCCTCGCCGAGGCGGGCTTCGACGGCATGCGTCCGCAATATGCGGGGCGCGACGCCGCCGCTTCGCCTGCAACCGGTCTCGCCAAGCGCCATGCGGCCGAGCAGGCGGCCTTGATTGCCGCGGCGTTGGGACATAGCAGCGCGCCAGGCTCCGCGGTCGCCGCGGAATAAAGGAAAGAAATGGCCACCGACGTCCAGGTCCCCGCGCTCGGGGAGTCGATCACCGAAGGCACGCTCGCGCAGTGGCTGAAGAAGCCCGGCGAGGCGGTGAAGGCGGACGAGCCGATCGCCAGCCTCGAAACCGACAAGGTCAGCGTCGAAGTGCCCTCCCCGGTTGCGGGCGTGCTGACCGAGCAGCTGGTCGAAGAAGGCGACAATGTCGCCGTCGGCGCGGTGATCGCGCGCATCGATCAGAGCGCGAGCGCTGGAGCCGCCGCTGCCCCCACGCCGGCGCAATCGGCTGCTGCTGCGACCACCAACCCGGCGGGCGCCGGCGAAACTCCGGCTCTGCGCGGCGATGAGCATGCGCCCGTTGCCGATGCCGGAGACGAAGATCACATCACCACGCTATCGCCCGCGGTGCGCCGAGCGGTGCTCGAATATCATGTCGATCCGACGAAGATCAGGGGCACGGGCAAGGACGGGCGGCTGACCAAGGACGACGTGATCGCGGCGGCCGAGGCGCAGACGATTACCCCGGCGAAGGCCGGGGCCCAGGCGCCGGAGGCGAAAACGCCGGCAGCGGAAGCGAAGGTTCCGCCTCCTGGGCCCCGGCCTGCGCCGGGGAACGCGGGGGACAGGAGAGAAGAACGCGTCAGGATGTCGCGGCTTCGGCAGACGATCGCCAAGCGCCTCAAGGACGCGCAGAACACCGCTGCGATGCTGACGACGTTCAATGACGTCGACATGAGTGCCGTGATCGAGGCGCGCAGCCGCTACAAGGATTTGTTCGAGAAGAAGCACGGCATCCGCCTCGGTTTCATGGGCTTCTTCGTGAAGGCCTGTGCGCTCGCGGCCAAGGACGTGCCGTCGGTCAA
>DASUIB010000020.1:0-7702 GCA_036273235.1 Sphingomicrobium sp. | reverse complement strand
TATGAGGTGCCCGCCTGATGGCGACTCGCGGGGACGACAGCGGTTCGCGATTGTGGCGCGGCATGCGTCACCTGATCTTCGGCGAGGATTCGGAACCGACGCTTCGCGAGGAGATCGAGGAAGCGATCGACGAGGCCGAGGAGAGCGAAGGCTCGACTCCCGCCGCGGGCGACCTCTCCCCGGCCGAGCGGCAGATGCTGCGCAACCTGCTCCACTTCGGCGAGCAGACCGCGGGCGACATTTGCGTCACGCGCGGCGACATCATGGCGGTGCCGAGCGACATCAGCTTCGACGATCTGGTGCGCGCCTTCGCCGACGCCGGCCACAGCCGCCTGCCGGTCTACGGCGAAAGCCTCGATGAAGTGATCGGCATGGTCCACATCAAGGACCTGTTCCTCGCCAGCGTCGACCCGTCGCTCGACCGCTCGCTGAAAGCGCTGATGCGCGAGCCGCTCTTCGTCCCCGAATCGATGGGGGTGATCGAGCTCCTCGCCCGCATGCGCGCCGACCGCATCCATCTCGCGATCGTGGTCGACGAGTTCGGCGGCACCGAGGGGCTGGTTACGATCGAGGACGTCGTCGAGGAAATCGTCGGCGAGATCGAGGACGAGCATGACGAAGCCGAAGCCGGCATGCTGACCATGCTCGACGAGGGTCTGTGGGAAGCCGACGCCCGGATCGAGCTCGAGGAGCTGGCCGAAGCCGTCGACCGGCGATTGTCGTCGGACGAGGACGAGGTGGACACGCTCGGAGGCCTCATCTTCCTCCTCGCCGGCCATATCCCCGAGAAAGGCGAATGCGTCACCCATCCGTCGGGCTGGAAGCTGGAAGCCGTCGATTCCGATCCCCGCCGGATCGTCCGCGTCCGCCTCCATGCGCCGGCGGGAGTGGCGCAGAAAGACTGAGTGTCATTGCGAGCGCAGCGAAGCAATCCAGTGCGGCGCCTGGATTGCCGCGGCTCCTGCGGAGCCTCGCAATGACCTATGTCTTCGCGAACAGTCTTGCCGGATCGGCCATCGCCTTGAATTCGAGCGCATTGCCTGCGGGGTCGAGGAAGAACATGGTCGCCTGCTCGCCGGGCTGCCCTTCGAAGCGGATTGTAGGCTCGATCACGAAGTCCATCCGTGCATCCTGCAACCGCCGCGACAGCGCCTTCCACTCGTCCATCGGCAGAACGATCCCGAAATGCGGCACCGGCACCTCTTCGCCGTCGACCGGATTTGTCGCCCGAGCGCGCGCCGCCTCCGGCGCAAGGTGGGCAACGATTTGATGACCGTAGAGATCGAAGTCGACCCACTCGTCGGCACTCCGGCCTTCCGGGCAGCCGAGCAGCTCCCCGTAGAACCGCCGCGCCGCGGCGAGATCGTCGACCGGGAAGGCAAGATGGAACGGCGGCAGGCTCATAGCGTCCACTTGTCATTGCGAGCGAAGCGAAGCAATCCAGCTTTATGCCTTTGGATTGCTTCGCCGCTGCGCTCCTCACAATAACGCACACCGAATGAAGCTCGTCGTATACGCCCTCGTCGCCGGTGCGGTGTCCGCCTTTGCCTTCGAGCCGGTCGGCTGGTGGCCGCTGCTGCCCGCGGCCTTTGCCGCGCTGTGCGAGATCCTCGACCGCAACAAGTCCTTCGCTCGGAGCCTCGCCATCGGCTGGGCATTCGGCTTCGGCCAGTTCGTCGTCGGGCTGAACTGGATCGCGACCTCTTTCACCTATCAATCGAACATGCCGCCCTGGCTCGGCTGGGTCGCCGTCGTCCTGTTGTCGATCTATCTCGCCGTCTATCCGGCGATGGCGACAGGGCTCTCATGGCGGTTCGGCCGCGACGATCGCGTCGTGCTCGTGACGGTCCTCGGCGGCGCCTGGGCGATTACCGAATGGCTGCGCGGAACCATGTTCACCGGCTTCCCGTGGAATCCCGCCGCCGCGGCGCTAGCGCCCACGCCGCTGATCGGCGTCACTCCCTTGATCGGCACCTATGGGCTGTCGGGTCTGGTGGTGCTGCTCGGCGGTGCGGTCTGGCTCGAATATTATCGCAAGTGGCTGCCGCTCGTCGTTATCCTCGCGCTCACCCTGTTCCTGTGGCTGCTCCCCTCGTCGTCGGTGCCGCCGGACCCGCTGACCATCCGCAACGCGCGGATCGTCCAGCCCAACATCGGCCAGGAGGACAAATGGCGTCCGGGCTTCGACGAAGAAGCCGCGCGTCGGTTGGCGACGCTCTCCGGCCCGCCCGCCGCCGAGCCGCGGCTTCTCCTTTGGCCCGAAGCGGCGATCACCGACCCGGTCGAGGATCAAAGGACCGAAGGCCAGCCACTCGCCGCATTCCAGCGCGCTCGGGCGGCCTCGCTGCTCGGCCCCGGGGACTTGTTGCTGGCCGGCGGGATCGCGGTCCGTTCGCGCGACGGGATGCATGTCGACGGCGCCGCCAACAGCGTCTTCGTGATCGCACCGGGAGGACGGGTGCTCGGCCGCTACGACAAGGCGCACCTCGTCCCTTATGGCGAATATCTTCCGATGCGGCCGCTGCTGTCGGCGATCGGCCTTTCGCGGCTCGCCCCCGGCGACCTCGACTTCACCCCCGGCCCGGGACCGCGCACGGTCGACCTCGGCGGGGAATGGGGCAAGGTCGGCTTCGACCTCTGCTATGAGATCGTCTTCTCCGGCCATGTGGTCGACGAACACAACCGGCCGGAGTTCATCTTCAATCCGTCGAACGACGCCTGGTTTGGAGCGTGGGGTCCACCTCAGCATCTGGCGCAAGCGCGGCTGCGAGCGGCCGAAGAAGGGCTGCCGGTGCTGCGCGCCACGCCCACCGGGATCAGCGCCGTGATCGATGGCCGCGGCAACCTCGTCAAGGCGCTGCGCTGGCGCACTGCGGGCGTGATCGACACCGTCCTTCCGCCCGCCGCCAACTCCCCGACGCTGTTCGCGCGCTTCGGCAATGCGATCCCGCTGCTGCTCGGATTCCTGCTCATCGCCGGCGGCATTGTGCTCGGTCGGAAGCGCCGCTAGAGGCGCGATATAAAGACTTCTTTATATCCCGATATCGAGACTCTCTTCAGCCCATGCGAAGCAATTATCTCTTCACCTCGGAGTCGGTTTCCGAAGGCCACCCCGACAAGGTCGCCGACCAGATTTCCGACGCCGTGGTCGACCTGTTCCTGAGCAAGGACCCGGAGGCGCGCGTCGCCTGCGAGACGATGACCACGACCAACCGCGTCGTGCTCGCCGGGGAGATCCGCTGCAAGCCGGTCTATGACGAGGAGCGCTGGCCGGAGCACGGCGGCTGGGCGCCGGGCGCCCGCGACGAGATCGAGGAAGCAGTGCGCGGCGTCGTCCGCCGCATCGGCTACGAGCAGGCCGGTTTCCATTGGGCCGAGTTCAGCTTCTCCAACCACCTCCACGGCCAGTCGCCGCACATCGCCCAAGGCGTCGATGCGGCTGACGACAAAGAGGAAGGCGCGGGCGACCAGGGAATCATGTTCGGTTTCGCCTGCGACGAGACTCCGGACCTGATGCCGGCGACTCTCGACTATAGCCACAAGATCCTGATGGAGATGGCGACCGACCGGCACGAGGGCCGCGCGCCGTTCCTCGAGCCCGACGCCAAAAGCCAGGTTACCCTCCGGTTCGAAGACGGCAAACCCGCAAAGGCCACGGCGATCGTCGTCTCGACCCAGCACAAGCCGGGCTTCGACAAGGGCGAAAAGCAGGCGCAATTGCACGCTTATGTGAAGGACGTAGTCGCGCGTGTCATGCCGCAGCAGCTGCTGGGCAACGAGACCGTCTATCACATCAACCCGACCGGGAGCTTCGAGATCGGCGGGCCCGACGGCGACGCTGGCCTCACCGGCCGCAAGATCATCGTCGACACTTATGGCGGCGCGGCGCCCCACGGCGGCGGCGCCTTCTCGGGCAAGGACCCGACCAAGGTCGATCGCTCGGCAGCTTATGCCGCACGTTATCTCGCCAAGAACATCGTCGCCGCCGGCCTCGCGCGGCGCTGCACGATCCAGCTCGCTTATGCGATCGGGGTCTCCAGGCCGCTATCGCTCTACGTCGACACGCACGGCACGGGCACCATCGGCGACGACCGCATCGAGGCGGCGATCGGGCGAATCGACAAGCTCGGCGGGCTGACGCCGCGCGGAATCCGCACCCATCTCGGGCTCAACAAGCCGATCTACGAACCGACCGCGGCCTACGGCCACTTCGGCCGCAAGGCCGAAGGCGATTTCTTCCCCTGGGAGCGGGTGGATCTGATCGATGAGCTGAAAGCGGCCCTGGTGTAAGCGCTGCTCAGCTCGTCGCGTCGTTCACCCCGATGCCGTGGCGGAAGACGAGCTCACCGCCCTTCCAGCCGCTGTAGAGCAGGATTAGCACGACGATCGCCGACAGATAGACTCCGATCTTCCCGATCGCGGCGTCGTTGTTCAGCCGCAGGAACAGGTTGATGATTTCGAGAATGACGGCGGTCACGTTGGCGAGCATATGCTTCAGCGCGTCGCTGGAATGCCGCACCCGCTCGTCGCCCATGAAATCGGTCAGGCCGGCAACCGCTGCCAAGGCCGCCATGACAAGGCCGACCGCGAGCAAATAGCGCGACGCCGTCGCCCAACCATGCAGGTGATTGTTCAAGAATACGATGTCGGCGACCAGCGCCCCGATGAAGCACACGATCGGAAACGGAATCAGCATCGGATGAATGGGATGCCCTCCGATCTGCGCAGTGCTGCGCGGATGCGTGTGAGAACCCTCGTTGCGACTTGCCATGGCCTTGTCTCCTCCTGCCGGAGAGCTGATGCTTTCAGAAGCGAAATGGTTCCCTCGCGTTGCGGCACCGCGGCGGCGGCTCTACGCCCGGCACCAATGACCGCATTCAAATCGGGCGATCCGCTGACTCTCAACCGGCTCTACGGGCGATCGAGCGGACATAGACTGCGCAAGGGGCAGCAGGAGCTCGTCGACACCCTGCTTCCACGGATCGAAGTGCCGGCCGAGGGCGAGGTCACGTCTAAGCGGCTGTTCGGCGACGACCGCCCGCTCCATTTCGAGATCGGCTTCGGGTCGGGCGAGCATCTCGCCGACCGCGCCGACCTGCTCCCCGACCACGGCTTCATTGGTGCCGAGCCGTTCCTCAACGGAGTCGCGGCGGCGCTCGCGCATGTCCACGAAAAGCAGCTGCGCAACGTTCAGCTGTGGCGTGGCGACGCGCTCGAAGTGCTTCAGCGGGTTCCGGATGGGGCGCTGAGCTTCCTCTATTTGCTGCACCCAGATCCCTGGCCGAAGGCGCGCCACGCCAAGCGGCGGATGGTCAACGACCGCCCCATCGACCTGTTCGCGGCCAAGCTGAAGCGAGGCGGCGAGTTCCGCATCGCGACCGACGATCCCACCTATCTCACCTGGTCGCTAATGATCATGCAGCGCCACTCGGACCAGTTCGATTGGCTCGCCGAGCGCCCGAACGATTTCCTCGAGCCGCCAAGCGGCTGGATCGAGACCCGCTACGGCGCCAAGTCGCGCCGGGAAGGGCGCCGCCCCTATTATCTCCGCTACCGTCGCTGCTAGGCAGCCCAATTCTCGATCTTAAGACCGGGCACGCGCCGAAACTCGCGTTCGTTTGCACTCACCAAAATGCAATCGAGCGCGAGTGCATGCGCCGCGATCAGCATATCGTTGGCGCCAATCGGAGTGCCCGCAAGTTCCAAGTGCGCGCGAAGGCAACCATATTCTTCGTCTGAGGGCGGTTCGAAGGGCACAATCAACAATTCTTCGAGAAGGACTCGTGCGTCGCGTGAAGCAGTGCGTTCGGGATGCTTCGCTATTCCGTAGCGCATCTCACTGGCCACAATGATACTCGTAAAGCAGTTTTCTGCTTCAGTCTGGTAGCGACGGGCGGCCGCCCCATCAGGCCTTCGTAGCACTTCGGAAATGATATTGGCGTCAAGCAGGTAACGCATCAAAGATTGAATGGCTCGGCGGGTGGGCGTTCGACTTCAGGGAACTTCTCTTCGGGTGGCAGAGGTCCGCGTCTGCGCCACTCTTCAAGCAACGCCAAGAGTCGCGCAGCCCTATTGCGGGCGGGCTCGATCACCAGCTTATCACCCTCCTTGCGCATGATGACCTCGTCACCAGGGAAGTCGAACTCTTTTGGAATACGCACGGCGCGGCTTCGGCCATTCTTGAAAATACGGACGTGACGCTCAGCACCCACGCGAACCTCGTGTCATATTACATGTCATATGTCAACGCTTCGGCGTGAGCCTGAGCAGCTGCGCGCCTGATCCATCCTCGAGCAGATAAACCGCGCCATCCGGTCCCTCGCCGACGAAACGGATTCGGTTGCCCATGTCCCATTGCTCGATCGCACTTGCCTGCTGGCCGCGGATTCGCACATGGACCAAAGCTTGCCCCGAGAGTGAGCCGATCAGCGCATCGCCCTTCCACTGCGGGAAGAGGTTGCCGGAATAGAAGAGCACGCTCGTCGGCGAGATCGACGGCGCCCAATAGAGCTTCGGAGGTACGAAGTCGGGCCGGCTCGAATGCGGCGGGATCGGTACGCCGTCGTAATTCTTGCCGTCCGAGACTAGCGGCCAGCCGTAATTCTTGCCCGGTAGAATGAGGTTGAGCTCGTCGCCGCCGCGCGGGCCCATCTCGGTCTCCCACAGGCGCCCGTCGGGCGCGAAGGCGAGCCCGTAAGGATTGCGGTGGCCAAGGCTCCAGGTCTCCGCCGGGGTAACATTCGGGCCGGGCCATCTTACCTCACGACCTCTCGCGTGCTTCGCGGTTTCGGTGTTTTCCGGCGGGTCGATGACGGTCACGCTTGGAGAGCCCGTGCGGCCCGCCCACGGATTGCCGGCCGCCGGTTTCCCATCGAGCGTCAGGTGCAGGATCTTGCCCAACGGTTGACTGGGGTCCTGCGCCGGCGTGAAGCGCTGCCGTTCGCCCGAAGACAGGAACAGCGACTGGCCGTCGGGCGCGAAGGCGACGATCGCGCCGAACTGCCCGCCATCGCCGCCTGCGGGATCATGCCAAATGACGTGCAAATCCTGAAGCGCGGGCGCGGCGCCCTGGACCAGCCGCGCGCGAGCAAGCGCCAGCTCGCTGCCGCCATTTTGCGACGGTTCGGAGTAAGTGAGATAAACGAGACCGTCCTGCGCGAATTGCGGTGAGACGGCGACGTCGAGCAGGCCGCCTTGATCTCCGGTCCCTCGTATGACGACGGCGGGAGCGCCGGCGACCGGCTGCTTGCCGCCGCTTCGGACGTCGACCAGCCAAACCTTGCCCGGCTTCTCCGTCACGAGCGCAATGGTCGTTCCCGGCAGGAAAGCCATCGCCCATGGATTGTCGAAGGTCGCCACTTCGGCGCTCGCGAACGGCGGATCGGCGGGGCGTAGGTTCGCGGGACCTGCAGAATCCCCGGGATTCCGGGAATCCTGAGCGCTTGTCTGCCCCGAGGTCCCGCAGGCGGCAAGGATCAGCAGTGCAGCAAATTGGACGGAACGCAAGTTCATACGGCCTCGCGGCAGCTCAATATTTGAACCAAAGAGCAGTTCCGCCGCTCTATACAACCATGATGCGCCCCTGCAGTTTGCTCTCGCTCGCGACCGCGGTGCCGCCGTACGTTGTCGAGCAGGTCGAGGCCAAGCAGCTCGCCCGCGACGCGTTCAGCGGCAAGAAGGGACTGTTCGACCGTCTTTCGGG
>DASUIB010000019.1:0-9876 GCA_036273235.1 Sphingomicrobium sp. | reverse complement strand
GTTCGGAACCACCGGCGAGCACCAGGAGATCCTCGAGACCTACCGCATGTTCGCTTATGACGAGGGCTGGTCGCGGCGGATCAATTCGGCGATCGACAGCGGCCTCACCGCCGAAGCGGCGATCGAGCGGGTCCAGCAGCGAACCCGGGCGCGGATGCAGGAGATCGATGATCCGCTGCTCAAGGAGCGGATGCACGATCTCGAGGATTTGTCGAACCGGCTGCTCCGCATCGTCTCGGGGCGGATGGGGACCGCCGCGCAGACGGGGCTGACCCACGACGCCGTGCTCGTCGCCCGCAACCTCGGCCCCGCCGAATTGCTCGAATATGACCGGCGCCGCCTCAAAGGCGTGCTGCTCGAGGAAGGTTCGCTGACCTCGCACATGGTGATTGTCGCGCGCGCGATCGGGGTTCCGGTGATCGGCCGCCTTCACGACATCCGCCACAGCGTCGAGGAGGGCGAGCAGATCCTCGTCGACGGCGACAACGGAAGCGTCATCATCCGCCCGACCCGGCCGCTTCTGGCCGGGTTCGAGCACCGCATGGCGCTGAGCCAGAAGCGCCGCGCCCAGTTCGCCGCGGTGCGCACGCTCCCGGCGCAGACCCGCGACGGGGTCAAGGTCAGCGTGATGGTCAATGCGGGGCTTGCCGAAGACGCCGCCGCGCTGCCGATGACCGGGGCCGACGGAATCGGCCTGTTCCGAACCGAGTTCCAGTTCCTGGTCTCGGCAACCATGCCCGGCCGCGACCGCCAGCAGCGGCTTTACACCAAGGTGCTCGAATTCGCGGGCGACCGGCCGGTGGTCTTCCGCACCGTCGACATCGGCGGCGACAAGGCGCTCCCTTATCTGACCGACGAAGCCGTAGAGCAGGCGGAGAATCCGGCGATGGGCTGGCGCGCGTTGCGGCTGTCGCTCGACCGATCGACGCTCATGCGGGCTCAGGCGCGCGCGCTGATCGAAGCGTCGGGGGGCAAGGTGCTCCGGGTCATGTTCCCGATGGTGTCGGAGCCGTGGGAATATGAAGAGGCTCGGAGCCTGTTCGAGGAGCAGATCGACTGGGCGCGCCAGGCGCACCGCAAGCTGCCGACGCGGGTCGAGTTCGGCGCGATGCTCGAAGTGCCGAGCCTCGCCGAAGTGCTCGACCAGCTGCTCCCGCGCGTCGATTTCATCTCGATCGGGACCAACGACTTGACCCAATTCCTGTTCGCCGCCGACCGCTCCGACCCGCGCCTCGCGCAGCGCTACGACTGGCTGAGCCCGGCGATCCTGCGCTTCCTGAAACGAGTCCTCGGTGCGGCCCGCGCCGCCGGCGTTCCGGCGCGGATCTGCGGCGAAATGGCGGGGCGGCCGCTCGAGGCGATGGCGCTGATCGGGATCGGCGCGGAGAATTTCTCGATCACCCCGGCGGGCGTCGGCCCGGTCAAGGCGATGGTTCGGTCGCTCGACGCCGCTGCTGCGCGCGCACGCCTCGACCAGCTGCTCGCGCGTCCGCCCAAGGACATGCGCAAGGCGCTGACCGACTGGGCCCGGCGGCATTCGGTGACAATTGGTTGACACTCGGCGCGCAGGCCTCAAACAGGAGTCATGGCCAAGCGCGACATCGAGGACGAGCCGCCCAGCGATGAGATGGTCGAACCCGACGTTCCGACCGTCGGCGAGCGCCTGAAGGCCGCGCGCAAGGAGAAGAAGCTCAGCCTCGAGGACATCGCCGCGCAGACCCGAATCCCGCAGCGGCATCTCGAAAGCATCGAGACTGCCGATTGGGACAAGCTTCCAGCGCCGACCTACACCGTCGGCTTCGCCAAGAGCTATGCCGGCGCGGTCGGGCTCGACCGGAGCGAGATCGGCGACCAGCTTCGCGAGGAAATGGGCGGGCAGCGCTTCTTCTCGTCGCAGGCCGAAGTGCTCGAAGCCGCCGACCCGGCGCGGACCATGCCCAAATGGCTGGTGATTTCGGCCGTGATCGCCGTCATCCTCCTGATCATCGTGATGAGCCTGCTCAACCGCCGCTCGCTCGAGCAGCCGTCATCCAATGCGCCGGCCGCTGCCGCGCCCGCGGCGCCGGCCAACAAGCCCGTGCAGCAGAGTCCCGCGACGCCACCGCCGGAAGCGGCCCAAGGACCGGTCGCCCTGATCGCGGTGGCGCCGGCGTGGATCCAGGTCACCGACCAGGGCAAGACTCTGTTCGAAGGCATGCTGTCTCCGGGCCAGACCTACAATGTGCCGCCGACGGCGACCGCGCCCCTGCTCAAGGCGGGCAAGCCCGAAGCGCTCAAGATCACCGTCGGCTCGGCGGTCGCGCCGCCGGTCGGACCGCCGGGCAAGGTTGCGTCCAAGGTCAGCCTCAAGGGGCCCGACCTGATGCGCGGGCCTGCACCAGCGGCGGCCGGTCCCGCTCCAGCGCCGGCTCAGCCGGTCGCCAACGCTGCCGGCCAATAGGATTCATCCGCGGGCAAGGCCCCGCACGTCACAATCGCGTCGAAACCGAAGCGTGGGGATATTCAAGTGAAGCTGATCAGCCTGCTCGCGGCGAGCGCCGCCATTATCCTGGTGCCGGCCTCGAGTGCGCTCGCCCAGCGGCAGCCGCCGACCCCGGAGCAGCGGATCGATCGCCTCGAGCGGCAGGTCGACGAGCTGCAGCGGAGGCTCTTCCCGAAAGGCCGCCCCGCCGACACCGCGGGCTTCGCCGACGACCCCGCCGCCACCCAATCGTCGGTGATGAGCCTCGACCAAAGGCTCGACGCGCTCGAGCGGCAGATGGCCGACATGCTCCGTCAGAGCGAGGATAACGGGAACCGCCTGCGCGGCATCGAGAACGGCCTCGGGCAGCTCAAGACCGACGAGGACCAGCGCATCCAGACCCTCGAGCAGCGGATGAGCGCCGCCGAGGCCGCGGCCACCGCGCCCGCTCCGACGGCGACGACCCCCGCCGAGGTCGTGCCGGGTCCGAAGCCGCGGGTCCGGACCCCTGCGCAGCCACCCAGGACCGCAGCCGCACCGCCGCCCGCGGCAGCCGGCGATGAGGGGCTCGGAGCGGCCGCGACCGACCCCGGCGAGGATGCCTACACCGAGGGCTTCCACCTGTGGCAGGCGGGGAAGTATGACGAATCGATCAGCACGCTCCAGGCGCTCGTGAAGGCCTACCCCAAGCATCGCCGGGTGAGCTACGCGAACAACCTCATCGGCCGCGCCGAGCTCGACAAGGGCGACGCCCGCACGGCGGCGGCGACCTTGCTCGCCAATTATCGCGACCATCCCGGCGGCGACCGCGCCCCCGACAGCCTCTTCTATCTCGGCCAGGCGCTGATGCAGCTCGGCCAGCCGGCGCAGGCCTGCAAGGCTTATGCCGAGCTCGACGCCGTCTACGGCGCCAAGGTCCGCCCCGACCTCAAGAAACTCGAAACCGACGCCAAGGCGCAGGCGAATTGCGGCTGATCGTCCCTCCCAACCGTCATGCTGAACTCAGGGTGACGGAAGAGGCGAACGGCCGCTTGTCATCCGTTCGCAAGATTGGCGCCATGTTGAGAATGGCAGTTGCGCGCCGCGTTGAGGGGCTTCACTGACGCCCCCTTTGTCGAGGAGGTCAGCCGTGGCGGCGGCGAAGCAGGTTCAGTCAGCAACTCAGCCGATCGAGCGCTTCAGGCGTGAGCTGGATGCGCTCGTTCCGCCGCAGGCCGCCATCGGCATCGCCGTTTCGGGGGGACCCGACAGCCTCGCTTTGCTGATCCTCGCCGCCGAAGCCCGCCCGCTTCAGGTCGAGGCAGCGACGGTCGACCACGCGCTGCGGCCGGAGAGCCGTGCCGAGGCGGAGATGGTCGCCCAGCTCTGTGAGCGCCTCGGCGTGCCGCACACGATCCTCACGGCCACTTGGGATCGGAAACCCGAAACGGCGATTCAGGAGCGCGCTCGGGCGATGCGCTACCGGCTGCTCGGCCAATGGGCGCGGGAGCGGGGACTGACCGCTGTCCTCACCGCCCACCACCTCGATGACCAGGCCGAGACCTTCCTCATGCGCCTCGCTCGGGGCGCGGGTGTGAGAGGCCTCGCGGGCATGCGCCGTGTCGCGCGCGTCCCAGGCGGCGAGCTTGCGATCGTCCGCCCGCTGCTCGGCTGGCGCCATTCGGGGCTCGAGGCGGTCTGCGCCGCGGCGGGAGTCGAGCCGGTGCAAGACCCGAGCAACGAGGACGAGCAGTTCGAGCGCGTGCGAATCCGCAAGGCGCTTGCCGGGGCGGATTGGCTGAACGGGTTCGCGATTGCCGAGAGCGCCGCGCATCTCGCCGAAGCCGACGGCGCGCTCCACTGGGCCACCGATCTCGAATGGAAGCGCGCCGTTACCCGCAACGGCGCTCAGATCGTCTACAAGCCGACCGACGCGCCGCGCGACATCCGCCGCCGGATCGTCCGCCGCGCGGTTCTCGCGCTTGCGACCGAGGGCGGAGGCGCCGAGCTTCGCGGCCGCGAGATCGGCCAGCTCCTCGCCGCGCTCCGCACCGGCCGCCGGGCGACGCTGCGCGGCGTGCTGTGCATCGGCGGCCCGGAGTGGCGCTTCAGCCGATCACCCGCGCGACGGTCGAACGCCGCGCCCGCTTCAGCCGATGTTGGCGCGGTAGAAGGGTAGAAGCTCGGCCCAGGCGCGCTCGGCCGCGGCCTCGTCATAGGTCTGGCTCCCAGCGACGGTCCAGCCGTGATTGGCCGTCGAGACTTCGACGATTGCCGGCCGGTGCGCCGCGGCGAACGCCGCCTTCAGCGTATCGGCCTCCTTCGGCATTTTTTCCGCGTCGTTCCTGGCGATGATCACGAGGAAGGATGCTTTGGTCTTCGGGATGAGGAGGTGCGGGCTCGACGGCTCGTCGGTGACCAGCGCGCCGGGATGGAAGGTCGCCACGGCGCCGATCCGGTCGGGCCGCGCCGCCGCCGTCCGGAACGACAGCGGGCCGCTCATGCAATAGCCCTGAACCGCCGCCTTGCGGCGCTTGTCGGTCTGCGGCTGGGCGTCGAGGAAGGAGACGTAGGCGGCCGAATCGCGATCGACCATCGCGTCGGTCAGCCCCTGGCGGAAGGCCATGATCCTGGCCACGTCGTCCTTGCTGTTGAAGTCGAACGCGCCTTCGACGACCGGCGCCTTCCTGGTCCGGTAATAGGGATTGACCACGAGCACGACATAGCCCTGCGCCGCGAGCCTTTTGCCCATCTCGCGGAACACCGGCCTCAGGCCGAGGATGTCGGGCCACATCAGCACCGCCGGCCATTTGCCTTTGCCCACCGGAGTGAAGAGCGCGGCGTCGGCGTTGCCGTCAGCCGTTTTGACGACGACGTCCTTCTCCGTCACCGGCCGAGCGCCACGATCATCGGCGAAGGCCGGCATGCTTCCCGCCGCGGCGACCGCTCCCAGCGTGAGCAACGCGCTGCGCCGAGTGATGGACGTGTCCGCAATATATCCCTGATGATTGCCGTCGCCGCACATTGCCCGCCTCCCGCGCTCGTTGGATCAACGCTGACCCATTAAGTAGCCGCGGCCGAGGCGCGAGTTCAATGGCGCGCCTTCGCCCTTCACTCGCGCTTCGCGCCTGACTAGGCTCGCCGCGTTTGGAAGGGGATGGCCATGAGTGAATTGCGTTGGTTGCTCGCCGCCGCGGCGTTCGTCGCGGTTTCGCCGCCGGTGGTGCTCGCTGCACAGCCCACGCCGCCGCCGGTCGCCACACAAGCCACCGAGGATGCGCGGCTCACCGCGTTCCTCGACGCCGAGTTCGCCAGGGACCTGCAGCTTCGCCCGCAGCTCGCGACCCGCCTCGGCATCAAGACCGGCGAGGACCGGCTTGACGACATCAGCGACGCGGCGCAGCTCCAGCGGCTCGAAGCGCGCCGTGCCAGCGTCGCTCGGATGAAGGCACGGTTCGATCGCTCGAAGCTCTCGCCCAAGGGTCAGACCAATTACGACATCTGGATCACCGAGCTTCAGCGGATGGAGCTGCAGTATAAGTACCGGCGCTATCAGCCGCCATTCTATTCCTTCCTCTACTCGGTCCATTCGCAGCTGCCCGACTTCATGATCAACACGCACATTGTGCAGGATGCCGCCGACATGCGCGCCTACAATGCGCGGCTGCGCGCCATCCCGGCGGTGCTCGACACCGCGATCGCCGAGAGCAGGCTTTCCGACGCGCAGGGCATCCGCGCGCCGAAGTTCGAGATCGAGCGCGTGATCGCCGGGAGCAATGTGGTGACGAGCGGCGCGCCCTTCGACAGTGGCAAGGATTCGCCGCTTTGGGCCGACGCCAAGACCAAGGTCGCCAAGCTCGTTGCGGGCGGAAAGACCACTCAGGCGGAAGCGGATGGGCTGCTCGCCGACACGCGCGCGTCGCTGCTGGCGATGAAGCCCGGCTACGAGCGCGTGATCGCCTGGGCGAGGAGCGAGCTGCCCAAGGCGCCGGGCGGCCGCGTCGGCGCGATCTCGCTCCCCGGCGGCGCTCAATGGTATGCCGCGGCGCTCAAGCTCAACACCACGCTCGACCTCAGCGCGCAGCAGATTCACGCGATCGGTCTTAGCGAGCTGAAGCGGATCGAGGGCGAGCAGGACGTGCTCGCGCGCCAGGCCGGCTTCAAGGACCGCAACGCCTTTTACGCTTACCGCGCCCAGCGCTTCCCGCCGCAGCCGTGGACCGATCCGCTCCGCGCGGACTATCTTCGCCGGGCGAACCAGATCGTCGCGCACAACCGCTCGTTGCTCCCGGCGCGCTTCACCAAGCTGCCCGAATATCGCGCCGAAGTGGTCCGCGAGCCCTCGTTCAGCGAGGTGCCAGGCGGCGCCGCGCACGCCGCTCCGCCCAGCCCCGACGGGGTCCGGCCGGGCCGCGTCTACGTCCACCTGCTTGGCAACACCCAGGACCCGGCGTTGCTCAACGACCTCATGTGCCACGAAGGCATTCCGGGCCACGTGATGGCCGGCGACATCCAGGTCCGGCAGAAGGGCATGCCCAGGTTCCGCACCGCCGGCGGTTATGTCGCCTTCAACGAGGGCTGGGCGCTCTATGCCGAGGAATTGTGCAAGGAGATGGGCGCCTATCCCGACGTCGCCGCCGACTTCATGCACCTCGACCAGGAGCATTTCCGCGCCGCGCGGCTGGTCGTCGACACCGGCATCCATGCGATGGGTTGGACCGAGGATCAGGCGGTCGATTACATGGAGAAGGTCGGACGCCTTTCGCCCGACCAGGCCCGCTCCGAAGTGCGCCGCTACATCACGCTTCCGGGCCAGGCGACCGGCTACAAGATCGGCATGCTCAAGATCATGGAGCTTCGCCACAAGGCCGAAGCCGCGCTGGGCGCCAAGTTCGACGTCAAGGCGTTCGACGACCTCATCATCAGCGACGGCTCCCAGCCGCTTCCGGTGCTGGAGCGGCGGGTGGATGAGTGGATTGCGTCACGCCGCTAATCGGATGCGGGCGCGTGCAGCCCGGCCTCGAGAGCGTGAGCGTTCGTTCTCGACCCGTTTCAAATGTTCCAATTCTAATGTATCTTCTCTCCCGGGGATGAACGCGAGCTGCAGCCAATTGGCAAGGAAGCAGGGAGGGCGCACATGACCGTCCGTACAGGAGCGAAAGTAGCTCTGGCGCTTGCGCTGTCAATCATGGCCGCGGGAGCGGCAGATGCCCAGGCCGGGAGAATCACCGGACTCGGCGGCGTCTTCATCAAGAGCAAGGATCCCAAAGCGCTCGCCGGCTGGTATCGTGACGTGCTCGGGATCAAGCTCGAATCGTGGGGCGGGGCGATGCTGCGCTACGATGCGCCCGGTCATCCCTCGGAGGTGGTCTGGACGGCCTTTCCCACCAGGAGCGGCTATTTCGCACCCTCGGCTCGCGAAGTGATGCTCAACTTCGCGGTCGACGATCTCGACGCATTCCTGACCCGGATCGAGGCAAAGGGCGTCAAGGTGATCAAGCGCGACGACACCGATCCAAATGGCCGCTTCGCCTGGATCATGGACCCCGACGGGACGAAGATCGAGCTCAGGCAGGTGCCTCACAAATAGGACGGACTTCTGGCGGGAAGGAATTGCATATGCCGGTTCTGGGGATGGGCGGCTATTTCTTCCGGGCAGAGGATCCGGACAAACTGAAGGCTTGGTATCGCGATCATCTGGGAGTCGGCGGCGGCTGTGGCGCCGACGACAACGGCCAATCGAACGATTGGCTGTGGTATCAGCAGGCGGGCCCGACGGTGTTCGAGCCGTTCAAGGCCGCCACCGATTATTTCCCCGCCGACAGGACCGCCATGATCAACCTGCGCGTGCGAGACCTCGACGCTTTGCTCGGTGATCTTCGGGCAGCCGGGATCGAGATTATGCAGGAGCAGGCGATGGACGGCGTCGGGCGCTTTGCTCGAATTCACGACCCCGAAGGCAATCCGGTCGAGCTCTGGGAACCAAGCTAATCAGCCGAGTCGGGCAATGACGTTGACACCCCCGCCCTTACAAGATGAGCGTAGCCGTTCACCCGTTCCTAAGCCTCGCATTGTTATTGAGGCCGATGCGCCTATTTTAGGTGAAGCGCGTTGGTGCGCCCGAAAGAGCGAAGATGAACGACAAGGACAAGAAGCCCCGCAATCCCTGGACCAAGAGCCTGGTGATCTGGGGCGGGGTGATTTTCGCGCTGTTCCTCGTCGTCCAGATGATCGGCGGCGGCGAGCGCGCCGCGACCGGTCAGGCGATCGCTTATTCGGAGTTCGTGCGCCAGGTCAACGAGGGCAATGTCCGCTCGGTGACCATGGCTTCGAGCGGCACCGGGAACAACATGATCACGGGCAAGCTCGACACCGGCGAGGTGTTCAACACCGTCGCCCCGGGCGACGCCAACGTCTCCGACAAGCTCATCCAGAAGGGCGTCTCGGTCCAGGTGAAGGCCGAGGAGCAGTCGAGCATCTGGATGTACATGCTCTACAATAGCCTGCCCTTCTTGCTGATCCTCGGGATCAGCTTCTTCGTCATGCGCCAGATGCAGAAGAACGCCGGCTCGGGCGCGATGGGCTTCGGCAAGAGCCGCGCGCGGATGCTGACCGAGAAGCAGGGCCGGGTGACCTTCCAGGACGTCGCCGGAATCGATGAAGCGCGCGAGGAGCTTCAGGAGATTGTCGAGTATCTCAAGGACCCCGGCAAGTTCGCCCGGCTCGGCGGCAAGATCCCCAAGGGCGCCTTGCTCGTCGGTCCTCCGGGCACCGGCAAGACGCTGCTCGCCCGGGCGATCGCGGGTGAGGCTGGAGTCCCCTTCTTCACCATCTCGGGCTCCGATTTCGTCGAGATGTTCGTCGGCGTCGGCGCGAGCCGCGTCCGCGACATGTTCGACCAGGCGAAGAAATCGGCGCCGTGCATCGTCTTCATCGACGAGATCGACGCCGTCGGCCGCCATCGCGGCGCGGGCCTCGGCAACGGCAATGACGAGCGCGAGCAGACCTTGAACCAGCTGCTGGTCGAGATGGACGGCTTCGAGGCCAATGAAGGCATCATCATCATCGCCGCGACCAATCGTCCCGACGTGCTCGATCCTGCTTTGCTAAGGCCTGGCCGCTTCGACCGCCAGGTCGTGGTTCCGCGCCCCGACATCGACGGCCGCGAGCAGATCCTTCACGTGCATATGAAGAAGGTGCCGCTGGCCCCCGACGTCGACGCGCGGGTCATTGCGCGCGGAACGCCGGGCTTCTCGGGCGCCGACCTCGCCAACCTCGTCAACGAGGCCGCGCTTCTCGCCGCGCGCAGGGGCAAGCGGCTGGTCGCGATGCACGAGTTCGAGGAAGCAAAGGACAAGGTGCTGATGGGCACCGAGCGCAAGTCGATGGTGATGACCGAGGACGAGAAACGCATGACCGCCTATCACGAGGCCGGC
>DASUIB010000018.1:0-4120 GCA_036273235.1 Sphingomicrobium sp. | reverse complement strand
AGAAAGGGCATCAATTTTTCGACGTCGCCGTGGGCGGCGATGAGGGCGTCGGTCATGTCGGCGGGGTGGCTGGTCGTGTAGCGGATCCGCTCCAAGCCATCGATCTTCGCGAGCGCGCGGATCAGCTCGGCGAGGCCGCGGTCTTCGTGCGCCCACGCGTTCACGTTCTGGCCGAGCAGCACGATCTCCCGCGCCCCCGCGTCGACCAGCGCCAGAGCTTCGGCGACGACGTCGCTCCACGGCCGCGACACCTCGACGCCGCGGGTGTAGGGGACGACGCAATAGGTGCAGAATTTGTCGCAACCCTCCTGGACGGTGAGGAAGGCACTCGGGTTCGCCCGGCCTCGCGGAGGAAAAGCGTCGAACTTGCTGAGCGGCGGCAAATCGGTGTCGACCGGTCGCGCGCCACGAATGGCTTCGCCGACCATCTCCGGCAGGCGGTGATAGGCCTGCGGACCGACGACGATGTCGATCAGCTTCGATCGGCGCTTCGCCTCGGCGCCTTCGGCCTGAGCGACGCAGCCGGCGAGCGCGATCAGCGGCTTCGACCCGTCCTCGCGCCTCAACCTGCCGACGTCCGAATAGCCCTTCTCGGCGGCCTTCTCGCGAATGTGACAGGTGTTGAGCACGACGAGGTCGGCATCGTCGCTCTCACCCGCCGCGCTCATGCCGTGAGCGCCGAGCAGCTCGGCCATGCGCTCGCCGTCATAGACGTTCATCTGGCAGCCGAAGCTTTTGATTTTGAAGGTCTTGGGGTTCATCCGGCCTCGCCTATAGGCGAGTGGGCGGGCGAGGTTAAGCCGAGCGCGTCGGCGATGGCCTCGCGCGCTTCATGGGCGAGCTGCTTGCGGTCGCCGGTGCGGTCGAGCGGCGGGAGGACGCGCACAGTGACCGGGAGGGTGCCCTTGCGGCCGAGCAGCCTCAGGACATTGTCCCTGCCGGACTCGACGAACCAACCAATCTCCGAGGCTGCCCGACCATAGTCCATCACGACGGGCCGGATCGCGACATCCTTTGCAGCGAAGTTCGCCGCCTCGAGCAAGGTCGAGCGGAACGGGAGCAGGTGCGTGCCGGGCCCGGTGGTGCCTTCGGGAAACAGGATCACCGGTTTCGACCCTTCGAGGGCCTTGGCGATGGCGATCGCCTGATCCTTGGCGCCCTTCCGGTGCGTGCGCTTCACGTAAACCGTGCCGTTCTGGTCGGCGAGCCAGTGAATCAGCGGGTGGCCGAGCTCGTCCTTCGACACGAAGGCGCAATTGGTGGCGCCGCCGAGAACGAGGATGTCGAGCCAGCTGACGTGGTTCGAGATCAGCAACGTATGAGGCTGGATCCTCGCGCCTTCGAGCCGCACGCGTGCCCCGACGATCCACGCTGCCGCGGCAAGGAAGCGCCGCGGCCAATGCGAGCGGCGGAAGATGAGCCTGGTCGCGACGTGGATGGGTCCGAGTACCGCAAACAGCAGCAGCAGCCCCGCAATGCGGAGGACTGCTCTCGCATTCAGGCGAACTCCGTCAGCGGTCGCGATCGAGCGACACTCCGTAGAGCTCCATCCGGTGATCGACGAGGCGGAAGCCGAGTTTCTCGGCGATCCGCTTCTGGAGCGTCTCGAGCTCGTCGTCGACGAACTCGATCACATTGCCGGTCTCGACGTCGATCAGATGGTCGTGGTGCGATTCGGACGCGGCCTCGTAACGCGAGCGGCCGTCGCCGAACTCGTGGCGTTCGAGGATTCCGGCTTCCTCGAACAGCCGCACCGTGCGGTAGACCGTCGCGATCGAGATGTTCGGGTCGATCGCCGCCGCGCGCGCGTGGAGAGTCTCGACATCGGGGTGATCCTCGCTTTCGCCGAGGACCCGGGCGATCACCTTGCGCTGCTCGGTGATCCTCAGGCCCTTGTCGGCGCACAGCGCCTCGATGTCGATGGTACGCGTCATGGAATGAATTTAAGCGTGAGGCAGAGGCGGGTCAAAGGGCTCTTGGCCGTCATTGCGAGCAGAGCGAAGCAATCCAGCGTCGCAGTGGATTGCTTCGTCGCTGACGCTCCTCGCAATGACGATTACTTCCGCGTCCGCCGCCGCTTCGTGCCAAGACCGATTGATTTCGCGAGCGTCCGCCGCTGTTCGGCATAATTGGGCGCGACCATCGGGTAATCGGCCGAAAGGCCCCACTTTTGTCGGTACTGATCCGGGGTGAGATTATAGTGGGTCATCAGGTGCCGCTTCAGCATCTTCAGCCGCTTTCCGTCCTCGAGGCAGACGATATAGTCGGGTTTGATCGAGGAGCGGATCGACACTTTGGGCTCGGGCCTGGCTTCGGGCGCGGGCGCCGCGCCGGAAATTCCGCTGAGCGCCGAATGGACATTCTGAATGAGGTTCGGGAGGTCGTTCACGGCGACGCTGTTGTTGCTGACATGGGCGGCGACGATGTCGGCGGTGAGAGTCAGCAGCGTGTCTTCGGCAGCTTCATTATCGGCCATCGGGATATTCCTGAAAAAGTGAGCAGAGGATCGTGCAGAATGACTGCACGCGACTTGTGCCACTAGGCTCCCTTGTTGCGCGGCGCAAGTCCAGCGAAGAAGCGGAAAAGATTAGTTCTTTACTAAAGTTCGTAAGCGAGGGTGATCGCGTCGTACCTCTTTCCGCTGGTCGCATGATAATAGTTGCGCCGCCGCCCGATCGGAGAAAAACCCGCGGTGCGATACATGCCGATCGCTGGATTGCCGTCGCGCACTTCAAGATGGACTCGCCTCACCCGCTCCTCGCGCGCGCGGTCGAGGAAATCGTCGAGAAGCAGCTTGCCGATGCCGCGGCGCTGCTCGCCCGGAAGGACCGCGATCAGCAAAAGCTCGGATTCGTCGGTTACCGTACGGAACAGCGAAAAGCCGACCACCGCGTCGCGCCTGCGGTCAAGCGCGAGGATCAGGAAAACGCCCGCCATCGGCAGGATTCCGCTGAGCTGGGAGCGCGTCCAGGCTTCGCCGAACATGTCGCCGAACGCGTCGTCCATCACCGCCATTACCGAGTCGATCTGGTCGGCGGTGCCGGGCTCGATCCGAACCTCGTCGATCAGCGCCGGAGTCGCCATCACGCCGCCTCCCGGACCCGGGCGTCGGGAGCGCGCGCGTAGACCGGCTTCGGCGGGAGCATGCGCAGCCGCTCGGGCAGCCTCAGCGCGTTGGCGGCGGAGGGCCACGCCTCGCGCGCCTCGCCCCAGCCGCGCGCTTCGACCAGATGCTTCGCGCCGGAGCCGACGACGAGCGCAGCGGTCGCGAACCGCGCCGCCTTCACCGGGGCCAGATTCTCGAGCTCGGAAATGGGTTCGAGATTGGCGGCATCGAACTGCTGCACGAACAGCTCGCCATGGCCGCCGGTCACCGCCACGGCAACTTCGCCGTCACTCGCACCGCCAGCCGCGAGCAGCGCCAGCGAGGACATGCCCTTGAGCTCGGCGCCCCAACCGATCGCCAGCCCATGCGCGGCGGCGATCGCGACGCGAATCCCGGTGAAGCTTCCGGGACCGACTCCGACGAGGATCGCCGACGCGCTCCCGCCGCCGAGCAGCTCGGCCATCATCGGCACCAGCCGCTCGGCATGCCCGCGCCCGACCAGCTCGTCGCGCTTGCCGACGCATGTGCCCTCGCCGTCGAACAAGGCGACGGTGCAGGCGGAGCTCGACGCGTCGAATGCCAGAAGCATGGAACGGATAGTGGCCACATGCGGTGCGAACCCGCAAGTGCCTGAATTAAACGGCCTCGACCGACTCCACCTCGGGCACGTAGTGGCGGATGAGGCTCTCGATGCCGCGCTTGAGCGTGACCGACGATGACGGGCAGCCCGAGCAGGCGCCGTGCATCGTGAGGTAGAGCCGGCCATCGCGATAGCCCTTGTAGGCGATGTCGCCGCCGTCCTGCGCGACCGCGGGGCGGACCCGGGTTTCGATCAGCTCCTTGATCTGGTCGATGATGTCGGCGTCCTCCGGATTTTCGTCGAACCCGGAATCGTCGGCGACATGGATGCCGGCCGCGCTGCCGGGCACGAACAGCGGCGCGCCGCTGACGAAATGGTCGAGCAGGGTTTCGAGCACCAGAGGCTCGAGGTCGTTCCACGACACGCCCGGCGCG
>DASUIB010000017.1:0-43187 GCA_036273235.1 Sphingomicrobium sp. | reverse complement strand
CCGACGCGCTCACCAAAGTGATCGCCAGGGAAATGTATGCGGTCGCCCGGCCCGGAGCCGCCGCGACTAAAACCGCAGTGCGAGGGGAGAGGGGCGAGCGCTAGGCTTCGTCGTCGTCGCCGGCCGCCTCGACCCCGAGGTCGTCGTCGCCGGTCTCGAGGTCGACCTCCTCGTCGGCGCTGACTTCTTCGTCCTCGTCAATCGCGAGATCGTCCGCGGCGAGATCCTCATCGGCCTTTTCCGGCTCCTTGGCCGCAACCGGAGCCGCTTCGAAGGCCATCGGCTGCTTCGATTTCAGCACCGGTTCGACGGTAAAGTCGGTGCCGCAGCTAATGCAATGGACTGGGTCGTCCTTGCCGAGGTCGTAGAAGCGGGTCGAGCACTTGGGGCAAGTGCGCTTGGCGCCCCATTCGGGCTTCACCATGAGGGTTCCAACTCCAGTAAAAGGCATGTGTCGCGAGCTTGCGCCCGGCGTTCGGCGGCGCGCCTTGCCATAGGCATATGCCCCTGTCAAAGCGCGCGGCTTGGCTAAGAATATGGGATCGAAATCGCCGATAAACAGGGCGCCCGTGATCGCGGTCGATGGCCCGGCCGCGAGCGGGAAGGGGACCATCGCCCGGGCGCTCGCCAAGCATTTCGGGCTTCCGCATATGGACACCGGCCTGCTCTACCGCGCCGTCGCCCTCAACCTGTGGCGCTGGGGCGGCGATCCCGCGAACGAGTTCGAGGCGCTGCGCGCCTGTGCAGACCTCGGCTTCGACCCCGACGATCCCGAGCTGAGGAGCGAGCCGGTGTCGCAATTCGCCTCAGCCGTCTCGATCTACCCGTCGGTCCGCACCGCCTTGCTCGAGCGCCAGCAGGACTTCGCGCGCCAGGACGGCGGCGCGGTCCTCGACGGCCGCGATGTCGGCACTGTGATCGCCCCGGATGCGGACGTGAAGCTGTTCGTCACCGCATCGCCCGAAGTGCGCGCCCGGCGCCGCCTCAAGGAGCTCGAGGAGCGCGGCATGCGCGTCCATTACGAAGACGTGCTCGCGGACATCCACGCCCGCGACGAGCGCGACTCCACCCGCGACGTCGCCCCGCTGAAGCCCGCGCCAGACTCGATCCTGCTCGACACCGGCGATCTCGACCTCGATGCGGCGGTCGCCGAAGCCGTGCGGCTGGCGGAGGAGCGGCTTGCCGAAACTTAATCACCGGCATTCCGACCGTCGCCAAATTACGGCCGTCAACAATCGGCTTGCATCTGTCGGAGGACGCAGTTCTGATCGCGCCCGGGGATGTTGGTTGCTTTACGGAGGATTGCATGGCGTGCGGCCCGATGATGTTGACCAGGCGTTCGGTCATGGCCGGCGGCGCCGCGCTGCTTGTGGCGCCTCCGGCGCTCGGCGCGATGGGTCCCGCCGGCGGTCCGTCGCTGCTGTTCGGAAGCAACATGCTCGCCGACTATCTGCACGTCCTGCTCTACCGCTTGCCGCACGACAGCTTTCCGCCGTTCGCGCCGCCCGCCTTCGACAAGGTTCCAACGGTCGATGCGCTGGTCGCGGTTCCCGAGGTCGTCGCTTCGGCGGGACTTAGGAATTACAGCCAGCTGCACCCGTTCGTCCGGCGCACCTTCGCCCAGCTCCCGGCGAAGCGCGTGATGCGCCCGGTGCCCCGAATCCTCTCCTACAGCCAGCATCCCCCGGCGCTTGCGCAAGTGCTGAGCGTGATCGATGCCGGAGCGCCCTACTTTCCCGCGTTCAAGACCTATTGGAACCAGCATGTTCGCGCCGCGGTGGAAAGCCAGATCGCCGCCTGGCGCGACCAGGATTCGCGCCTCCACCCGATGCAGGTGCTGATCGGTCTGCAGCGCTTGCCATTGCGGGCGTCGCGGCTGCTGGTGTTCGCAATGCCGTTCCATCCGTCCGGAAGCGGCAATTACTCGCCGCCCGCGATCTTCAGCTCGCTGTTCGACAAGCCCAACCTGCCCTGGTTCCTCGGCCACGAAGGCAGCCATCTGATCTGGTCTGAAGCGCTTGGAACCCCGCTCGCCACGCAGCCTGGCGTCCAAGCGGCGCTGGCGCTCGCGCAATCGCGCAAGGTCGACCTCGAAGAAACCATGTGCCTGTGCATGCAGGTCAAGACTTCCATCGCCTGCGGGCTCAGCAAACCCGACCGGAGGATCTCGAACGATTTCCCGGCAGGTCCTCAGAAGAGGTTGTTGGTCGCGATGGAAGACGGCTGGCCCGCCTATCTCGCGCACCCTGAGCGTTGGCCCAACCTCCAGCGCTACGTCATCGACAAAGCGATGACCGCGCTCGCCGCACCTTAGGAGAACTTCGCCCAAAGCTAATGTAGGATAATTTTCACTTCTGCCTGCCATGATGCGCGCAGGCAGAAAGTGGACCACACATGAAGCGCGTCCGAAGCAAGGCGGTTCGCATCGCGAGCAGCCACGTCATCATCACTTGCGCGACCATCGCGGCGATCCTGCTGTTCGTCGCGATCGGCAGCCGAATCGTCCCCGCGGCGATCTTCGGGCTTCCGCCGGTCGACTCCTCGGGCACGCTCCAGGTCGCCTTCCTGCTCAACATCGCGATCATCCTGTTCGGCTGGCGGCGTTCGAAGGATTTGAGGGACGCGCTCGATGCTTATGAGGCGGCCGACCGGCTGGCGCGCGAGAATGCCAATACCGATCCCGGCACCGGCCTCGCCAACCGCCGCGAGCTGATGCGCGCGCTCGAGGAGATGCTCGAAGCCAGGACGCGCGGAGTCCTGCTCCTCCTCGACCTCGACCATTTCAAGCATGTCAACGACCTCCACGGCCACGCCGCGGGCGATCGCGTGCTCCGCGCCGTCGCCGAGGCGCTGGGGAAGAGCGCCCCGGCGGGCGCCTGCTGCGCGCGCACCGGCGGCGACGAGTTCGCCATGCTGTTCGCCTCGGTCCACGATCATGAAGCGGAGCAAGTCGCTCGCAACATCCAGCAATATCTCGCCGAGCCGGTGCAGGTCGAAGGCGCGCAGGTCCAGGCCTCGGCCTCGATCGGCCTCGCCCGGGTCGAGCCGCGCGACGACGAGGAAACCGCGCTCCGCCGAAGCGACGTCGCGCTCTATGCCGCCAAGCGCGGCGGCCGCAACGCCTTCGCCTGGTTCGACGAGGAGCTCGAGCTCGAGCTTTCCGACCGATTGAAGCTCGAGGAGGATATCCGCCGCGGCGTCCGCAAGGGCGAGTTCGTGCCTTATTTCCAGCCGCTGATCGACCTCGCGAGCCAGGAGATCGCCGGCTTCGAAGCGCTCGCCCGCTGGTGCTCGCCCGACGGATCGATGCTCGAGGCCGAAAGCTTCATCGAGGCCGCCGAGCGCACCGGGCTGGTCGGCCCGCTGACGTTGAGCATCATGGAGCAGGCGATGACCCAGGCGCGCGACTGGCCCGCGCACCTGAAGCTCGCGGTCAACGTCTCGCCCGTGCAGTTCCGCGACCCGACCTTGGCCGAGCAGATCCTGAAGCTCCTCTCGGCGACCGGCTTCCCCGCCAACCGGCTCGAGATTGAGATCACCGAAGGCTCGCTGCTCGAGGACCGGCAGCAGGTGCTGACGATCATCGAAAGCCTGAAGAACGTCGGAGTCCGGATTTCGCTCGACGATTTCGGCACCGGCTATGCGTCACTGGCGCAGGTCAACCGCCTTCCGCTCGACCGGATCAAGATCGACAAGAGCTTCATCACCACGATCGTCAAGAGCCAGCGCACCGCCGAGATCGTCAACACCATCGCCGGTCTCGGCCACACGCTCGACGTCCCGATCAGCGCCGAGGGCGTGGAATCGGAGCAGATCCGCGCCGCGCTCGAACAGTTCGGCTGCTCGGAAGCGCAAGGCTGGCTGTACGGCCGCGCCGTCTCCGCCGACGCCGTCCGCAGCTTCCTGAGGATGAGCGAGGCGGGGGTCGGCCCCGAGCAAGGCCAGGCGGCCGCCATCCCCTCGAAGCTCCGCCGCAGCCGCTAAGGCTGAACTCAGCGCTTCGCTGAGGCTGTACTGACCGCTTCCTCCGGCGGGCTCGCCCCGTCCAGCTTGTACACATCGTCGGCGAACGCGATCGTCTGCCCGTCGGGCCGCGCGGTCAGATAGCTGACGTAGATCGGCACGCCCTGATCGCCGATCCGCACGTTCTGCTCGCTGTCGTCGCTCGGCGCGACCGGATCGTGGCCGAGCAGCCATTTGGCGAGCGCCTCGGGATGCTCGAGCCGGACGCAGCCGAGGCTCAAATTGCGCTTGTCCTTGGCGAACAATGCCTTTTCCGGCGTGTCGTGGAGGAAGATTCCGTAATCGTTGGCGAAGCCGAACTTCATCTTGCCCATCATGTTGTGCGGGCCCGACAGCTGGCGGATGTGCGCCTCGACCTTGCCCGCCGCGACCGCCTTCCAGTCGATGCTCGCCGGGTCGATCGGCTCCTCCTTGTCGCTGCCGAAGCCGCCAACCGTCTGATAGCGCGCCGCGGTCAGATATTTGACTCCGCGCTTGAGAACGATCGGCGCGACCTTGCGCTTCGCGACGTCGGCGGGGATGTGCCAATAGGGGTTGAAGGTCACGTACCAGATCTTGCCGGCGAGCAGCGGGGTCGCGAAATCGGGCTTGCCGACGATCACCTTCATCGTGTCGACGACAGCGCCGTCCTCGATCATCATCAGCTGGGCGTTCGCCGCGTCGACCAGGATCGCCCGGCCCTTCGCCGGCACCAGCCGAAGCCGGTCCAGCGTTGCGCGCACATGCGGATCGTCCTGCTGCCCGCCGGCGATCGCATCCTGCCGGAGCGCGGCATAGAGCGGGTTCACGCCCGAAACGCCGTCGAGATAGGCGGCAAGCGACGGCGCCGCCGCCGCCTCGTTGAGGATCGCATTGGCCGACGGCGCCTGGAGCTGAAGCGCCGGGTCGCCGTAGCTGACGCCCGCGACCGGCCGCTTCAGCGCCTGGACATAGCGGACCCAGGCCGTCGAGACGATCTGGTCATCGGCCGGAGTCCCGCTGGCAAGCGCCGCTTCGACCGAGGAGGCGAGCGCGGGCCCGTCGGCGAGCCCGTCGATCGGCGCCCGCTTCAAAATGTCGGCCAGCTTCGCCGCGGCCGCCTTGCTATCGGCGTCGCGCAGCCACACGAGCGTATCGGGATGCGCGGCGTAGAAGGGCGCGACATTGCCGTCCGCGAGCGGCGCCGGCTGGACCGCCGCCGCGGGCTTCGCCACCGCAACCGGCGCGACATCCTCCTGCGCCTGCACCGGCGCGGCGAACACGACCGCCGCAACCCACAAAGCCCACCGCATCGAACGTCCCCTCATTGCACGCTTAGGAAACCTGCGCTCGATTAGCTGAACAAGTGCTTGAGCGGGAGGGCTTTTGTCTGGCTGCATGACGAATTGACACAAAACGCCGCTTACTCCGTTCGTCCTGAGCTTGTCGAAGGACCGTCCTCCCCCTTAGGCAGACCGCATGACCTTCTACGCGTACATGCTCCATTGCCGCGGCGGTTATTTCTATACCGGGCATACGGAAGACCTGGAGCAGCGCATCGGCGAGCACAAGTCAGGGTTGGTCCGCGGCTTCACCTCCGACCATTTGCCGGTGGAGCTGGTTTGGTCGCAGGAATTCGAGACGCGCTATGAAGCCGTCTCCGCCGAACGCCGGATCAAAGGCTGGAGCCGCGCCAAGAAGATGGCGCTCATCCGAGGGGACTGGGCCGAGATTTCGGCGCTGGCGAAGGGGAAAGGCAGTCCTTCGACAAGCTCAGGACGAACGGATGTCCGGCGGACATCCGAGAGAACGAGCTCAGGACGAACGGATGTCCGGGGGACACCCGAGAGGACGAGTTCAGGACGAACGGATACCGAATGACGGGCAGTGTGTAGGATTGCCGACGCTTATCGCGGCTGCGAGAAGCCACGACCATGAGCGCCCCAGTGACCGTCCGCGCCGCGCGACCCGATGACGAACGCGCGCTCGGCCGCCTCGGCGCGATGCTGGTCGCCGAGCATCACGATTTCGATCCGAAGCGCTTCATCCCCCCGGTGCCCGAGCTGCCGCAGCGCTACGGCGCCTTCCTCGTGTCGCAGATCGGCAAGCCCGGAATGCTCGTGCTCGCCGCCGAACGCGATCGTGCGCTGGTCGGCTATGCTTATGCCGGCATGGAAGGGAGCGATTATATGGCGCTTCGCGGTCCGGCCGGAGTCCTTTACGACTTGGTCGTCGACCCCGCGCACCGGCGGCTGGGCGTCGGAAGCGCGCTGCTCGGTGCCGCGCTCGGCGCCCTTCGCGAGCTCGGCGCTCCGCGCGCCTTGCTCTTCACCGCGGAGAAGAATGACGCCGCCCGGGCGATGTTCGCCAAGGCCGGCTTCCGCCAGACGATGATCGAGATGACGCTGGAGCTCGGCGGCTAGTCGCGGTTGCGGTCTGGCGGTCCGGCGATGGGCGCGAGGAACGTCACCAGGTCCCATTCGGCGTGGATGCTGACCAGAAGCAGCGCCATCTGGTCCGCGGCCAGCGCCGGAACGCCCCAGCTTCGCCCCGCGACGATCGCCCACGCGGCGGCCGCGAGCCCCGCATAGACGATCGCCGGCGCGAGCCCGTACCAGAACATGTCGAACCCGGCGGCGTCGGCGACGCCCGGCCGCCGCGTGATTCCGACCGCGCTTCGAAGCCCGATGCCCAGACCGAGCAGCGCCATGCACCCGCTGACGATCCCGAACAGCCGAGCGCTGATCCCCGGCGCGATCGCCGCCGCGCACAGCACCAGCACCGCCGCGAGATGCCACACGATCGGCGAGGTATAGAGCTGCTTGCCGTGCTCGACCTCCTGCCGGTCGCGGCCCGCGGTCAGCGTGACGACCACGAACATCAGCCCGATCAGCGCCGCCGCCGACGATCCGATCATGAAAAAGTAATCATGCCATTCGGTCAGCATGCGCCTGCTTTACCGTCATTCCCGCGCAAGCGGGGAACAAAGTGACCGTCAGGTCAATCCAGGCGCTACGGCTTTCGCCGGACCGCCCAGATGAAGGCGGAAAGGCTGCTGATCAGCGCCGCGAGCGCGATCAGGAGAGCGGGATTGAGGACGAGCATGACAGGCGACTCCGAGCTGGACGCGCCTTCCATGTTGCCTATTTGTTCCTATATCGCAATAGGAAAATACCTATAATCGCTTGACGCCCGGCGGGGTCACCGGCGGTACCCGGCAGCGCTCGATCAGCGAGCGCGGGAACAGGCTGCCCTGGACGTCGCGGATCAGCTCGCTCGTTACCGTTTCACCGCAATTGCCCCATGGCGAGGTGAACGATCCACTGAGAAGGGTTGCGGCTGGTGGGCTGTTCGTATCGGTGAATGGTCGCGGTCAGCTCCTCGAAGAGTCTTTCCGCCTCCCTGCGCGACAGATTCAGGCGACGCCAGATCTCGAGCGGCATGGGTCCGGCGCCCGCCGCTTCCCGCATTCGGGCGCGCCCGGAATCATCGATGTCGAGCAAGATGCCGGCACCAGCGCGATTCCGCGAATTCTCCAATGCCGTCGCCAAGCTTCGAGCGAGCTGTTCCGCCGGACGTGATCTCAACAGTGCGGCAGGAATCAGGTAGGCGCTGTACCGCGCGCGATAAAATTTGATCGGGCGGCCCGCTCTCTTCTGCTCCCGAGTGACTTCGACAAGGTCCGCATCGATGAGCTGACGCAGGTGATAATGCGCGAGATTGAGCGGCAGTCCGTTGATCTCGGCGGCCTCTTTCAGGCTGCGATCCCGATTGACGAATGACAGCAGGAGGCGTCGCCGCCGGCCGTCCTCCAGGATGCGTGCGATCCGGGCGCTGCCAACGGTGAGCGTTCTACTCAAGAAGAGGCCTTCCTGTTGAAGTTGGGCCTCGTCTCTATCGCGCCGCGGTAGGAGGAACAACTGATGAGTCTGTCGAAAATGCTCGTGCTGGCTGTGCCGCTGATGCTCGCGGCGACGCCTCCCGGAGCGGCCGGACCAAATCATGGTCTCGGCGCTCTCCAGGAGTGTCTTGCCGCTTCCGCCAAGGCCGGTCGACTTTCGGGAATCGTCGCGGTCGGCCGCGGCGGAGCGCTGGCTGCAAGCGACGCGTTCGGTCACCCCGACCCGGCAGGCCGGCTGTCATTTTCTCCCCGAACGCCCTTCAACATCGCCTCCGCCGGAAAGATGTTCACCGCCGTCGCCATCGGACAGCTGGTTGAGAAGCGGAAGCTCTCGTTCGACCAGCCCATCGGGCATGTGATGGCAGGGTTGCCCGCCAGCATCGGCAAAATCACGATCGATCAGCTGCTCACCCATCGATCGGGACTCGGCGATTATCTGCGTCCGGAAAATGCGGAGGCAATTCGTGCCGCCCGCACCGCGAGCGACCTCTTGCCGCTCGCAATCCGCGACGGTTTCGCTTTCGCCCCCGGTTCAAAACAGCAATATTCAAATTCCGGCTACGTTGTCCTCGGCGCCGTGATCGAGAAGCTGAGCGGCATGTCCTATGCCGATTACGTTCGCACGCACATCTTCGTGCCCGCTGGCATGTCGGCCGCCGATCTTGCCGGAACGGCGCCGCGCGCAACGGCCATGACGAAGCACCAACCGGATGGAAGCATGGCGTCCGTCGCTCGCCCCGCGCCTGAAATTGGGGGACGGCGCGGCGGACCGGCCGGCGGCGCGGTGGCTTCGGCGCTGGACATGGTCAAATTCGGCGAAGCTCTTCGATCGGGCAAGCTTCTGTCCCGCTCGATCGTCGAACAGCTGTGGGCCGCTAGAGTCCCCGGTCAATCCCGCGACGGCGCGCAGGTCAGCTATGCTTACGGGTTCGTTCGGATGGATTACCCCGATGGCCGTTGGGCGGTCGGTCACGGCGGCGGAAGCCTCGGCATCAATGCCGAGTTCGACCTGTTTCCGGCAAGCGGGGAGACGATCGTCGCGCTCTCGAACTATGATCCGCCGTCGGCGACGGACGCGATGGCGATGGCGCGCCGCGCCATCCTCGGCCAGCCGCCGTGCTAGCGCGCTTGCGCGGCTGCGCTTTCATCCTCGGCGAGCTGCTCGCCCTCTCACCGCCTGTCGCATGGTGCCCTCGAAGCTCACCATTCAGACGCCGACCGGTCGTACAGCTTCGACAGCTTCGGTTCCGGCACGGGCGTGTTGCGCTTGATGAACGCCTCCGCCTCGCGCATCGTCGCGAAGCCGTGTTCGGTGCGCTCGCTGGCGTGGTGCAACAGGATGGCGACGAACGGCAGGTCCTCGCCGGGACGATTGACGACGCGGCCCGAGGTCGAGCTCATGTGCCCGCCTTCATTGGCCCAGTCCTGCTCCGCGCGCTTCATCTCGGCCTGCTCGTCGGCCGAACGCAAGACGGTGAAGCCCTTGCCTTTCGAACGGTCGGAATCGGCCATGCTTCCTCTCCGATATCAGGCGCCGTGGAGCTTGATGCTGTTGCGGACGGCGGCGTCGAGCGCCTTGTCCTCGGCGAAAGATCGCTCCTTGCGCTCCTTCGCGGCGCGCTCGACGCGCACGAGATCCATCTCGTCGGTCGGCGGGGGGCGCTTCATTCGCATATGCGGGGCTCGGGCTGCGTTTCGCGAGTCATTCGGCTGAGCAATGTTTCGACCCGGGCGAGCCCCTCGTCGCTCTCGATCGCAAGGTGAAGCGGCTGGCCCTCGAGGCCTTCGTGGCGGGTGTTGAGGAAGGCGATCACCGGCCCCGGCTCGCCGAAGTGGCGCCAGGCGGACTGGACGACGTGGCTCTGCCGCCGCGCCTCATCGGGCGTGGGAAGCGGCTTCTTGCTGTACTTGCGGAAAGTCATGGCCCGGCGGGGCGTCGCGGCGCTCGCGGGATCGTCCGCGGTCTCGGGCGCGCTCATTTGGCGGACCCCAGCAGAGCGTCCTGAATCATTCGGGTCTGCTCGGCATGTTCGCGCGCGAACTGTTCATAAGCGCGTGCTTCGCGCGGCGTCAGCGAGTCGCCGGGCTCGGTCGGCACGGGCGGGTTGCGTTCCGGAAGAGAATTGAGGTCCATCGCTCATGCTCCAGATGCTGTAAGCGGGAGCGCCTCTGTCTCTCAGCCGCCGGCGCCTACGCGTGCATTGCCGGCGATGCTTCCGATATGGGGTGTGCGCCCGGGATTTACGAGCCCGAAAGCGGCGCCCGGGAGAAAGCGAAGCCCGGTGCCGATCCAGTGACGATCGCCGTGAGGACGAGCGGCAACGCCAGGCTGCGCCAATTCCCTCTAACCTGGTCCTTCATGACCCGGGCTTTTTCGTTTCCTGGCGGCCGGTGGGCTCACCCGGACAGCGAGGACTTCAGGTCGCTCAACCGCCGTCCGGGATCGGCCCCCAACGCATTACAGTGCAGACGGAAGCAACGGCTTCCGCCGGCCGATTAGATCGTCTGCAGGTTCAGCGCGCACGCGTGGCGCTCGGGAGTCTGGCCGACATCGTAGCTGAGACGCTGGCCGACCGTCGGGGCAACATTCTTGTCCCACGTGATCGCGCTGGTTTCGAAGCGAAGGTCGTCGCCGCCCGCTTCCTGCTTGATTTCGCCGTGGCCCTTGATCGTGTCGAACGACTTGACGGTTCCGAAATATTTCATGGTGTGTTCCTTGGTTGGCAGCGCCGGAATGGCGGCTGCCGCTAGGAGGCGTGAAAGAAGGGCGGAGGAGCGGCTTAGCGCCAAGGACCGTCGATTGCGACTGGTAGCGAGAAAATCAGTAGCCGACAAAATCCTCGATATCAACAGGAAAGAAAAAATATAAAAAGAGATGAAGAATATATTCACGAACTAAAAGGACAGACCTATCGTCTTATGCCGTGTTAATTTGAAGAATTGCAAACGACTATTTCACTTTAGGATATTTCTTCTGAGCTGATGAGAGCTAGAGAGTTAGGGTGAACCACTTTACGAAGCTCGCCGCCGGCCTGACTGGATTGATGGCCATCGCCGCAGCGGGCACAATGCGCTTGCGCTCCTCTGCGAGTTTGTCTTTCATGTACCAGAACAGCGCTACGCAGGAAAGGAACCAAGTCGGTTCTTATCACTTCGATACTGGCGCGGCTGGCACCTTCGGCGCCTTGGCCAACCGATAAAGGTTCATCGCCACCGTTCCGCGAAGCGAGGTCTTTCCGAACTTGAGAGTCTGGCCCGGCGTCAGGCACGCGAACATGCGTCACTCATCGCGGCGAACGCCTGATCCTCTTCAGCCGAGCCCACGGTCGTCAGTATCAGCCAAAGCGCGTCGGCGGGATCAGCAGAATGCTCGCCGATTGCCGACCTAACGCGTGGCCTGTCTGGTGCGAGAAGTAACTCAGCATCATGCCGTAAAACGTGAAAAGGTCGGCGATGTGCGGATAAGCTCTGGTTCTGCCTCGCTCGACGCGGATCGTGACTTGCTGAGGTGCCATGATAGAGGCCGATCAAAAGCGAGAGGATGGCGTGTCGCGGCGGATGCTGGCGACAAAGCCGCGTCCGCGCAAGAACGAGCCGAAGAAGGGTGTAAGCTAGACAAGCGCTAACTGGCGCTTCAAATGCCTGCATGGCCTTGCGTGACCTGTTCACATGGCGGACCTACGATCCAGCCGAATATACCCGTTCGGAAATTCTTCAGAAAAATGAGCAGATAAAAACTCTGTCGCTGTTCTGTAACAACGCGGGCGTGTTGGTCATCGCGGCAGGCGCCGCCGAATGGTGGAAGAAGGGTTTCGACCGTGACGCAACGATCTTTTTGGTCAGCGGCGCGTTTGTGATAGCTATAGCGATGCTTATATGCCTAGGATTGAAGGCGGAATCGTAAGATGGATCAGCTAAGTCACATTGCCCCCGCTGTAGTCGCAGTGGCCGCATCTCTTTTTGCGGGAATGTGCGCGTTTCTAATTTCACGTCGGCCGCCTAAAGCGACCATTCCGCAGATCGGTCTGGGCGACCGGGATTCCGAGCCTTTAGATGATCGCGCTCGCGACCGCGCCGAGAAACAGGCGCGTCTGAAGCAATTGGCTGAGGATCTTGCACGGGCTTACCAGCACGCTGAGGAGGCTACGCGTGACTCCACCTCTTCCTCTTCTCGCCGAAAGATCGTGGAGCGCAATAATAGTTAGGCGGCGAGCGCAGCAGTTCGCCAATAGATCGGCGTTTGCCAAACGGGCGCCCTCCACCTTGCCGCCACACGCCCTCTAAGCTAAGGGCCCATTCCGTCCGGGCGGGCGCTAACCCCCTCTGGACAGCCCGTCTATTGGCGAGCGCGTGCGGTGGGCGGATGAACCGGTACCGTTACGCGCTTTTTGCCATGCGAGCTGTCGCCGGATGCCGCGACCGGATGAGCCGGTCGGGGCACGACATAAAACCAGGTCCGCAGGTGAAGCCCCGCCACGGTGGCGCGGCACGCGGCAGGCCGATTACGACACGGAAGACACACACACCCATGGCGACCACCGCATTCCCGACCCGCGACGATTTCGCGGCGCTGCTCAACGAAAGCCTCGGCGGCGAGAACGAAACCTTCGAGGGCAAGGTGGTGAAGGGCATCGTCACCGGCATCGAGAATGACATGGCGGTGATCGACGTCGGCCTCAAAAGCGAAGGCCGGGTGGCGCTTCGCGAGTTCGCCGCGCCGGGCCAGCGCGCCGATTTGAAGATCGGCGACGAGGTCGAGGTCTATGTCGACCGGGTCGAGAATTCGGCCGGCGAAGCCATGCTGTCGCGCGACCGCGCCCGGCGCGAGGCCGCGTGGGACACGCTCGAAAAGGAATTTTCCGCCGGCAACAGGGTCGAGGGCGTGATCTTCGGCCGGGTGAAGGGCGGCTTCACCGTCGATTTGGGCGGCGCCGTCGCCTTCCTTCCGGGTTCGCAGGTCGACATCCGCCCGGTGCGCGACGTCCAGCCGCTGATGGACATGCCGCAGCCGTTCCAGATCCTGAAGATGGACCGCCGCCGCGGCAACATCGTCGTCTCGCGCCGCGCGATCCTCGAGGAAACCCGCGCCGAGCAGCGCTCGGGCCTCATCCAGTCGCTCGCCGAGGGCCAGGTGATCGAGGGCGTGGTCAAGAACATCACCGATTACGGCGCCTTCGTCGATTTGGGCGGGATCGACGGCCTGCTCCACGTCACCGACGTCTCCTACAAGCGCGTCAACCACCCGTCCGAGGTGCTCGGGATCGGCGACACGGTGAAGGTGCAGATCATCCGCATCAACAAGGAAACCCAGCGAATCTCGCTCGGAATGAAGCAGCTCGAAAGCGATCCGTGGGAAGGCGCTTCGGCCAAATATGCGGTCGGCACCACCTTCCGCGGCCGGGTCACCAACATCACCGAATATGGCGCGTTCGTCGAGCTTGAGCCCGGGATCGAGGGCCTGGTCCACGTCTCGGAAATGAGCTGGACCAAGAAGAACGTCCATCCGGGCAAGATCGTCTCCACCAGCCAGGAAGTCGACGTCAAGGTGCTCGAGGTCGACGAGGAGAAGCGCCGGATTTCGCTCGGCCTGAAGCAGGCGCAGGAAAATCCGTGGGGCGCGTTCGCCGAGGCTCACCCGGTCGGCTCGACCGTCGAGGGCGAGGTCAAGAATGCGACCGAGTTCGGGCTGTTCATCGGGCTCGAGGGCGACGTCGACGGGATGGTCCACATGTCCGACATCGCCTGGGGCGTCTCGGGCGAGGAGGCGCTGGCGCTCCACCGCAAGGGCGAGCGGGTCAAGGCGCAGGTGCTCGACGTCGATGTCGAGAAGGAGCGGATTTCGCTCGGCATGAAGCAGCTCGAGGGCGGCGGCGCCGGGGCTGGCGCTTCGGGCGGCAAAAGCGGCGGGGCCTCGGCGGCCGGCGCGGGGGTCAAGAAGGGCGACGTGGTCACCGTCACCGTGCGCGCGGTCCAGGATTCGGGGCTCGACGTCCAGGTCGGCGACGACGGGGCGGTCGGCTTCGCCAAGCGCGGCGATCTCGGCCGCGACCGCGACGAGCAGCGCGCCGAGCGCTTCCAGGTCGGGCAGAAGTTCGATGCGATGGTCGTCGGCTTCGACCGCTCGAAGAAGCCCAATTTCTCGATCAAGGCGATGCAGATCGCCGAGGAGAAGCAGGCGGTCGCTCAGTACGGAAGCTCGGATTCCGGAGCGACCCTGGGCGACATCCTCGGCGCCGCCCTGAAAGAAGCCCAACCCGCAAAGGCAGAGAAGGGAACGAAAAAGCCGAAGAAGTGACGGGAAAGGCGGCGTTTCTTTATGGGGCGGCGCGTGAATCCATCTTGCGTGCGCGTCTGATTCCTGACAGCGTGTCTTTAAGCGGCTCCTCGTAGGGGGCGGGGCCGGCAAATCCGTAGCGGGGTGACGATGATCCGTTCCGAACTGGTGCAGAAGCTTTGCACCGACTTTCCCGACCTCACGCAACGCGAGGTCGAAGGCGTGGTCAGCGCCATCTTCGATTCGATCACCGACCAGCTGTCCAAGGGGGGCCGGGTCGAGCTTCGAGGCTTCGGCGCCTTCTCGACGCGCCAGCGCGACGGTCGAGTGGGCCGCAATCCCCGCACGGGCGAAGCCGTTTCCGTCAACGCCAAGCGTGTGCCTTACTTCAAGCCGGGCAAGGAAATGCGCGAGCGCTTAAACCTCAGGGAAGTGACGGCGGAGTAATTCGCGCTAAACCGCCCCTCGCGGACGTGGCGGAACCGGTAGACGCTGGAGACTTAAAATCTTCTGCCCATAAAGGGCGTGCGGGTTCAAATCCCGCCGTCCGCACCACAGCATTGAGTCGATTGCCAATCCACTCCACGAGCGGATTTGTCCCTTATCTAAAGTAATTTATTAAGCGTTCCGCCCTTACTCAGCGAGGGTGGGGAGTGCTTCACATCCAGAGGCGGAGGCAAGGAGCCCCGGCGTCCTCAGCGCGCGACGGGACGCGATCGTCCTTGGCGTCCTCATCACCGCAGTCCTCCTGCTGATCTGGAACGGCAGCGCCTTCTTCAATCGAATCCTCGTCGAGCGCGCCAATTTTGCAGCGGACGTTCGCATCGCCAGCACGGCGCTGACCCTCAACGTCGCGTTGATCCTGTTCGGCTGGCGCCGATACGTCGACCTTCAGCACGAGGCCGAAGTGCGCGCCGAGCAGGAGCGGCGAGCAACTCTGCTTGCGACCACCGATCCCATCACCGGACTCTACAACCGCAAAGGCTTTGCCGATCGCGCCGCTCAGCTCTGCCTCGAAGCGGGCGCCGGCGGCGACAATCTGGTCATCGTCTCGTTTCAGATTCAGCGGTTCAAAGCGGTCAACGACCAGCATGGCTATGACGCCGGCGACTGGCTTCTGAAATCGATCGCAGCCGCCTTGGTCGCCGAGCTCCGGGAATCCGCGATCATTGCGCGGCTCAGCGGTGATGAGTTCGCCGTCGCTCTGGCGCTCGGGCACCGTGAAACCAATGAGGCCGAGGCGATCGCCGAGGCCGTCCTTCGTACCGTCACTCGGCCGGTGATGCTCGACGAACGCATCATCCAGGTCGGAGCCTTCGCCGGCATTGCCGCGGCGCCTGCATCGGCTGTCAGCATTCCCGATATCCTGCGCCGCGCCGACATCGCCATGGATCGGGCGCGTAGCGGCCGCATCGCGCGGCCGGTGTGGTTCGACGACGGAATGGAGCGCGCCTTGATCGCTCATGGAGAGATCGAGCAGGGTATCCGGTTCGGGCTCGAGCACGGCCAGTTCGTTCCTCATTTCGAACCGCAGGTGGACCTCGCCACCGGAGAGGTGGTCGGCTTCGAGGTGCTCGCACGCTGGAAGCACCCGCTCTCCGGGATAATCGGGCCCGACGTGTTCATTCCCGTCGCGGAGGAAATCGGCCTGATCGGCCGCCTCTCCGAGCAAGTGATTTCGGCGGCATTGGGCGAGGCCGCCGAATGGGACCCGGCAACCAAGATATCGGTCAACATCTCGCCGGCGCAGCTGGCCGACGCCTGGCTCGCCCAGCGGATCGTGCGAATCCTCGCCGACACCGCCTTTCCGGCCGAACGGCTGGTGGTCGAAATCACCGAGAGCTCGCTGTTCACAGACATGGATCTCGCCCGAACGATCGTCACCAGCCTGAAGAATCAGGGCGTCCGCCTGGCGCTGGACGACTTCGGCACCGGCTTCTCGTCGCTCGCGCACATTCGCTCGCTGCCGTTCGACATCATCAAGATCGACAAGAGCTTCGTCGCCAATCTCAGCTCCAAGCGCGAGAGCGCGGCGATCATCCGTGCGGTGACCACGCTGGCCGCGGCGCTTTCGGTGCCGGTTTGCGTCGAGGGGATCGAAAGCGAGACGGTCTATAAGGCCGTCGTCCGGCTCGGTTGCGCGATCGGTCAGGGCTGGTATTTTGGAAAGCCGATGACCGCCGAGCAAGCGCGCGAACTGCTCGCCGCGCGAAGCCGCGGGAATGAACCGCAGCTGTTGGCAGCGGCGAACGGCTGACCCTCTCACAAAGGTGAATTGCTGACTTCTGTCCCGTTACGGAACTGCGGGAGCCGCAAGCGCCTGCCGCGAGTTTGAACATGGTAAAAATCGCGTTAAGGATTTTGCCATGCAGCTCGCCCGCCCGGCTTTCGCACTGGACCCGAAGTTGTTCGGCAAGGGACGCGCACGCGAGCTTGGGAGCGCTCCGACAGCGCCCGCCGCGCTTAGCGCCGATCTCAAGCTGTTTGCCACGACGTTTGTGGCCGGTTTTCTCGTCGTCTCTATCCTCATCGGCTGATCTTCCGCGATCAGTCGCAAGCGAGGTGGAGCTTCCATCCAAGCCAGGCGGAGATGAGGCACATCGCCGCAACCAGCAGCAGCTGGCCGACCGGCCCTATGCCCATGCTCGACAATGCGAACGCGAGCAGCGCGCCGATCACCATCGCTCCTGAATTGACGATGTTATTGGCTGCAACGGTCCGCGCGGTTTCGGTCTTCGGCACCGTGGTGGTGAGGAAGGCGTAAAGCGGCACCACGAACATGCCGCCGGTGATCGCGACGCCAAGCATGCACAGGATCATCGGCCAGGCCATCGGATTGAAAAGGAAGTTCTCGAGAGTCGTGAGGTCCGGCCCATGTTTGCTCCAGATGAGCGCGACGAAGTGGAGGAGGAGCACGAAGACTCCCATTGCAATGACCGAGGCAGGTGCGAAACGCGCCGAGACTTCGCTCTTGAGCAACCGGTTGATGGCGACGGAGCCGATCGCGATTCCAATCGAGAAGATGGCGATGAACAGGCTCGCGACCTGCTCGTTTGCGCCGAGCACATTCTTCACCAGGGGCGGGAAAATGATGATCAGCACCGCGCCGATCGTCCAAAAGAAGCTGATCGCGAGGATCGCAAGGAACAGCCGGCGGATGCGCATGGTCGCGCTGACCAGCTCGATCGAGGCGTGCACGATATGCCAGGTTGTGGGTAGCCGCTCCGCGGCCGGCGGCGCGGGCGGGACTTGCCGGCCGGTCAGATATCCGAGCACGGCGAAGCCGAGCACCGCTGCCGCTGCAGACGAGGGGCGCGAAGCGAGAACTCCGGCGAGGATCGTGCCGAGGAGGATGGCGATATAGGTGCCCGCTTCGACGAGGCCGGTGCCGCCCAGCACTTCGTCACGGCCAAGATGCTGCGGAAGGATCGCATATTTGATCGGTCCGAAGAAGGTCGAGTGGACGCCCATGAGGCCGACGGCGACAAGCATCAGCGGAATGTTGGCGAGCATCAGGCCCGCGCCGCCGACGATCATGATCCCGATTTCGGCGAACTTGATGATGCGGATGAGGCGCGCTTTGTCGTGGTCATCGGCGAGCTGCCCCGAAAGCGCCGAAAAAAGGAAGAAGGGCAGAATGAAAAGCCCCTGCGCGATAGCGCTGAACTGGAACTCCTTCGCCGGGTTTGAAAAGAGCTGATAGGTGACGAACAGCACGACCGCCTGCTTGAACAGGCTGTCGTTGAAGGCGCCTAAGAACTGGGTCGCGAACAGCGGCAGGAAGCGCCGCGCGCGCAGCAGGTGGGAAACGTTCTGAATCAAAGCCTGGCTGCGCCGGGTTCCATGGGTGCCGGACGCATAGCCAGCTTTGACGACGAGGCCAAACTATTCTCCGTTTGTGAGCGCTTGCGCCAAATTGTCCGGCGCGTGAACGTCAATCCAACTCAGGCCGGCGGCCTTCTCCCCTACCAGCCTGGGAGTGGCGCCTGAATTGTCGAACAGCAGCGCCATATCAGCCTGCTCGAAAAACCATGGGAGTTGAGCAAGGGAGCGGACATATCGCGTGCGAATCTTCTCTTCCGGCACGGAATGCCCACCACGACGGACGCGCAGAGCGACGCGCTGGACGTTCAGGTCGGGATTGTCCAACACAACGTATATTAGCTGAATCTCAAATCCGAGGAATTTCGCTTTATCGACCAAGCGCCTGTACTTGCCGGTCGAAAGTACCGTCTCGACGCCAACGGAGTGGCCGGCCAGAATCGACGTTTCGAGCCATTGCTCTATTCGGCTCACCGCCTCCAGATTGGCCTTTTCGGCGGATATCTTCTCGAAGGATTCGAGGCGCTTTGCGAGCCGATCGGGATTGATGATCCGAAGCGCCCGCCCTCTCAGCTGAACGATGGACCGTTCATATGCGGTGGTTTTGCCCGATCCGTTCGGGCCGGCGATGACGAGGAAGCGCGGTGGATTACTTTTTCGCGCTGGCAACGTCGGGCGATCCCGTCAGCCTCTTATTTTCCCGGCGTGCTTTTGCGACCGACAGCTGAAAAGCCTTGCTGAACTCGACATCGAAGCGCCCGCTGGCCGCGTCCAGGCGATAGATCGTATCAATTTTGCCGTTCTCGTCAGCCACCCGCTGCTTTTGAAGAATAGCTGCTTCTATCGCTTTCTTCTTCTGCGCCGGCACTCTCTTCAGAACGGGTTTGGTCACGACAGCTCCTCTCAGGACAACATAGGAGAAAAGCGCCGAATCGCAATCGGGCAGGGATGCGCTATTGAAAGGTTCAATGCTGTCGCTGCCGAACCTGCTGACGCTTTCGCGGATCCTCGCGGTCCCGCTGCTGGTCTTCCTGCTGTGGCGGCCGGCGCCGGTCGATTATGCGATCACCTTCGTGCTCTACTGCGTGGTCGGTATCACCGACTATCTCGACGGTTATCTCGCCCGGGCGTGGGGGAGCATTTCGCGGCTCGGCCAGTTCCTCGATCCGATCGCCGACAAGATCATGGTTGCCGCGGTGCTCGTGATGCTGATTTCGAGCCGGCGGGCGAACCCGGTGCCCGAGATCGCGGGGCTGCACCTCATTCCCGCGCTCGTGATCCTGCTGCGCGAGATCATCGTCTCGGGCCTTCGCGAATATCTTGCCGGTCTTCAGGTGTCGGTGCCGGTGAGCGCGCTTGCCAAGTGGAAGACGACGCTGCAACTGGTTGCGCTCGGCGCCTTGATCCTCGCCGGCGCGTTGCCGCATCAGCCGTGGGTGCACCTCGTGGGCCTGATCTGCCTGTGGGCGGCCGCCGCGCTGACGCTGATTACCGGCTACGATTATCTGCGCGTCGGTCTCAAGCACATGGAATGATCGATTCTGCTGTTCTGACTGACCGAGGAATCTCGTTTCCGTCGATCAGTGGCCGGGTCTAGGCGGCCTGGGCAAGCTGTAATTGGAGGACCGAGGATGGACGCGAAAACGGGTGACCCGCTGCATGGCTCTCCCATGGACGAAGGCGCGGCGCTGCGCTCGCTGCTCGGCCGAACCAACCGCGACTGGTGGCCGAACCAGCTCTCGCTGGAGATCCTGCCGCAGCCGTCCGACCCGATGGGTCCGGACTTCGATTATGCGGAGGAGTTCGAATCGCTCGACTATCATGCGGTGAAGCGCGACCTCACGGCATTGATGACCGACAGCCAGCCGTGGTGGCCGGCCGATTACGGGCATTACGGTCCCTTCTTCATTCGCATGGCCTGGCACAGCGCCGGCACTTACCGGATCGGCGACGGCCGCGGCGGCGCCAACTCGGGGCAGCAGCGCTTCGCTCCGCTCAACTCGTGGCCGGACAATGCCAACCTCGACAAGGCGCGGCGGCTGCTGTGGCCGATCAAGAAGAAATATGGGCGCAAGCTCAGCTGGGCCGACCTGATGATCCTGGCCGGCAACGTCGCGTTCGAATCGATGGGCGCGCCGGTGTTCGGCTTCGGCGGCGGCCGGGCCGACGTCTACGAACCCGAGCACGACGTTTACTGGGGCACCGAGGAGCAATGGGTCGGGGGCGGAGCGAAGCCGCGCATGGGCGAGGGGGCAGAGGAAGTGCTCGAGAATCCCCTGGCCGCGGTCCAGATGGGCCTCATCTACGTCAATCCCGAAGGGCCGGGCGGGAGCGCCGATCCGCTCGCCTCGGCGCGTGAGATCCGCGAGACTTTCCATCGAATGGGCATGACCGACGAGGAGACCGTCGCGCTCACCGCCGGCGGTCACACGTTCGGCAAGTGCCACGGCGCGGGTGACGCGTCGAAAATCGGGGCGGAGCCCGAAGGCTCCGACATCGCGCAGCAGGGGCTCGGCTGGCAGAGCGGCCACGGCTGCGGAATGGCCGACGACACGATCACCAGCGGGCTCGAGGGCGCGTGGACGCCGACGCCGATCCAATGGAGCAACAATTATTTCCATATGCTGCTCGACTATGAGTACGAATTGGTGAGGAGCCCGGCCGGCGCGAAGCAGTGGCAGCCGAAGGACGTGAAGCCTGAGGACTTGGCGCCGGCGGCGCATACGCCGGGCAAGCGCGTGCCGACGATGATGACCACTGCGGACATGGCGTTCCGCGAGGACCCTGAGTTCCGCAAGATTTCCGAGCGCTTCCGCGCTGATCCCGAGGCGTTCGGCGATGCGATGGCGCGCGCATGGTTCAAGCTCTGCCACCGCGACATGGGGCCGAAGTCGCGGTACCTGGGTCCGGAGGTTCCAGAGGAAGACCTGATCTGGCAGGATCCGGTGCCGCCCGTCGATCACCCACTGATGGACCGGAACGACATTGCCGAGCTCAAGCGGCGCATTCTCGGCTCCGGCCTCAGCATCTCGGAGCTGGTCAAGACCGCATGGGCATCGGCGTCGACCTATCGCGGCTCCGACCATCGCGGCGGCGCGAACGGGGGGCGAATCCGCCTCGAACCGCAGCGCAACTGGGAGGTGAACGATCCCGAGGAGCTCGCAAAGGTCCTCCAGGTCTACGAGGACTTCAAGCGCGACTTCGGCAAGAAAGTCTCGATCGCCGACCTCGTCGTCCTCGGCGGTACCGCAGCGGTCGAGAAGGCCGCCCGCGATGCGGGGCACGCGATCGAAGTGCCGTTCACTCCGGGTCGCACCGACGCGAGCAAGGAGCAGACGGATGTCGACGGCCTGGCCTATCTCGAACCGAAGGCGGATGGCTTCCGCAACTATCTCTCCACTCGGCACCCGGTGCCGACGGAGGAGCTTCTGATCGACCGGGCGCAGCTGCTTCGGCTAACTGCTCCCGAGATGGCGGTGCTCGTCGGCGGCCTGCGCGTCCTCGGCGCGAACCAGGGCGGGTCGAAGCATGGTGTGCTCACCGACCGGCCGGGGCAGCTCACGAACGACTTCTTCGTCAACCTGCTCGACATGGGCACCGCGTGGAAGGTCGTCGACGAGAGCGGTGATGAGGAATTCGCCGGCACCGACCGCAGGACCGATCAGCAGAAGTGGACGGCGACCCGGACCGACCTCGTGTTCGGCGCCCACGCGCGGCTGCGCGCGATCTCCGAAGTCTATGCCGCCGACGACGCGTCCGAGAAGTTCGTGAAGGACTTCGTCCGAGCCTGGGCGAAGGTCATGGACGCGGACCGCTTCGAGCTTCGCCGGCCCAAGAGCGGCCGTGCCGCTCGCGAGCGCGAACCTGAGATGGCGAAGTAGCTAGCAGGCGGGCTCGAGCGCCATTTCGTGGGAGCCGGTTGAACTTACCGGCTCCAGGTCGGGAATGAGGTCGCGAGCGATCCTGCGCAGCGTGGCGGCGAGCAGCTGAAACTCGTTCTCGCGGGGGCTCGACTTGCGCCAGATCAGCGCGATTCGGCGGAAGCCGTGATCCGACTGCAGCCGCCGCGCGTCCACCCTGGTCCCGTTGAGGATTCCGGTCTCGATCGCCATCCCGGGCACGAAAGTGAGGCCAAGGCCGTTGTCGACCATCTGAACGAGCGTGTGAAGGGAGGTGCCCATCATCGAAGCATGAGCACGAATGTCGGGCCGATTGCAGGCGGACAGCGCATGATCCTTGAGGCAGTGGCCGTCTTCCAGAAGCAGCAGCCTTTTCTCGTCGATGGCTGCGGCATCCACTGAATGGCTCCGCGGCGCTTCGCCTGGAGGAAAGGCGACGTAGAGCGCGTCGTCGAACAACAGCGCCGAATCCACCTCACCGCAGTTGAACGGCATTGCCAGCAGCACGCAATCGAGCTGCCCGCGGTGCAGCGCCTCGCAAGCCGCGGTGCTGGTCTCCTCGCGAAGATAAAGCTTGAGCTGCGGCCACTCGGTGCGCAGCCGAGGGAGCATGGATGGGAGGAGAAAGGGAGCGATCGTCGGGATCACGCCGATCCTGAGCTCGCCATGCATCGGCTGGCCCTCGGCGCGCGCCATTTCGGCAAGCTCTTCGGCTTCGCGTAAAACTCGGATCGCTTTGTCGGCGACCTTTTCGCCAAGAGCAGTGAAGCGGACCAGACGGCGCGTCCGTTCAACCAGAGTTACCCCAAGAAGCGCTTCGAGCTCCCGAAGCCCGGCGGATAGCGTCGACTGGGTAACGAAACAGGCGTCGGCTGCCCTCCCGAAATGACCGTGGCGACGGAGCGCCACCAAATATTGCAGCTGTTTCAGCGTTGGGGGGTGGGCGGACATTGATCGACCAATCCAATAAGACCGGGGCCTATAAGGGGGTCGAACGATCAATGCCAGCGCGTGGGCCCCTGCAACCGCCACATGGGACTGGCTAGGCTGTCAGCAGTCTCACCGAAGAGAGGAGCAAGGTCGCCGCCAGAATGGGACGCAGGACTGCGTCCGACGAGCGTGTGGCGAGAAGGCTGCCGACGATGATCCCAGGGATGGAACCGGCGAGCAGTGCGAGCATCAAGGTCAGATCGACGGAGCCCATCAGCCAGTGGCCGATACCAGCGATCAGCGTCAGCGGAACGGCATGGGCGATGTCGCTGCCGGCGATTCGGGCAACGGGAAGTTTCGGATAGAGGATCAGCAGCGCCGTCGTGCCGAGGGCACCCGCGCCGACGGAGGTGATTGAAACCAGGACGCCGAGCGTTGCCCCCAAAAACACGGTCCAGCTAGTTACGCGGCTCCCTTCCATTGCGTCGATGTGGTGACCGGCCCAGCGAAGGATCCATGGCCGGAAGAAGACGGCAATGCTGGTGACCAGAAGCGCCCCCCCGAGGAGGACATTGAGAACGAACGCGCTGTGCGCGCCGCTCACTCCGAAATAGGCCATCAGGCACAGGGTGACGATCGAGGCCGGGATGCTGCCAGTCGCCAGACCTCCGACGATCTTCCAGTCCACCGTGTGGCGTTTCCCATGGACGGCTGTCCCGACGCTCTTCGTGACGGACGCGTAAAGGAGGTCGGTGCCAACGGCGGTCGCGGGGTGGAAGCCGAACAGCAGCACCAGCAGCGGAGTCATCAGCGAGCCGCCGCCGACGCCGGTCATCCCGACGAGCGCGCCGACCAGGAAGCCGGCGATCGAGTAGAACGGATTATAGGCGGTAAGGATCGCTGCCCCCTAGCTTACACGATCATACGGCATGGAATTGCTGCTTTTTGCCCCGTTGGAGCGCGCTGCTTTGCCGAAGCATCCGAGCTTGGCAAGGGGAAGCTAAACTCTAGCTGATGACTCGACTTCTATTTGCGGCAGACGGTTTCGAAGCTACAGACTCTCGCCCATTGCCGGGCTCCAGCCCGAACCCTAAATTGAGAATGCAACGGTAAGGGACATCACGCTTGCAGTCCGGGTTCACCGCCTATCTCGACTCCGTCAAATCGCGCGATCCCGCCGCGCGCTCGCGCTGGGACGTGCTCTTCTATCCCGGAGTCTGGGCGCTCGGCCTCCATCGCCTCGCGCATTGGTTTTGGGAAGGCCGGCTCTATTTCGTCGCGCGCCTCATCAATCATTTTTCGCGCTTCCTCACCGCGATCGACATCCATCCTGGAGCGAAGATCGGCGAGCGCTTCTTCCTCGACCATGGCTTCAGCGTCATCGGCGAGACCGCGGACATCGGCGACGACGTCACCATCTACCAGAACGTGACGCTCGGCGGGACCAACCCGACCACCGGCATCGGCGGCAAGCGCCATCCGACCATCCGTTCCAACGTCGTGATCGGCTCGGGCGCTCAGGTCCTGGGGCCGATCGAGGTCGGGGAGGGGGCGAAGATCGGCGCGAATTCGGTGGTGACGAAGGATGTCGCGCCCGGCGCGACGGTGGTCGGCATTCCCGCGAAGTCAGTGCCGGTCGAGGCGGTTCACTACAGCCCCGGCTTCATGCCTTACGGAACCCCGTGCGGGGAGGATTGCGATCCGGTTCGGGTGCGCCTCAATGAGCTCGAGCATGAGCTCGAGGAGCTTCGCGCCGAGCTCAAGATTTTGAAGGCCGCGCGTCAGCCTCAGCCGAAGGTGAAGAGCGCTTGAGCGTGATCGCGCCGTTCCCGCCTAGCTGGGACCGGCGCCCAATCGCCACTTTCGACCGCAAGGAGCTGTCGCGGATCCTCGACCTCTACGGCCGCATGGTCGCGGCCGACCACTGGCGCGATTATGCGCTGCGGATCGACCCTGACGTGGCGATATTCGCGGCCTTTCGACGCCATAGCGAACGGCCCGAAATCCGGATCGAGAAGCGCCCCTCGCTCCGAGTGAAGCAAGGCGCGTTTGCATTGGTCGGCGAGCATGGCGCTGTCCTCAAGCGGGGCCACGAGCTCGCGCCCGTGCTGGCCCCGCTGGAGCGCCGGCTTATGCGGCTGGTTGGCTGACCGCGATGGTTGAGCGATCGACGAGCGGGAGCCGGTCGCGCAGGCCATCTGGCAGCGGTCTGACAATCGCCCCTCGGGCCTGGTGCCAGAAGGCCGAGAGCAGCAGCAGCGCCGAACCGATGACGAGCGCCGTCAACGCGACGTTGAGCTCGACGGCGCCGAACTGCCGGAACAGCTCGTTCAACGCGTACAGCACATAAGCCAGCGCCGAGACGAGCAGCGCACGGCGATCGACCGCCACGGCCGTGATCCCGAGGACGAGATAGAGCGCGATAACGGCTAATCCCTCTGCGACGCTGATGTGTCCGCTTGTGAGCCCGAGCAGCGTGAAGATGGGATGTACGATCATCGGCGCGGCGAGCAGGTGAAGCCAGAAGGCGACGTCGCTCCGCCGGGTCAGGCGTGCCCGATCCGAGCCGTCCCACCACATCGCGAACAGGAACATGCCGATGCCGAGCAGGAGCACGAATCCGAGGATGATGTTCTTCGCCTGGTCGGCATTCTGGCCCAAGCCCGCGAGCAAGAGGCCTACGGCGATAGCGGCAACCGAGCCCGCACCGGCGGCGATGGTGATCGGAACGTGGAAGGTTCGCCAGTGCAGCCAGGCAGCGCAGGCGCTGACCGCGGCCGAGACGGCGAGAATGATGCCGCTGAGCAGATTGTTGTCGTTCAGCGAATCGGGCCCGATCGCGGCGGCAATCCCCAGTCCCACGGTGCCGAACACGCCGAGCACGAAGGCGAGGAGGAGCAGGATCGACGGAAGCGCCATCCGGCGTCTCGCCGTGAAGAACATCGCGAGCGGCCATGCGGTCCCGGCAACCGCCAGTGGCGCGAGCGGGGAGGGGCCGTCGACGTCGAGCACCAGCCCGGCCCGTTGGCCGATCCACTGGCCGATCCAGCCGACCGCGAACAGCAGGATCGCGGCGGCGATCGACACGAAAATGTCGTTAAAGCCGGTGATCAGGCGGAATTGCTCTTCGTCGGGGATGGCCGTCGAGCGCTGGCCCTCGACATGCGCGCGCAAGGCCGCGGCGGCATCCGCGGTGATGACGCCGGAGGCCACCGCATCGTCGATCTCCTGTTGGCTGTACATGACCTCTCCTAGCCGGAAACGGCGGCAGGATAGAGCTGGTGTATTACGCTGTCAATACAGCCTGTCGCGACTCGAGTCGCAGCTCCGAGGCTGAACAGCAGTCCCGGCCCGAGACGATTTTTTAATTCTGTCAACTGGAAATTTGAACCCTGCTGCCCTCCGGACGTTATGGGCTTCAGGTGGGCTCGCAAGAGCCTGATTTGAATAGAGAGTGTGGACCCGTGAAAATTCGGTTGTTGGCCGGCGCCGCGGCATGCGCGGTGCTGCTGGGCATGTCTATGCCCGTCTCCGCTGCCACGAGCCCTGAGCTCCCAGGGGCGACAATTCAGGTTTCTCCGTCAGCGATGCAGGCGGTTGACGCGTTCTACGCCGGCCGCGGCGGTGCGCCGCTCTGGCTGCGGGACGGCGCCGACAGCGGTGCAGCGCGTGAACTGATGGGGATTCTCGTTCGAGCGCCGCTCGACGGGCTCGACAACGGTCCTCAACTTGCGGCGCAGGCGCAAGCGCTGGTGGCGCGGGCGCAAACCGGCGATCCGGCGGCATTGGCAGCGGCCGACCGCGTGCTCTCGGCGGCGTGGGTCAGCTATGTGCAGACGCTTCAGCGGCCGCCTTCGGGGATGATTTACGCCGACCAGTGGGTGATGCCGCGCCGCGACAGTCCGATGCAGATCTTGCAGCGCAGCGCCGCAGCGCCCTCGCTCGCCGGCTACGCGCGCTCCGTCTCCGAGGTGAATCCGCTGTACGCGCAGCTGCGCGATGCCGCCTGGACCGAAATGCAATCGAATGGCGGCTCGCTCGATCCGCGCGTGCTGACCAGCCTCGACCGTGCTCGGGAGCGGCCGTTCCAGGACAAATATATCATGGTCGATGCCGCCGCGGCCCGGCTCTACATGATTCAGGACGGCCGAGTCGTCGATTCGATGAAGGTCGTCGTCGGCAAGGCCGGCGCCCACACTCAGACCCCGATGATGGCGAGCACCATCTATTATGCGACGCTCAATCCCTATTGGCATGTCGACGCCGAGCTCGTCCGATCGCTGATTGCCAAGAATGTGCTGGAGCAGGGCCTCGGTTATCTGAAGACCCATGGCTATCAGGTCATGCCTGCTGATGCGACTGACGACACGTTGCTCGACCCTGCGAAGGTCGACTGGCATTCGGTCGCCGACGGCAGCCTCCAGGTCCGGGTCCGCGAGCTGCCGGGGCCGGCGAACTCAATGGGTCACGTCAAGTTCGGCTTCCCCAATGCCTATGACATCTACCTGCACGACACGCCGTCCAAGGATCTGTTCGCGCAGGACGACCGCGACCTCAGTCACGGCTGCATTCGCCTTCAGGATGCCGACCGGCTCGCGCGCTGGGCGCTCGGCCATGATCCGGAAACGGCATCGAGCGCGCCTGAGCAGAACGTGCCGCTTCCGACGCCCGTGCCGATCTACGTCACCTATCTGACGGCGCAGGCTCAGAACGGACAGTTGAGCTTCGTCGACGATATCTACGGCCGCGATGCACAGGCAATGCAGGTCGCCGCGCTGAGATAGCGCGGTGGCACTGGCGGGCATCGTTAGACGGACACTTCGTCCATCGTCTTGAGCTTGGGCTGCGGAAGGCCTTGCGCCTTATATTGCTTGGTTAGTTCTTTTTTTCGATCGGCCAGCTGCTCGCCGATGGCGGTCATGTCGAGATCGCCCTTACGGGCCTGGGCGAAAATCCCGCCCGGCCCCTCCTCTTCCTTGATGTGATGCTCGATCTCCTCCTGGAGCACGTGCACCTTGGTATCGAAGAATTCGTCGTCCGCACCTTCGTTCGCCTCGATCTCGGCGATCATGAGCTTGGCGGCGTCATGCTCGACATAGCCTTCCTTGAGCTCGTCTTCCTCGACAATGCCTTCGCACGCCGGGTAGAAGATCGTTTCCTCGATTTCGGAATGGACGGATAGTTCCAGGCAGATCTGGTGCGCGAGCTTCTGCTTGCGGCCGTCGCCCTTCGCGCTTTCGAACTCCTTGAACAGTTTTTCGACCGCGCGATGGTCCTCCTTGAGAAGCGTGATTGCGTCCTTGCTAGCCATGTGACTCAACTCCCTGTCGATTTCAGGACGGAAACCAATGTGGCAGCTTGGATGTTCCTGCCGCAGCATGCGTCGCGAAACCGTCACGATCCCCGCGCCCACGGGCCTGGACTGGAAAGCGCTCGGCTATCTCATTTCGATTTGCAGCGTGTTCTTTCTCGGCGCGGTCGCCTGGGCGAAGGACAATCCGCCCGACTGGTATTATCCGGTGCTGATCATCGGAATGGCGACGTCGATCATCGGCATGGGCTGCCGCTATCTCGCGCACCTTAACCAGAAAGCTGAGATCAGGAAAGCGAGAGCTGAAGCCGAGAGCCGCTAGCGGCCGGTATCGGCACTGTCGCCGCTGTCGCTCGCGTCATTGTCGGCGGCGAGCGACTCTGCTGGGCTTTTGTTCAGCTCGAGCCAGTCGCGGAACGGCAAACGGTAGAGCATGTCCATGACCTCGAACTCCAGCCCGCCTGGCTGCCAGCTGTCGCTGTTCCATAGCGCGACGACGCCGCTCTTCTTCTCGGGATCGAACAGGATCAGCGAGCGATAGCCCTTGATTCCGCCGCGGTGGCCGATGATCCGGTGCCCAGCGTAATCGTAGCTGCGCCAGCCGTAGCCGTACCAGGCGGTGCCGAGGCGTTCGAGGAACTTGCGCAACCGACCGCGCTCGCCCGGCGTGACAACGTAGGGCGCGTGAATGGTGTCGAGGACCTTGGCATCGATCACATCGGGCATTTCGCCCATTTGCGCCTCCATCCACAGCGCCATGTCCTTGATGTTGCTGTTGATCCCGGCGGCGCCTGGGACCTTGTAATAGGTATCGACCATCGGCCACGGCCTTTTGCCCGCGCTGTGTGGGCGTGCCCAGCTGGGATTGGACTCGAGGCCCTCCATCGACACGCTGCCGCTGGCCATTCCGAGCGGATTAAAGAGGTATCCTTTGACCGCCTGCTCATAGGGCAAATGCGTGACGCGCGAGACGATCTCGCTGGAGGCGTCGTAGGCGACGTTCTGATAATCCCAGCAGGTGCCGGGCGCGCAGACCGCGTTGAGCGTCGCGAGCTGGGTCCTGAGGAAGCTTGGGTCCTGTCCTTCCTCGAGCTTGTTGGCGAAGGCGTCGCGATACAGGCCGAGGCGGTGGGAAAGCAGGTCGCCGACCGTTGCCAAACGTTCGTTGCCGTTCGGAAGCTTGAGGTCGGGCGCATAATCGGACACCGGCCCGTTGAGGTTGACCTTGCCCTCTTCGGCGAGCTTCGCGACCATCGTTGCCGCCACGCCCTTGGAGCAGGATGCCCAACGGAAGACCGTCTCGGGCGTGACAGGGTCGCCGGAGCCCTCGAGGGTCTCGCCATAACCTTTGAGGAAAGTAATGCGGCCGTTCTCGACCACTCCTACCGCAAGGCCGACCATCGCCGGCTTGCTCATCAGCTGCTGGAGCCGCGCGTCGAGAAGCCGATAGTCGACGTCGCGTCGCGCCGCGGTCGAAACCGATGCGAGCTTGAGATGGGCCGCGACGATCTCGGCGTGATGGCGGTCCTCGGAATGCGAGCGCATCGCCAGAAGCGAGGCGCCCATGAGCAAGACAAGCGCCCCGAGCCCGAGCTTATTCCTGGTCTTCAAGAACCTTCACTCCCCACCCTTAACGCTGCTGTGACGGGGACGGGCGTCACCCTCAACGGGCTGTGCCAAGCCATGCGATAAACCGACTCAGCCTTGCGACGAACCGGCTAATGGCTAAGAACGCCCGGCGCGCCATGCGTGCGCCCGTCAGGAGGCCGATGGATGCAGTTCCTGAAGACTTTGTTCTGGGTGCTCGTTGCGGTGGTCTTGGTGCTGTTTGCCAGCCGGAACTGGTCCGATGTCACGCTGAACCTTTGGGGCGACATCCAGGCCGACATCAAAATTCCGGCGCTGTTGCTGATCATCTTCCTTTTGGGTTTCCTTCCGACATGGCTGATCATGCGCGGCCGGCTTTGGTCGTACCGACGCAGAGTCGACGCGCTGGAGCGAACCCGGCCTTCATCGGCGACGACTGCTCCGGCCGGTGACGGCGCGGAGCCGCTCGGATGAGCTCGATCTTCGTCGCAATCGATACGCCCGATCTCGACCGCGCGCTGGCGCTCGCCGAGGCGGTGCGCGGTCATGCGGGCGGGGTGAAGCTCGGGCTCGAGTTCTTCTCTGCGCAAGGCCCGCAAGGAGTCCGCCGCATCGCGGCGCTCGGACTCCCGACCTTCCTCGATGTGAAGCTGCACGACATTCCCAATACCGTCGGCAAGGCAGTGGGAGCGCTTGCGCCGCTCGAGCCGGCGATCCTGACCGTCCATGCAAGCGGCGGACGGGCGATGCTCGAAGCTGCCAAGGCCGCCGCCCTGGCAACAACCAAGGTCGTAGGGGTGACGGTGTTGACGAGCCTCGACGAGCGCGACCTTGCGGCGGCAGGCGTTCACGGCTCGCCGGCCGATCAGGTATCGCGGCTCGCCGCCTTGGCGCGAGCGTCCGGAATCGACGGGATCGTATGCTCGGGCGCGGAGGTGGCGCAGGCGCGCGCATCCTGGCCGAGCGGCTTCTTCGTCGTGCCGGGAGTCCGTCCCGCAGGAGCCGACGCCGGCGATCAGAAGCGCGTCGTGACGCCTGCTCAGGCGCTCGCCGACGGCGCGTCGGTGCTGGTGATCGGTCGTCCGATCACCGGCGCGGCCGACCCGGCGCGGGCGATCATGGACATTGCCGCCTCGCTGGAGCAGAGGGCCGCCGAAACAAGGATCTAGTCATGAGTTGGTTGAGCCGCGTGCGCAGCGGGATTCCATTCCTGCCGAAACGCCAGACCGCCGAGAACCTGTGGCACAAGTGCAAGAAGTGCGGGACGATGGTCTTCGTCAAGGAATGGGAGGAGAATTACAGCGTCTGCCCGCGCTGCAACTTCCACGACCGGATCGGCCCGGCCAAACGCTTCCAGCAGCTGTTCGACGCGGCCGAATATGAGCTTCTGTCCGCGCCCGAGGTCCGTGAGGATCCGCTGCGGTTCAAGGATACGAAACGCTATACCGAACGGCTGAAGGCGGCGCGCGCCGCCACTGGCGAACGCGATGCGCTGGTGAATGCGCGGGGCAGGATCGGCGGGCGTCAGACGATCGTCGGCGTGCAGGATTTCGCGTTCATGGGCGGATCGATGGGCACCGCGGTCGGTGCGGCCTTCCTCGCCGGCGTTCATGCGGCAATCGCGGACAAGTGCCCGTACATCATCTTCACGGCGTCGGGCGGGGCGCGGATGCAGGAAGCGATCCTGTCGCTGATGCAGCTCCCGCGAACCACCGTGGCGATCACCGAGCTCAAGGAAGCCGGGCTGCCGTATATCGTCGTGCTGACCGACCCGACGACCGGCGGCGTGACCGCCTCTTATGCCATGCTCGGCGATGTGCAGCTTGCCGAGCCCGGCGCGCTCATCGGCTTTGCCGGGCAGCGGGTGATCGAGCAGACGATCCGCGAAAGGCTGCCCGAAGGCTTCCAGCGCGCCGAATATCTGCTCGAGCACGGCATGATCGACATGGTGATCTCCCGCGGCGAGCTGAAGGAGAAGCTTGCGCTTCTAATCTCCTACCTCGCGCCGGAGGCGAAAGCGGCCGCCTGATGGCGGACTTCGCGCGCTCGGCGCATCCCGCCGTCCAGGCGCAGCTCGATCGACTGTCGAAGCTCTCGCCCGCGGGCGACCGGTTGGGGCTCGAGCGGATTTCCGCGCTGCTCGGGCGATTGGGTCGGCCGCAGGAGGCTCTTCCCCCCGTCTTTCATATCGCCGGCACCAACGGGAAGGGCTCGACCGTCGCATTCCTGCGCGCTGCGCTGGAGGCGAGCGGGTACAGCGTCCACGCCTTCACCAGCCCTCATCTCGTCCGGTTCAACGAACGGATCCGGATCGCGGGGCGGCTGATCGAGGATGACGAGCTGGCGCAAATCCTCGCCGAGGTCATCGACGCGGGCGTCGGCATCGAGCCGAGCTTCTTCGAGGTCGCGACCGCTGCGGCGTTCCTCGCCTTCGCCCGGACGCCCGCGGACGCATGTATCCTCGAGGTCGGGCTCGGCGGCCGCCTCGATGCGACCAACGTGATCGAGCACCCGCTGGTCACGGGCATCGCCAATCTCGCGCTCGATCACCAGCAGTTCCTCGGCAATGGCCTGCCCGACATTGCCGGTGAAAAAGCCGCGATCGCCAAGCCGGGCGTGCCGCTCTTAACGCAGCTCTATCCGCCGGCGATCCGCAGCAGGATCGACAAGATCGCGCATGAGCGCGGGGCATCTTGGCTTCCGCGCGGCGGCGTCTGGGACGCGATTGTGCGGCAGGGGAAGCTGCGATACCGCGACGACGAGCGGGGCGAGTTCGACCTGCCGCTGCCGCGCCTGCACGGCCGCCATCAGGCGATGAACGCCGCGCTCGCGCTCGCCATGCTCCATCACCAGGACCTGTTCCATGTGCCGCCGTCGGCGCTCGGCGCGGCGATGGGTTGGACGGATTGGCCGGCGCGGTTGCAGCACCTCGCACCCGGGCCGCTGGTCGGCAACCGGGAGGTCTGGCTCGACGGCGGCCATAACCCGTCCGCCGCTCGGCAGATCGCGACTTTCCTCAAGCGTCGCTGGGATGATGGCCGTCCGCTCCACCTCCTGTTCGCGAGCCTGGCAACCAAGGATCCGCCGGGCATGCTCGAACCGTTCCGAGGCGTGGCGGCGCAGGTCCATGCGGTGTCGATCCCCGACCACGCCTGTTTCACGCCGAGCGACCTGGTGGAAATTGCCGGCGAGCTCGGCTTTCCGGCCGATGCTCACGACAATGTCGAAGAGGCGCTGCGAGCCGTTCCGGCGGACGCTCGAGTGCTGATCTTCGGCTCGCTCTATCTCGCGGGAGCGGTTCTCGCGGAGAACGATCAGGTGCCGGACTAGGCCTTGACCGGTGCCACCTTTGGAGCGGTTTCGGCCTCGACCCTCGAGCGGCGCTCCTGCGAGGCGACACGCGCCCATTCGAGCAGCACGAAGAGGACGGCGAGGAGGCCGGCTGCCGCGGTCCAGCGGAACACCAGCGCATAGCCATATTTATCGAAGCTCTCGCCGGCGACGCCGCGGCCGAGCGATCCGACCAGGAAAGTGAGCGAGGAGAGCAGCGCATATTGCACCGCGGTGAACTTCTTGCTGATGATGCCCGAAAGGTAGGCGACGAACGCGGTCAGGGCGATTCCGATCGAGATATTGTCGAAGCAGATCGCCATCAGCAGCCGGAGCATGCGCTCGTCGGCGCCGAACGCGGCGGCGAGCCGGTCGAGGCGGGTCAGGTGGGCGAAAGCGTCGATGTTCGGACCTCCGTCGGCGAGATCGGCATAGACGAGGTTCCCGAGCGGCGTGATTGCGGCGCCGATCAGGACCGTCGGAAAGCGTCCAATTCTGGTGAAGAGATAGCCGCCGAGGCTGATCCCCAGCATCGTCATGAAGATGCCGAACACCTTCGACGCGAAGGCGACCTGATCCTTCGTGTAGTGGAGGTAATCCAAATAGAAGGGGAAGGCGAACGAGGACCAGATATTGTAGCAAAGCGCATAGGTCAGGATGAAGCCGATGATGATGAGCACGCCCCAGCCAAGCCGCCCCGCGAGTTCCGCTAGCGGAGAGACCAGCGCCCCATAAATGTGGTTCATCGCCGCTCGGCCGCTCGACACCTTTGGATGGGCTTCGCCCTGCACCCCTTGACCATGCGTCTTCAGCCAGTTCACGGTTGCGGCGACGACCAGCGGGACGAACACGGTCGCGACGATGATCCAGGGACCCACGTGAGCCGTGAAGTCGGCGACGGACGGGGGTTTCTGGCCGGGAGCGGTGGTCAGCATCGACGCCATGAATGAGCCTAAGCCGACGATCGCCCACAGCCAGCAGAGGCCGACGATCGCGAGCGCGGCGAACCTGACGGTCGCGCTGACCTCGCCGGCTTGCTCCAGCCCCTGTTCGATGATGCCGGAGGGTGGCCGCTCGGTGTCTGGAGCTGTCGCCGCGACGACCATCAGCAATAGGACGAGCGCGGCCATGATCAGGTAAACGGTCCCCCACGCCATTCGCGCGGCCAGAACCAATGCGATGGCGCCGCCGACGATCGACGCGATTCGGTAGCCGAACTGATAGACTGCAGACAGCAGCTCGACCGGCGTGCGCTCATCCGCGACATCGATACGCCAGGCGTCGACCGCGATGTCCTGAGTCGCCGACGCGACAGCGCCGATGACGGCGAAAATTGCGAAAGTGCCGATGTTCGCCGCCGGATTCCCCATTCCCAAGCCGATGAAGGAGATGATGAGCCCGGCCTGGCAAAGCAGGATCCAGCTCTTGCGGCGTCCCAGCTGTGCCAACAGCGGCAGGTGCACCCGGTCCACGAGCGGCGACCACAGGAACTTGAAAGCGTAGGTGAGGCCAATCCAGGAGAGCACGCCAATGGTTGCGAGATTGATCTTGGCATCGCCGAGCCAGGCGTTGAGAGTCCCGATCAGGAGTGCGAACGGCAGACCGGAAGAAAATCCGAAGCCCAGCATGGTCGCTGACTTGCGGGTTGCGAGCGCCGCCTTGAGCAGCTTCCACCCCTTTGGCCGCTCGCCCGCCATCGTTCCCTCCGTCGCTCTGGTGGCATGAAACCTTAGACAGGTTTCAGCGGCTGCCTAGCCCCGCCATGAACGATGCCGGAGCTTACTCCGCTTCATCGACTGCGATGAACAGCTCGACGCCTTTGGGAGGCTTTACTTTCTCACCCTGCAAGTGCCGGTCGACCACCTCGATCGCTTTGCACAATTGCCGCTCCGTATAAGGCTTCATCACGCAGCCGATCGCGACCTCAGCGGCATCCGGGTAGGAATGGCCGGTGGCAAACAGCGTGGGGACGCCCTTTGTTTTCGCTACCCGGGCAAGCTCGATGCCGGTTTGGTCGTTACGCAGGCGGACGTCGCTCAAGATCAGGTCGACCTGTTCCCGATCGAGCACTTCGAGCGCGTCCTGAAGATCGTCGAGGGTGGCCACCACTTCGTACCCGGCGTCGCCGAGCATATTCTCATTGTCGAACGCGGTCAGCGGCTCATCCTCGACGATGAGGATGCGCTTGACGACCTGCTTGCGCTTCCCGAACAGCATGTGCGAACCCGACCAATGACTCCGCCTCCGGAACGAACGAACAAGCGTCCAGTGCCGCGTCGGCGCAGCCGGAGCCGCACTGTGCCCGCGGCGCCACAGAAGGGGCCGGGTGAGCCGCAGCGCATCGCCAAGCTGCTGGCGCGCGCGGGGGTCGCTTCGCGCCGGGAAGTCGAGCGTATGATTGCCGATGGCCGCATCGCGCTCAACGGCGAAAAGCTCGCGGCTCCCGCGACTTTGCTCGCCGATCTCGCCGGTGTGACAGTCGACGGAAGGCCGGTACGGCCGGCCGCGGCGACGCGGCTCTTCCGCTTCCATAAGCCCCCGGCAACGATCACGGCGGCGAACGACCCGAGAGGCCGCGCGACGATCTACGATCGGCTGCCCAAGGGCCTGCCGCGCCTGATGCCGGTCGGCCGGCTCGACTTCATGACCGAAGGGCTGCTGCTGCTGACCAACGACGGCGAGCTCAAACGCCAGCTCGAGCTTCCGAGGACAGGGCTCGTTCGGACCTACCGCGCGCGCGCGTTCGGGCGAGTCTCCCAGGCTCAGCTCGAGGATCTCGCGGAGGGCATCACCATCGACGGCGTGCGTTATGGCCCCGTCAACGCGAACTTGGAGCGGCGGACCGGGAGCAATTGCTGGATCGAGATGAGCCTGACCGAAGGGAAGAACCGGGAAGTTCGGCGCGTGTTAGCGCATCTGGGGCTGCAGGTTTCGCGTCTTATCCGCACCGCCTATGGTCCTTTCACCGTCGAGGGCCTGGAGCCAGGCGGGATCGAGGAGACCGGGGAGGCGCAACTCGACCCATTTCGTAAGTCGCTCAAATGAGGATCATCGCCGGCGAATGGCGCGGGCGGAGGATCGAAGCGCCGCCAGGGCTTGCGACTCGGCCCACCGCTGACCGCGTCCGCGAAACCTTGTTCTCGATGCTCGTAAGCCGGCTCGGCAGCTTCGAAGGGTTGCGCGTAGCCGATCTGTTCGCCGGCAGCGGAGCGCTGGGCCTGGAGGCGCTTTCGCGTGGAGCGGCGAGTGCGACGTTCGTGGATAGCGATCCGCAAGCGGTGACGGCGATCAGGCGCAATGCCGAAGAGCTCGGCGCGAGCGGGCGCGTGCAATTGGTTGCGTGCTCGGCACTCGCGCTTCCCCGATCCGAGCAGCCTTTCGATCTGGTTTTTGCCGACCCCCCCTATGCACCTGGCGCAGGCAATTCCGTCGTGCACTCGGTGGTTGATTCAGGATGGCTCAGGCACGGCGGCTGGCTCAGCATGGAAACGAGCGGTAATGACGACGTCGACCCCGGCGAGCTCGTGCTCGACTGCGCGCGGCGGGCGGGACGAGCGAAGCTTACGCTTTTGCGCCGCCTTTAGCGGCCTTGCGGATCTCGTCGAGCTCGCTGCCCAGGCGCCGGCCGACCGCAGCCGCGGCTGCCTTGCCAGCCTCCTTTACGGCTTTGCCGGCGCGCTTTCCGCGTGCACCTTCGCCGCCGGTGGTGAAACCATGCTCGGCGAGCGCCGCGAGCGCCGCCGTCGCCGCCACGGCGACCAGCTCGGCAACCAGCGGACTTTGCAGCAGCTTGATGAACGCTTCGCCCATGCCGTCCTGCGAGCGCGAGCTGCCGCTAGAGGATTGGCGTGCCACGGCAGTTCCACCTTTCTTCCCGTTCTTTCCGCCGCTTGTGTTTGCCTTCGCCATCATTTTCTCCTGGTGTTCGGCTGTTGAACGCTCAACTCGCCATCCCATGCGCGTATCCCGCACGGACGATCAAGCGAGCTAGCTTTCTAGCGACGGAATAAGACTGGGGCCGCGCCAACAACGCGGGCGCGGCCCTCGGCAGCTACGCGCCGATATAGACCGGCGTTCCGATGTCGGTCACCGAATAGAGCTTCTTGGCGAAGGCAGTCGGCAGGTGAACGCATCCGTGACTGTTGGGCTCATCGCCGACAGAGCCCGCGTGGAGCGCAATTCCGGCCGGGTCGAAGAATTGCGCATAGGGCATCGGCGCATTGTCGTACTTCTTCGACCGGTACATCGGCGTCTTGTTGAGGATGGAAAAGATCCCTGTCGGGGTCGGCTTGCTGTCGCGACCGCTTGAAATGGTGGTCGCGGCTACCAGGGTGTCGCCGCGATAGAGATAGGCCATCTGATCGGAGAGGCTGATGATCACGCGTTGCGGGCCGGCGCTTTCGGGTACATCACGCCAGAGATATTGGCCGGGTTTGAGGATCTTCGGTCCGAATGCGTCGAGCATGTCGACGCGGGCCTGAGACGCGGCGTCGCTCGCCTGCATCTTGGCTTCGTATGTTTCCAGCGCGGACGCCGGCGTAGTGGCGACGGCAGTCGCAAATACGCACGATCCCGTCAGCGCCAGCGCAAGGGCTAGCTGCTTCATTTCACACCTGAATTTTTTCTATTGACTTTTGCGACGAAAATGCATGGGGAGCGAGTCGGGTTCCCATCGCCAACGCTCGGCCGGGGCTTTTGCGCATCGCGGAGACGGCCGCGCCGCATGAACCCAATCCGCTTCCGGCGAGTTGCGGCAGGCAGTCGAAGGGAGCCTCACGCATGGTCGATCGCGAGCAAATGGTCGAGTGCGAGAAGCGCAGGTCGCCGCTGTCGGACCGCGAGATCGAAGAAGCCGACGATCGCTCCAGCACCACCGCGAAAGTCGTCCACGAAGCCATCCGGCTGGAAGGCAGCGAGGAGCTCGGGCGGCCGACCTCCTCGTTGATCTGGTCGGGCTTCGCCGCGGGGCTGACGATGGGCTGCTCAATGCTCGGGCAGGGTCTGCTGCAGACGCATCTTCCGGACGCGCCGTGGCGCGAGCTCGTCGCGAGCTTCGGTTACTGCCTCGGCTTCCTGTTCGTGACCATGGGCCGGCAGCAGCTGTTCACCGAAACCACGCTGACGGTCATGCTTCCGTACCTCAAGGGAACGCACCGCGTAATGGAGGTGGTGCGCTACTGGGCGATCGTTTTTGCCGCGAACATCGTGGCCACGCTGCTGTTCGCGGCAGCCGCGTCGATTCCGTACCTGTTTGCACCCGATGCAGTTCAATCCTTCGTCAAGCTCGGCATCAAAGCGGTCGAGCCGGGCTTCGCGCTCGTTTTGCTGAAGGGGGTCTTCGCCGGGTGGCTGATCGCGCTCATGGTGTGGCTGATGCCCGCGGCGTCATCCGCGAAGTTCCTCGTCATCATCGCAGTCACATGGCTGATCGCGGTAGCCCAGTTCAGCCACGTGATTGCCGGGTCCGAGGAGGGCGCGTTCGCGGCGATGCATGGGGCAATCGGATGGGGCGATTATCTGCTTGGCTTTCTGGTGCCCGCCTTCATCGGCAATTCCTTTGGCGGCGTCGTCTTCGTCGCCCTCCTCAACCATGCGCAGGTGAAGGAAGAAATCTAATATGCCTAAGGATTTAAACGCGCTTCTCACGCGCATGGAGCGAGCTGCTCGCCGCCGGTGAATGGCCGTTCGGCCGAACGCTTCTCAGTTCATGTCCTTCATTGCGCCGGCCTTGCCGCGGAGGCTCGCGACGAAGTTCGCCGCCTTCCACATTTGGTCGCTGCTCAGCTGATCGCGCCATGCGCCCATGCCGGAATAACGAACGCCATCCTGGATTGCGGCGAAGGCTTCAGGGGGCGTCACATCAGCACCTTCCTGGAAGAATTGCGGTGCCCGCGGATACAAACCCTTGGCGCCCCAGTCGCTAGGTCCCTTCGCGCTGCCGTGACAGCCTGAGCAATTGTCACCATAGATTTTGGCGCCCGCCGCAAGCGCCGTCGAATCATTGGCTGAGACAGGATTTCTGACGCCGCCCGACCGTTTTTCGAGCGAAGCATCGAGCGCGCGCATGCCGATCGAAGATTCCCATTTGGGCGGCTCCGAAGTCGCATCACTAGGCAACCAACCTGCGACGCCAACGAGGGCGAACAGGACCGGCGCAGCGATCAATCCAATGATGAAGGCGATCAGGGTTTTCATGCGAACGCTCCTTCGCTTCTTCCCGTCAGGACCGTTTAGGACTCCGACTGTTCGCCGAACCGGCGAGCCCCGGTCAACCCGCACTGACGAAGCTGTCCAGCACCTTCTTGCGGCCGCCGTGCTCGAAGTCGATTTCGAGCTTGTTGCCCTCGATCGCGGCGATGGTGCCGTAGCCGAACTTACCGTGGAACACGCGCTGGCCGAGCGCGAGGTCGGTACGGCCCTGATTGCCGAGGCTCACCGCTGAAGCGCGCGCTTCGACGATCCGGGGCGGCTCCGGATTGTAGGAGATGCGGCTGGCACGCTGCCAACCGGGACCGCGGGTCGGCCGGGCGACGTGCGCGAATGGGTCCGAACGCTCGGACCATTGAGCGCGCCACAGGCTCTCGCCGCCCGTCATGGTGGTCTCTTCCTCGATATGCGCCTTCGGCAGCTCCGCGAGGAAGCGGCTCGGGATCGAGCTGGTCCATTGGCCGTAGATTCGGCGATTGGCGGCGTGGAGGATAGTGCAGCGGCGGCGCGCGCGCGTGATCGCGACATAGGCGAGGCGGCGCTCCTCCTCGAGCGATGCGAGGCCGCCTTCATCAAGCGAGCGTTGCGAAGGGAATACGCCTTCTTCCCAACCGGGCAGAAAGACGGTGTCGAACTCGAGGCCTTTCGCCGCATGAATGGTCATGATCGTGACCTTTTCGCCGGCGCGCGCCTCATCATTGTCCATCACCAGGCTGACGTGCTCGAGGAAAGCGGCGAGCGATTCATACTCCTCCATCGCCCGCGTGAGCTCGGAGAGGTTCTCGAGACGGCCGGCGCTTTCGGCCGAGCGGTCCGCCTGCAGCATCGCGGTATAGCCGGACTCGTCGAGAACGATCCGCGCGAGCTCGGGGTGGGGGAGGGTGCTCGCCATTTCACGCCAGCGGGCGAGATCGCCGACGAAATTGCCGAGGCTTCGGCGCGCCTGCGGCGTGAGATCGTCGCTGTCGAGCAGGTGTGCCGCGGCGATGAGCATCGGCTGCTGCGTATGGCGAGCGCGCCGGTGCATGGTCGCAACCGCCTTGTCGCCAAGGCCGCGCTTCGGCGTGTTGACGATCCGCTCGAACGCGAGGTCGTCCGCCGGCGATTGAATCAGACGGAGGTAAGCGATGGCGTCGCGGATCTCGGCGCGTTCGTAGAAGCGGAAGCCGCCGATGATCTGATAAGCCAGGCCGATCGCGATGAAGCGCTCCTCGAACTCGCGCGTCTGGAACTGGGCGCGAACGAGGATTGCGGCTTCATCGAGGCTGTGACCCCTGCGCTGCAGCTGCTCGATATCTTCGCCGACACGACGTGCCTCTTCCGGGCCGTCCCAGATTCCGACCACGCGAACCTTTTCGCCGTCGCCGGCTTCGGTCCAGAGCGTCTTCCCCAGCCGTCCGGCATTGTGGGCGATCAGCCCGTCGGCGGCGGCGAGTATGTGCGAGGTCGAGCGATAATTCTGTTCCAGACGTACGATTTTGGCGCCGGGGAAATCGTGCTCAAAACGAAGGATATTGGCGACCTCGGCGCCGCGCCAGGAATAGATCGACTGGTCGTCGTCTCCGACGCAGCAGAGGTTGCGGCGCGGCTCGGCCAGCAGTTTCAGCCACTCGTACTGCGCCTGGTTCGTGTCTTGATATTCGTCGACGAGGATGTAGCGGAAGCGATTCCGGTAGCCGTCGAGCACGTCGGCATGGGTGCGGAAGATCACGAGCATATGGAGCAGGAGATCGCCGAAGTCGCACGCGTTTAGGGTTTTGAGCCGGTCCTGGTACTGAGCGTAAAGCTCCGCGCCCCGGCCGGCGGCGAACGCTTCGGATTCGCCCGCGTCGACCTGTTTCGGAGTCCAGCCGCGGTTCTTCCACCGATCGATGAGGCCGGCGAGCTGGCGGGCCGGCCAGCGCTTCTCGTCGAGGTTGGACGCCTGGATAAGCTGCTTGAGGACTCGAAGCTGGTCGTCGGTGTCGAGGATAGTGAAATTGGACTGAAGTCCGACCAGTTCCGCATGGCTGCGGAGCATTCGCGCAGCGACCGAATGGAAGGTGCCGAGCCAAGGCATTCCCTCGAGCGCGCCGGCCGACAAAGCGGCGACCCGTTCGCGCATCTGACGAGCGGCCTTGTTAGTGAAGGTGACGGCGAGAATTTGGCTCGGCCATGCCCTGCCGGTGGCGATCAGGTGGGCGAGACGAGCGGTGAGCGCAGCGGTCTTCCCGGTGCCCGCGCCGGCGAGAACCAACACGGGACCTTCCGTCGCCAGCACCGCCTCCCGCTGCGGCGGGTTGAGTCCCTGAAGGTAAGGCGGGTTATTCGTCAGAGCTGGGGATTGCGGCACACTTCGGAGGTAAGCGGAGGAGAGCAGAACAGCAACCGAAGCATCGGCGCTTCGGCAGCTTGGAAAAGGTGCCGGCAATTGTGCCCGATATCCCCGTTATCCACAGGATCATCCGCCCATTTTTCGCTTTCCCGACTCGGCAGCGAGGTGCATGGTTCAGGGGTGATCGGGACGGCGGTCCCGGCCTCTCCAAGAGTCGGAAACGGCGCGAGGATGCGGCAGGTGGCCAAAGGTCCGATCTCCGCCGGCAGGCAATGGGAAGAGCTTCGGTTCTTGCCGGGGCCAGCCGGGAAGAGGCGCCGGAAGAGTTGTCTTTCTCGAGCGCGACGCGGCTTCTGGCGGTCTTCGGATCGTCGGTGAGCGAAGCGGGACGCGAGAGGGGGCGACCCAAGAAGGGCCGCGGAACACTGGACGGTTTTGGCTTCGAGGGATTTCGGTCCCAGACGCCGGGCCGGAACGGTCGAAAGACCAGCGTGATCCCCGCTTCGGCGGGGACGGCGCAGTCGAGTAGGTCGGTCGGGCTCCTCGCAAGAGGGAGCGGTTCGGCGGAATGCGACGCCTGAGCTGGTGAGCCAGGATCGAGAGCGGGTCAGGCTGGGCCGAAAGGCCGAAGTGGACCAAGCCCAAGAACACCGGCAGATCCTTCGCTCGGCGCAGTGGGGGCTGGCAGCAATGCCGGCCCCCATTTCGCATGCGCGGAACTCCGCTTCGCTCCGTTTCTATTGAGCGCCTAGCGGGTCGCACGGCAGTGGCAGGCCGCCGCATCCCGGCGCGCGGCAATGGCAATCGGGCGCTCCTGATGCAGCGCAAGCAACTCCTTCGACGCTGGCACGGAAACCAAATCACTCCTGCGCGTTCAGCGGGGCAGGTTGGCGGCGGCAATGAGGTCGCCGGAGCGGCGGGACCACCCCCGCAAAGGACGACTTTGCGGGGACCCCGGAGGCGGGCGCGAAGGAGTTTGAACGTGCGCAAGATCGCCGCTCTCATTCTCGCTTCCGCGGCAGGCGCGCTCGGCGCGGCCGCATCGGCGAGCACAACCTCGACGTTGGTTTCCAATGCCCCCTGGTGGGAGCGGATCACGGTCACCCTGAACGGTGACGGCAAGCCGCAGGCCTGCCGCTACGAGACCAGCCTCAAGGCCGGCGACGCCCAAGATTGCGACGTTTCGTCGAACCAGGCGGCGATGGCGACCAAGGCTTCCGAGTCGAAAGGCGAGGTGACTCGAATCACCTTCGAGCGGCGCTTCGATCCGGGCGCGGCCCCGGCCAAGCCGAACCTCCAGCCCGGCGACACCCTGCTCGGCGGCGAGATGATGGCGCTGGCGATCGATCCCAAGGGCTCGGTCAAGGACTGCCGGGTGGTCTCGGCCTCGGGCGACATGCGGCCCGAATATAGCTGCGACGACGCTTCGGCCGAGCGCTTCCGGGCGAGCATCGGCGGGGCCCGCAAGGAAGCCGAGCGCGACGGCTATATGACCATCCTGGTCTACGGTCACTCGGAGCATATGGTCTAGGTTCCCGCGAAGCCGCGAAGCGAGGGCCGTCGAGAGGCGGCCCTTTTCTTATGCTGCTAGCAGCGCCTCGATTCGCTGCAGTTCGGCGGCGAACTCAAAG
>DASUIB010000016.1:0-9129 GCA_036273235.1 Sphingomicrobium sp. | reverse complement strand
CGCTTCCAGCACCGCCTTGACCGCGCTCCGCGACAGCTCGCCGCCCTCATTATCGTTGCAAAAGGCAATGATCTTGGCGGTCTCGGCACCCGCGGTGCGGAGCAGGTCGAGGCGCACGCCATCGCCATAATAGACCTTGGTTCCGAACTCGCTGGAGAGCTCGATCTGCGACGGCTTTTTATCGATGATGGTGACTCCGATGCCCTTGGCCTGGAGCATTTGCGCGACGGTCTGGCCGAAACGGCCGTAGCCGACGACGATCGCGCTGGTCTCGGGCGAGCGCTCGGGCCCGTCGAGGCCGTCGGCCGACTCTTCGCGCCGCTCGAGCCAGTCCGTGAGCCGCATCAGGAACGGCGTCGTGACCATCGACAATGTCACGACAGCGCTGAACAAAGACGCCGCCATCGGCGTGATCAGAAGCGCGGCGGTCGCCTGGCCGAACAGCACGAAACCGAATTCGCCCGCCTGGCTGAGCAGCAGGCCGAGGCGGAAGCTTCGCGTCCAGCCGCAGTTGGAGGCGCGGCTGAGGAGGGTGATCAGGACCGTCTTGGTGAGGATGACGCCGGCGGCGAGGCCGATCACCAGCAGCGGCCGAGCGGCTACCAGCCGCAGGTCGAGCAGCATTCCGACGGAGAGGAAGAACAGGCCGAGAAGGATCGAGCGGAACGGCTCGACGTCGCTTTCGAGCTCGTGCCGGTAGGGTGATTCGGCGAGCATCACGCCGGCGACGAAGGCGCCGAGCGGCACCGACAGGTGAAGCGAATGCATGACCGCGGCCGAGCCGATCACCGTGAACAGCCCGGCGACGATGAACAGCTCGCGCTCGCCGAAGCGGCCGACGAGGCGGAACAGCGGGTTGAGCACCACGCGTCCGATGACCACCAAGGCGATCACCGCCAGCACCGTGTACAGCCCGAGCTTCCATCCGGTCGGAGCGCTGGGGTCGGGCGCGACCCGCGCCATTGCCGCGATGATCGTGATCATCGGCACGATCGCGAGGTCCTGGAGCAGCAGGATCGAGAAGGCGCGCTCGCCCTGCGGCGTGTTGAGCTCGTTGTCGGAGCGCAGCATCGGAAGCACCTGCGCGGTCGAAGACAGGCTGAGCGGCAGGCCGATCGCCAGCGCCGCCTCGGGGGAGATTCCGAGCGCGAGATAGAGCAAAAGACTGATCGCCAGGCCGCACAGCACGACCTGCGCGAGGCCGAGACCGAAAATGTCCTTGCGCAAGCGCCACAGGCGGCTCGGCTGAAGCTCCAGTCCGACGATGAACAGAAGCAGGGCGATTCCGATGTCGGTGACGCTGGTCAGCTGCTGCGGGTCGCGGATCAGCGCGAGGATGCCCGGTCCGATCAGCGCGCCGGCGACGATATAGCCGAGGGTCGCGCCGAGCTTCAGCCGGCGGAAGAGCGTGACGAAAAAGAGGGCGGCGCCGAGCATGATCGCGCCGCTTTCGAGGATGGCGGTGGTCGCCTGCGCCGTTTCGGCGGGCGTGGTCACGTGGCGGACTCGATCGCGGCGAGCAGCGCCCGGAACGGCAACAGGATCGCGCCGTGACGGCCCTTGCGCGGCCGGGCCGGCTCCAGCACCGCGATTCCGGGCCATGCGCCGGCTTCGTCCTGCTCCTCAGCCAGCCAGCGGCTGATCGTCACGAGCGCCTCGGCGACTTCGTCATGAGCGCGGCCGACCGCGTGCTGCTGCACCAGCGCGGCCGATGCCTGACCGAAGGCGCAGGCGTGGACCCGCTGCGAGATCATTCGGACGCGCCGGTCCTGGTCGAGCTCGACCGCCAGAGTGATCCGGCTGCCGCAGGTCGGCGAGCGAACCTCGGCACGCCCGTCCTCGCGGTCGAGCGCGCGCTCCTCGTGCAGCGACGCAGCGAGCCGCAGGATGTCGGTCGTGTAGAGGGGGCGGGTCATGGGCCGCCCCATTTGCCGTTCGTCCTGAGCTCGTCGAAGGACTGCTCTTGCCCTTGAAAGGGAAAGGCAGCCCTTCGAGACGCAGCCTGTGGCTGCTCCTCAGGGCGAACGGACTTCTTTGTCATGCACGGCGCCAAGTAGTGCCGCCCGGCCCGTCCTCCAAGACGATGCCCTCGGCCTTGAGCTCGTCGCGGATGCGGTCGGCGGTCGCGAAGTCACGCGCCTGCTTCGCCGCCGCGCGGTCGGCGATTTTCTCCTCGATGCCCACTTCGTCGGCACCGCCTCTGAACCACTGATCCGCGGACATTGAAAGGAGACCAAGCAGGGCCGCGCTTGCCTTTAGCGTCGACCGCTCTTCGATTGCCTGAAGACGCGCGAGCGCCGCAGGCGTGTTGAGGTCGTCTGCAAGAGCTTCGACCACCTCACTGTCGATTTCGCCGGGCTCAGCTTCGGCTGCGGTCCGATAGAGCCGGTCGAGAACCGCTTTCGACTGTGCGACTAGCGCTTCGGTCCACGGCAGCGGCGAACGGTAATGTGCGCTCAGCAGCGCCAACCGCAGCGTCTCGCCCTTGTATCCCTCAGCCAACAGCTCAGCCGGAGTGACGATATTGCCGAGGCTCTTCGACATCTTCTCCGCGCCCATGTCGACAAAGCCGTTGTGCACCCAGAAGCGGGCGAGCGGGGCACCCCCGTGCACACAGCGGCTCTGCGCGATCTCATTCTCGTGGTGCGGGAAGATGAGGTCGAGCCCGCCGCCGTGGATGTCGATGGTCTCGCCGAGATGGTGCTCGATCATCGCCGAGCATTCGACGTGCCAGCCGGGGCGGCCGCGGCCCCACGGCGAATCCCAGCCGATGACGCCTTCGGGGCTCGGCTTCCACAGCACGAAGTCGGCCGGGTCGCGCTTGTAGGGTGCGACCTCGACGCGGGCGCCAGCGATCATCTGCTCGCGGTCGCGCTTGCTGAGCACGCCATAGCCGGGATCGCTCGGCACGGAGAAGAGCACATGGCATTCGGCTTCATAGGCATGGCCGCTCGCGACCAGCCGCTCGATCATCGCCACCATCGGGCCGATTTCCTGCGTCGCGTGCGGTGCGATCGTCGGCCGCGCGACGCCCAGCGCCCCCATGTCGTCCACGTAATGCCGCTCGTAGCGTTCGGTGATCACCGACGGATCGACCCCGTCGGCTTCAGCCGCGGCGATGATCTTGTCGTCGACGTCGGTGACGTTACGCGCATAGACGAGGCTGTCCTCGCCGAACTCATGGCGGATCAGGCGCGCGAGCGTGTCGAACACGACCGCCGGGCGAGCGTTGCCGATGTGCGCCCGGCCGTAGACCGTGGGTCCGCACACATACATGGTGATGCGGTTCGGGTCCTGCGGCACGAACTCGCGCTTCTGGCGGGCCATCGTGTCGTAGAGGCGGATCATTCCGTCTCGCCCACGGGATGCGGCTTCAACCGCCGAGCCTCGACCCAGTCGACGATCGCCCGGCCGCTGGCGTTGAGCAGCGGGTAGGTGCGCGACTTGGTCATCCACTGCGGCCGGTCGGCCTGCGGGCCGTAGACCATGTCGGTCGCGAGGTTCGCCAAGAGGAAGAAGAGCGTCGCGCCGAGCAGCCCCTTCAAAAGCCCGAAGCCACCGCCGAGCACCCGGTCGAATGGCCCGAGCAGCTTGTGACGCCGCGCCCGCCCGCCGAGCGAACGGGCGAGCAGCTTCACAATCAGGAAGCTCGGCACGAAGAGCAGCGCAAAGGCAAGCACCGCGCCCGCCGCGGGGCTGGTGTGGAATGAGTTCTCGAGGCCGGTCCACAGCTGCGAGTGGAACAGCTTGAGCATCGCGATTCCGACGATCCAGGCGAGCAGCGAGATCACCTCGTGGACGAACCCGCGCACGAAACCGACCGCGGCGCCGCCGATCAGCAGGAGGAATACGAAAACGTCGAGCGCCGTCATGGCCCGGCGCTAGCAAGCTCCTTTCGTCATTGCGAGGCCCCGCAGAGGCCGCGGCAATCCAGCGCTGGATTGCTTCCCCCGGACTAGATCCGGGGTCGCAATGACGGGAAGTCAGTCGAGGATCGGCTTGTACACCGCGACCCGGCTCGGTGGCGCGACGCCCATGCGCAGCAGGCTGATGCCCGCCGCCGCAAGCGCCGCGATCGACGCTGCTAACAGCAGCTGCGGGGTGACGCGCAGGCCGACCAGGTGGAACGCCACGCCGACCGTCACCGCGCCCGCGGTCTGGCCGAGCAGCCGTGCGGTGGCGAGCATTCCTCCTGCAGCGCCCGAGCGCGGCTTGGGCGCTGCGCTGACGATCGTCCGGTTGTTGGGCGACTGGAACAGGCCGAAGCCGAGCCCGCACACGGCCATCCGCCAGGCGATCTGGAAATCGTCGGGCGACGCACCGAGCCGCGACAGGAGGAACAGTCCGGCAGCAAAGATCGCAAGACCGATGCCGCCGAGCAGGCCCGCCGACATGCGGTCGGCGAGGCGCCCGGCGAAGGGCGCGGCGATTCCGACGGCGATCGGCCAGGGCGTCATCAACAGGCCGGTCGCGAACACCGTCTTGCCGAGCACCGACTGCAGCAGGAACGGAAGCGCCACATAAGCGAGCATCTGCGCGGCGAAGGAGACGATCGACGAGCAGATCGACAGCGTGAAAATCGGGATCTTAAGCAGATCCAGCGGCATCAGCGGGTTGGCCTCACCGCGTTCGCGCCACACCAGCGCGCCGCCGGCGAGGATACCCGCGGCGACGAGCGCAAAGCCGGCAATCGAGCTGACTCGCGCGAAGGTCTCGGCGCCGAACACCACGAAGCCCATCATCGCCGCGCTGAGCAGGGCCGAGGGCCAGTCGAACGGACGGCCGTGGCCGTGCGGGTCGGGAAGCGACTTCCTGCCGATCAAAATCGCGACAATTCCGATCGGCAGGTTGATCAGGAACAGCCATTGCCACGAGGCGATGCTGAGGATCAGCGCCGCGAGGGTCGGCCCGATCGCCGCCGACATCGACAGGACCATCGCATTGTAGCCGATACCTCGACCGAGCATGTTCGCCGGGTAGGTCGCGCGCACCAGCGCTGCGTTCATGCTCATGATGCAGGCCGCGCCCACACCCTGGAACACGCGCGCGGCGATCAGCAGGCTCAGCGTGCCGCCGGCCGCGCATCCGACCGAGCCGATCGTGAACAGCGCGAGACCCGGGATGTAGATGCACTTGTAGCCGACCCGGTCGCCCAGCGCCGCGAGCGGCAGAAGAAGGACCGTGATGGTCAGCTGGTAGGCGTTGATCACCCACACGGACGCTGCCGGCGTGGCGCCGAGCTCGCGCGCGATCACCGGCAGCGCCACGTTGGCGATCGCGCCGTCGAGGACGGCCATGGTCAGCGCCAGCCAGATGCTGACGACGGACCAATAGCGGCGCGGGATTGAGAGGCCGTCTTCGGCCTGGTGGCTATATACGGTCGCAGTCTGTCGGTTCACTGGCAGGTCCATGGTCGGACGACCAACGATCCGCAACCCGCGCAGATGCTATGGCTGAAGCCGCTAGCGGCCGAGTATCTGATCGACCAGCTGCCGAAGGTTGGCGAATTCGGCGAGGCGGAGGCCTTCGCCGCCTTTGATCCCCTTCGGCAACCAAGCGGTTTCGAAGCCGAGCTTGGCGGCTTCCTTCAAGCGCAGGCCGGCGTGGGCGACGGGGCGGATTTCGCCCGACAGCGCGATTTCGCCGAGGACCACCGCTTCGCTCGGCACGGGGCGTTCCGACATCGCGGAGACCAAAGCCGCCGCGACGGCGAGGTCGGCCGCAGGGTCGCTGAGGCGGTAGCCGCCGGCGACGTTGAGATAGACCTCCGCCGTTCCGAAGCTGAGGCCGCAGCGCGCCTCCAGCACCGCGAGGATCATCGCCAGGCGGCCGCTGTCCCAGCCGACCGCCGCCCGCCTCGGCGTCGCGCCGGTGGCGAGCCGGACCGTCAGGGCCTGGATCTCGACCAGTACGGGGCGGGAACCTTCCATTGCGGGGAAGACGCTGGTGCCGCTGACCGGCTCGCCGCGGTGCGTCAGGAACAGGGCGGAGGGGTTAGGCACCTCGGTCAGACCAGCGCCTTCCATCGCGAAGACGCCGATCTCGTCGGTGCCGCCGAAGCGGTTCTTCATCGCTCGGAGGATTCGGTATTGATGGCTCCGCTCGCCCTCGAAGCTCAGCACCGTGTCCACCATATGCTCGAGCACCCGCGGGCCGGCGATGGAGCCGTCCTTGGTCACATGGCCGACGAGCACCACCGCGGTGCCGTGCTCCTTGGCGAAGCGCACCAGCTCCTGCGCCGAGGCGCGGACCTGGCTGACGGTGCCCGGCGCGCCCTCGATCAGGTCGGAATGCATCGTTTGAATTGAATCGATGACCAGCAGCGCGGGCGGCTCGCCCTCGGTGACCGTGGTCAGGATGTCGCGCACCGAGGTCGCCGCGGCGAGCCGCACCGGCGCTCCGCCGAGCCCGAGCCGCACGGCGCGCAGGCGCACCTGCTCGGCCGATTCCTCGCCTGAGACATAGACGATCCTGTGCCCCTCGCTGGCGAGCCGCGCGGCCACCTGCAGCAGAAGGGTCGATTTGCCGATGCCCGGATCGCCGCCGACGAGCATCGCCGAGCCCGCGACGATTCCACCGCCGATCGCGCGGTCGAACTCGGCCACGCCGCTCGGCAGCCGCTCCGGAAGCGCGGCCGGAGTCTCGAGTCCGACCAGCGGGATCACTCGTCCGCCCCCCTGGAGGTTGTGCTTGGCGGCGAAGATGTTCGACACCGCGGCCGCTTCCTGGACGAGCGTGTTCCACTCGGCGCAATCGGGGCATTGGCCCTGCCAGCGATGCTGGACGGAGCCGCATGCCTGGCAGACGTAGCGCGATTTCACCTTCGCCATCGTGCAGAACAATACACGAACGTCATTCCCGCGAAAGCGGGAATCCCGCTGTTCTTTGAAGGAAGCGGGACCCCCGCTTTCGCGGGGGTGACGAAGAGGAGCAGCAACAGGGCAGACCTGAACCGAAAGCCTTGTTATGCCGCCGTCATGGACGGCATCGCCCTCGCCCCGATCGGCCTGTTGCTCCTCGTCGCGTGCTTGATCGCGATGGTGTCGCGCAAGCTCGGGCTGCCCTACAGCGCCGGGCTGGTCGCCGCGGGATTGCTGATCGCCCTGATCCCCAATGCGCCCAAATTCACGCTCTCGCGCGACCTGATCTTCAACATCCTCCTTCCGCCGCTGGTGTTCGAGGCGGCGCTGCAGCTTCCGTGGAAGGAATTTCGCCGCGAGCTGCCGGTCACGCTGACGCTGGCCCTGGTTGGAGTGGCGCTGGCAGCGCTCGTCGTCGCCGGCGGTCTTCACTACTGGCTCAACTGGAGCTGGATCGGCGCGAGCCTTTTCGCGGTGCTGATCGCCGCGACCGATCCCGTCGCTGTCATCGCCGCGTTCAAGGAAATGAATGCCGACAAGCGGCTGTGCATGCTGGTCGAATCCGAAAGCCTGCTCAACGATGGGGTCGTCGCCGTCGGCTTCGCAGTACTTGCAGCCGTGGCTGGCGGCGCCTCCGCTGGCCTCGGAAACGTCATCCCCTCCTTCTTATGGACGATGTTGGGCGGAGCGCTCGTCGGCGCGGTCATCAGCGGCCTCATCCTGTTGCTCGCCGGCCGCACGAACGACCATCTGGTCGAGATCACGCTGACGACGCTCGCCGCCTACGGCTCATTCCTGATCGCCGAGCGGCTGCACGCGTCCGGAGTCCTGGCTTCGCTCACCGCGGGCCTGATGATCGGCAATCTCGGGAGCATGGGCGCGATCTCCGACGCCGGTCGCCCGCACGTTCTTGCGGCGTGGGAGTTCTTCGCCTTTGTCGCCAATTCCTTCGTCTTCCTGTTGATCGGTATCCAGCTCATCGGTGCGCCGATCAGCAGCTTGGGCTGGGAAACGGCGGCGATTGCCATTCTGCTCGTCCTCGCCGGCCGCGCGATTGCAGTTTACCCGCTCTCCAACCTGTTCCGCCCGACCAAGCTCAAGGTGCCATTCGCCTTCCAGAACGTGCTCTTCTGGGGCGGATTGCGCGGCGCGCTCGCGCTCGCTCTTGCGCTGACGGTGCCGCCAACGGTGCTGGAGCGCGCAGCCATCATCCTGTCGGCTTTCGTGGTCGTCGCTTTCTCCATTTTCGTCCAGGGACTGACGATGCCGTGGCTGGTCGAGCGTCTCGGCCTGACGCGCGAGCGGCGCTCCAGATGAGTTGCCGCTACGCGGAACCGCCCCTACTCAGCCGCGCGTGAGCCTTCTTCCCGAACCGCTTCGAATCCGCGAGTTCCGCATTTTCTGGCTGGCCCGCCTCTCCTGGACCATCGGCAGCTTGGCGATGGTCATCGTCATCGGCTGGCAGGTTTATGACATTGCGCGGCACACGATGGGGCTCAAGGAAGCCGCGCTCAGGCTCGGCCTCATCGGCCTCGTCCAGTTCGTTCCGCTGTTCCTGCTCACTTTGATCACCGGCTGGACCGCCGACCGGCTCGACCGAAGGTGGATCTCGCGGGCCGCGGTCGCGCTAGAGCTTGGCTGCGCGGCGGCGCTGGGTTGGCTGGCGTGGACCCACAGCACGACGCTCCTGGCGCTGTACGTCGTCGCCGCGCTGCTCGGCGTTGGGCGAGCCTTCGCCGGCCCGGCGTTGAGCGCGCTCGCGCCGAACCTCGTCCCCCGCGATATCCTCCCCCGCGCCATCGCTCTGTCCTCGATCGCGTGGCAGACAGGCGCGGTTTTGGGCCCCGCGCTCGGCGGCTATCTTTATGCCTATGCGCCTTATGCTCCCTACGCCGGGAGCGGCCTGCTCTTCCTCGTGGCGTTCGTCTGCATGCTCGCCATTCCGCCGGTGCCGCGAACCGAACTCGCCTCCGGGCCGAGCCCATGGGCGCAGATGGTGGAAGGGTTGAGCTATGTCCGCCGCAATCGCCTCGTGCTCGGCGCCATCAGCCTCGACCTGTTCGCGGTGCTTCTCGGCGGAGCAACCGCGATGCTCCCGGTTTTTGCCCGCGACGTGCTCCATTCCGGTCCCGAAGGGCTTGGCCACTTGCGCGCGGCGCCCGCGGTTGGAGCGACGCTGACGGCGGCTTTCTTCTCGGCGCGGCCGCTGAAGCACAATGTCGGCGTAAAGATGCTTGTCGCGGTCGCGGTGTTCGGCGGCGCGACGATC
>DASUIB010000015.1:0-4015 GCA_036273235.1 Sphingomicrobium sp. | reverse complement strand
CGCGCTCTCGCCGCTGCCCATCCAACGGACGTAGAGCTGCGGGCTTCCGCCCTCGGCCGCGACATAAGCGAGGCGGTTGCCGTCGGGTGACCAGCGCGGCGAGAAATAGGCGCCGGAGCCCGCGACCAGCGGCCGCTGCTGCCCCGTCGCAACATCGATCAGCCAGATGGTCGGCCGCGCCTTATCGGTCATGACGTCGTTGGACTGGCGGACGTAAGCGATCGTCCGCCCGTCGGGGCTGATCTGGGGATCGCTCGCCCATTCGATGCCGAACAGGTCGGAGCCGGTGAAATAGCGGCTTGGTCCTGTCGCGGGAGCGGCATTGGCGGGCGCCCCGAGCGCGGTCGCGGCGAAAAAGGCTGCCAGCGGCGAGAGCATGCGAAGTCGAGTCACGAAAAGTCCCCTCCGGAATCGGAACGGACGAGACGATTCAACTTTCGAGCGCGGGCCGCAAGCGGCTTATCGACCGGCGACCCGCACGGGGGAACGAAATGCCTATCGCGGGCGGTAGTCCGGGTTCGAGCGATAGCGCCACCAGACATAGGCGAAGGCGAGCAGGTCGAGCGGGACTCCAAACCAGCTGGCTTCGGTGCCGAGCGGGCCGCCGGTCAGCCAAGCCGGACCGTTGAAGGTCGCGTCGAGCAGGTGGCCCGGAGGGATCTGACCGCCGTTGGGAGTCCCGATCACAAAGAACTGCGCGAAGTCGTAGGCGACGTGGAGCCCGACGGCGAACCACAGATTGCCCGTCCGAAGCACCGAATAGCAGCAGAGCAGGCTGAAGCTCACCAGGGCTAACATGTCTGCGACATTCTCTCCCGGCTTCAGAAGGTAGTGAATGCCGGCGAAGATCACCGCGATAATTCCGGCGGCGGGCCAGAAGCCGATCGCCTTCCACAAAGTCTGAAGGAAATAGCCGCGGATCAGAAACTCCTCGCCAAGCCCGACGCAAATGCATGCCGCGAGCCAGGCGAGCGCGGAGGCGACGATGGCGGTGCCCGCCAATGCGAGGCCATGAACCTGCATCCCGCCCAAAGCCAGCATCGCGAGGCCGACCACGGCCGTCTGCGCGATGCCGACCGCAAAGCCTTCCCAGGTCGGCGATTGGAAAACGGCATCGATCGGAAGCCCGTAGCTGTCGATCCGCCGATGCTCGTACCAGGCGAACAGCGCCGTTGCGATCAGCGCCGCCGCGAAATTGATCGCTTCAGCGATCGTGAGCTCGGTCGGGGTGAGATGGAGACCGGCGCCGGGAGGCGGCGGATAGACGAGCGTGGTGAGATAGCCGATCAGCGGAACCAGCACGAAGCCGGCAAGGATGAAGAAGCTGATCGCGCGCCAGATCGGTTGAAGCTTGCGATCGCCGTCCAGGAAGAGCCCGCCGCGTGCGGCCGCCGTCGTCGCCATGAGATCCCCCAATCTCTGCCCTGTAAGTAACATCTGCTTTTTGGCGAATAGCGGCAAGCGCGTAAATTATTAAACCGGCCGGTTGACAAACGAGGCCTCGGCGGATTAGTAAACCATATGGTTGAAAATCGACTCGATGTGACATTCCGGGCGCTTGCCGATCCGACTCGGCGTGGAATGCTCGCCAGCCTGGCGCTGGGCGACAAATCCGTGGGCGAGCTGGGCGAGCCGTTCCACATGACCTTCGCCGGCGCCGCCAAGCATGTGAAGGTGCTCGAAAGCGCCGGGCTGATCGCGCGCCGCAAGGCCGGGCGCAGGCAAATCTGCACGCTTAAGGCGGAGCCGCTCCGGGAAGCTGAGCACTGGCTGGGGCAATGGGAGAAATTCTGGTCCGTCCGCCTCGACCGCCTTCAGGCGCTGGTCGAAAATCATCCGAAGGAGAAGTCCAATGACTGAAGCCGCACTTGCGCCAATCCAGCGCGTCGGGTCCGACGCGATCCGTCTCGAGCGCCTGCTCGATGCTTCGCCCGAAACCGTCTGGCGCTATCTCACCGAAGCGCAGCTTCGCGAGCAATGGTTCATGGGCGGCACCGACGCGCGGCCCGACAGCGAATTCGAGCTGCTGGTCGATCACGACAAGCTTTCGACCGACGATGTGCCGTATCCCGAGACCCACGAGTGCTTCAAAGGAGCGGTGTGGAGGGAAAAGGTCACTAGGTTCGAGCCTCCGCGCGTCCTCCAAACCACGTTCCAGGGCGGCAAGAACGGGCTCGTCACCTACGAGCTGCTCCCGGACGGCGATCGCACCCGGCTGGTGCTGACCCACAGCGACATTACCAGCCCCAGCGGGTTCCAGGATTTCGGCGGCGGCTGGACCTCGCATCTAGCGGTGCTGCAGGAGAAACTGGCGGGCCGCAGCGTCAAGAACTTCTGGGCCTTGCACGAACGGTCGCGCGAGGCAGTTGCGAAGGCCCTTGGCTGAGACAGCGGACTCGCCATGAAGCGGTCGAGGATGATATCTTCAGCGCTTCAACGAGCGGAGGATGAGCCGTGGCCACACTTTCCGAACAAAGCAGCGCACCGCAGGAGCAACAGGTCCAGAAAGGCCAGTGTTTCTGCGGCCAGGTCGAGGTCGAAGTCACCGGCGAGCCGGCGGCGCAGGGTTATTGCCACTGCGAATCCTGCCGCAGCATGGCGGGAGCGCCGGTTCGCGGCTTCACGCTGTGGCCGAAGGACAATGTTCGCGTTACCCGCGGCGAGGACCAGCTCAAGGGTTACAACAAGACCGACTTCTCGGACCGGCGGCACTGCGCAAACTGCGGCGGTCAGGTGCTGATCTACCATCCCTCGATCGGAATGACGGATGTCCATTCCGAAGCGCTTCGGGAGTTCGATTTCCGCCCGGCGCTCCACGTGAACTATCAGGAGCGGACCCTGCCGGTGACGGACGGCCTTCCGAAAATGAAGGATTTTCCGGCGGAGCTCGGCGGCTCCGGCGAAACGCTGCCGGAATGATCGGCTTGACGGCCTGCGTACCGACTGTATTATATATCTAATACAGGAGGCTTCAAATGAACCGTTCAGCGCTTTTGCTGCTCGTGCCGCTGCTCGCCGGATGCAACGTCCAGTCGAAGAACCCGTCCAGCGACGACGACAATGTCAGCATCCAGGCGGATCAGAATGGGCAGGTGGCGTTCAACTTTCCGTTCGCCAAAGGCAGCGTCAAGCTGCCTCAGGACGCGATCCGCACCGGCGACTTCGACATCGACGGCGTGAAGATGATCCCCGGCGGGAAGATGAGCGGCTTCCACCTCGACAGCGCCAACAACGTCAGCAACGTCAACATGACCTTCACCGCGCCGCAGACTCCGGACGAAGTGCGGTCCTATTTCGTCGACCAGTTCAGGAAGCAGGGCGTGGAGGCGGCGCTCGCCGGAGACGCGGTCGCCGGAAAGTCGAAGGACGGCAGCCCGTTCACGATCAGGGTCGGTCCGGCGGGCAGCGGCTCGCAGGGCAGCATCGCCATTCAGGACAAGGAGTGAGGCGGGTCAAATAGCCGCAATTCGAAATGTCTGCGTTCGACCCAAAGCAGACATGCGACCTAACTCGCCGTTGCCCGGTCGACGGCCGCTTCGATCAAGTATACCTGCCGCCGCTACGAGCTTGCTCAGTCGGAAACTCAGTGACCCGCCGGTCTCCACACCAAAGCTCGAGGACCTCCCCGCTGCCAGTGTCGGCCGCCACCATGGCAGCTAAATCGCCCGCAGCCTCAAACGGGCGAACATCAACGATGTGACCATCGCGGTCCATCGTATATAGCCGGTAGGAAATTTGGCGTGATCGGCTGGGAATCTGCATCGGACTACTCCTGCTCAGCGGGAGTTCTCCATTTGCCTCTCGGTCGCCGCTAAGCTGAAGCTGCAAGCGGCGATGCGGCCCTTATACGCCAGCACCGACTGAGCACCTAACAGCTTTCCATCTGTGGACGCCCCTGAAGGTGCAAGCGGTTTGTGAGGGGTTGGTGCGTAGTCGGATGCTGCCATCTGTCCGGCCTTTGCTGCAGCACATGGCTGCTGGCCCGTATGGGAGTTCGCGGACCGGGGCCACATCA
>DASUIB010000014.1:0-5218 GCA_036273235.1 Sphingomicrobium sp. | reverse complement strand
GCGCAGGTCGCCGAAGCGCTCGCCGAGCCCGTCAACCAGATCGTCAGCGTCGTCCGCGACGCGCTCGAGCACACGCAGCCGGAGATCGCCGCAGACGTGATCGACGAAGGGATCACGCTCACCGGCGGCGGTGCGCTGCTTCGCGGCTTCGATACCGTGCTCCAGGATTCGACGGGGCTGCCGGTGCGAATCGCCGATGATCCGATGAGCTGCGTCGCGCTTGGCGCGGGGCAGACCCTCGAGGACAAGATGCTGCGCGGGGCGCTGATGGCCGCATAGTCGTCATTGCGAGCACAGCGAAGCAATCCAGTGCGCGTTGGATTGCCGCGGCTCCTTCGGAGCCTCGCGATGACAGGTCAGAAATCGACCTTGTCGTAATGGCCCGGCGGAACGATCACCTCCATCCGCTCGCCGAGCAGTGGGCGGAAGCAAGGGCGCGACTTCATTACCGCATACCAATCCTTGGTCTGCTTGTGCCCGCGCCAGTCGAGCGCGCCGAGATAGTCGATGACCGAGAGATGCGCGGCGGCGGTGAAATCGGCGAGACTGAGCCCCGGTCCCGCCAGCCAGCGGCGATGGTCGAGCAGGTAATCGAGATAGTCGAGATGCTCGGACGCGGTGCGCATCGCTTCGCGCAAGACCCGCGTGTCGGGCGGCTCGCGGTTGACCAGGCGTTTGCGCATCCGCTCGTTCATCAGCGGCTCGACGGCCTCGCGGTAGAGCTTGAGGTCGAACCATTCGGTCATCCGCCGAATCTCGGCGCGTAGCGCGGCATTGCCGTGGATCATCGGCATCCGGTCGACGGTCTCGTCCAGATATTCGACGATCGGCTGGGAGCCGATCAACGTGACGCCCTGGTCCGGCTCGACCATCACCGGAGTTTCGCCCGCGGGATTGAGGTCGATGAACTCGTCCCGCTTCTCCCACGGGTTCTCGCGCACCAGCTCGTGGCCGATGCCCTTTTCCGACAGCACAAGCCGGACCTTCCGGGAAAAGGGGCAGAGCGGGAACTGGAAGAGCTGCCACATGCCGCGGCAGCTTTAGCGGGGCTTGTAGCCTAGTCCACCGTCATTGCGAGCGTAGCGAAGCAATCCAGTGCGGCGGCTGGATTGCCGCGTCGCCTCCGCTCCTCGCAATGACGATCAGCGGCGCGGGTAATTCGGATCGGGCAGGTTCGAGAGCGCCCGCTCGAGCGAGTGCCGGGCGCGCTGGAGGTCCTCGTTCACCTCGGGGAGCGCCTGGTTCATTGCCCTGATGCCCTGCTCGACCTTCGGCCTCGCCGACGCGATCTGCTGACTTAGGTGCCGCTCGAAATCGGGATCGTTGCGGCGGGCGAGGTCGCGGACCGTCATTCTCCTCTCCGCGGGCGTCGCCCTCCGGCCTTCGAGCGCGGCTTGAATGTTGCCGACACGCATGTCGAGCAGCGCCTGCGATAGCGACTGCATCGCGCCGGCCAGCCGGTCGGCCGTCGCCGGGTCGGTCAGCTCCGGCGGCACCCGGATCGTATCGGGCGCGGCAGGAGCCGCCGCCTGCGCGAACGCTGGGGCGGCGCATAGGGCGAGCGGAAGAAGGATCAGACTGGCACGCATCATCGTAAGTTCCTGATTTCGTTGACCCTGCTTAGCCGAACCGCAGCCAAAAATAAATCAGCGAACGTAAAGCCAGACCAAAGCCGCCGCGCCGACGATGATTCGGTACCAGGCGAAAGGCGTGAAGCCGTGGCGCGAGATGTAGTGGACGAAAGCGCGGACGACGACGAGGGCGACGACGAAGCTGACGATCAAGCCGACCGCCACCGTTCCCATGCCGACTCCGTGCGCACCCGCGAACATCTCCTGGTGATGCTTGGCGAGCTCCAGAGTCGTCGCGCCGATCATCGTCGGGATGGCGAGGAAGAAGCTGAACTCGGCGGCGGTGCGCCGCTCCACACCGAGCGAGAACGCGCCCATGATCGTCGCTCCCGAGCGGCTGACTCCGGGGATCATTGCGAGGCACTGGAGGACTCCGATACCCACCGCTGTCCCCAACGGCATTTCGGATACTCCGACGACCTTGCCGTCCTTCACCAGCCGCTCGATCACGAGGATTGCGATGCCACCGACGATCAGCGCGATCGCGACCACGGTCGCATTGCCGAGCAACGCTTCGATATGCTTGATGAGAATGAAGCCGAGCACGGCCGCGGGAAGGAAGGCGATGAGGATGTTGCGAACGAACCGCCACGACATCGCATTGTTGCGGAACAGCCCTTCGATAACCGCCCAGAAAGTCCGCCAATAGAGGGCGACGATGGCGAGGATCGCGCCAAGCTGGATGATGACGTTGAACGCCGCCCATTTCTCGGCGTCGAAGCCGAGCAGCTCGGTGGCGAGGATCAGATGGCCGGTCGAGGAGACGGGCAGGAACTCGGTGACGCCCTCGACGATGCCGAGGATGATGGCGAGGAGCAGCAGCGGCATCGGCTAGGGGTGGCGGGTCAAGAGGTCGCGGTCAAATTAATCCGGCGGCCGGCGAACTTGCCGCCGCGATGGAAGCGGCCGAGCCATTCGTAGCCGACCGCGGCGAGTGGAGTCGGCTCGATCGCGAACGCCTCCAGCCCCGGCGCGCTGCCCGAAGGCACGTTGTCGCGCTGGAGCATCAGCCACTGGTCGTGGGTCAGCGGTGCGCCGGGAAGCCAGCCGAGCTTGGCGATCAGCCCCGCGAGGAAATCGGGCATAGGGACGATCTCCGGGTTCTGCCCGGTGATCCCGAGGATCACATGGTGGAGCTCGGCCATGCTCATCACCTGCGGGCCGGCGATCTCATAGGTCTTGCCGCCGAACCGTGCCGGATCGAGCGCGGCCATGGCGATCGCCCTGGCGAGGTCGCGGACATAGACCGGCTGGAAATTGCGCTTTGCGGCAACGATCGGGAGGAAGGGCAGCCGCGCCATCGCGGCGAAGCGATTGGTGAGCTCGTCCTCGGATCCGAATACGAGCGAGGGTCGGATAATCGTCGCATTCGGGAAAGCCTCCCGAACCGCCTGCTCGCCCTCGCCCTTGGTTCGGCCGTAGTTCGATTGAGCATCGGGGTGGGCGCCTATGGCCGAGACCTGGACCAGCGCATTGGCGCCCGCCTCCCGCGCGGCCTCGGCGACATTGCGCGCGCCTTCGACATGCACCCCGTGCATCGCTCGCCCGAAGACTCCGCACAGGTTCACCACAGCTGTCGCGCTCTTCACCGCGTTGCGGACGCTGTCGCGGTTGGTGATGTCGGCCTTCTCGAACCCGAACTGCCCAACCTGGGCGAGCGGCTGGAGGAAATAATCGTTGCGCGGATCGCGGGTCGCGACGCGGACCCTGACGCCGCTCCTGAACAGGAACTCGCAGACGTAGCGGCCGATGAATCCGGCCCCGCCGAAAACCGTCACAAGCTGTTCGTTGGGCTCGATCATGCAGGTGGCGCGATAGCCCTCCCGTTCCTAGATTGACAAGGCGGGCCAGCCTTTCCTAAGCGCCGCCGCCTGCCAAAAGAGACAAGTGCCCAGGTGGCGGAATTGGTAGACGCACCAGCTTCAGGTGCTGGCGCTCGCAAGGGCGTGGAGGTTCGAGTCCTCTCCTGGGCACCATTGCCACGCGCAGACCATCAGGATGGTCGAGCATGGCAATCCGAGCGAAGCGAGGGCCGCTGATCCCGCCAGTCCGGGGGACTAGCGATCTGAAGGCTCGCCGGGAGAATGTCCGGGACATCCGAATCCGACAGTCCGAGGTCGCACCGCACAGCGAGCGTCGACCTAACCTGCCGATCGCCTTTCCTCTCCCCCCGCCGGAACCGGTCTAAATCTTGACCAGGCAGGGATCAGCACCTGCCTCACCAACTCAACGGCGAACAGCATGAGGATCAACCTGATCGAGGCGGTGTAACGAGCCTCGGTGTGCAAGAACAAATGAGGGATCAGTACGGCCAGGAAGATTGCCGTCTCCGGCCTTCTCCAGAACAAGCCGAGCCCGACCATTCCAAGCGCCCATACAATAGCCGAGATGGCAATCAGGGCGAGGTTGACGATTCGCGGGGCCGGGTAGGTCCCGGTATTGAACAAGCGCCAAACCATTCGGACAGCATGGCTGACCACGCCACCAACCGTCATTCGATGGAACGCCGCAGCCATATATTCATCGGAGGTGCCGCCTTCGGCGTTGATTCTGCGGACTTCCGGAGCAAAGCCCGAACGCTCGGCCTCGGCGGTCAACGGGCCGCTGCTCAGATACCGTAACGAATCCAGGGAAATCTCGCCTTCCCACGAGGCGAGGTAAAGCGACTGCCCGATCGTGGATTGGACGGGCACGGGCGTCAACTTGCCGTACTCGTATGCGTTCCAGCTCATATAGGGTAAGAGAACGACGAAGGCGGCGAGGACGAATACCAGCGCCCGGCGCCACTCCCTGCGATATGCGATGACAAGCAAGAGTGCGGGGATCACAACCAACTGGTCGGGGCGTGCCAGGACGGCGAAGCCGCTCATCGCCCCGGCGAGGAGGTATCGGCCCTTCCACAAGGCCCAGGCAACCAGCGCGATGCAGAAGATTGTCAGGCCCTCGCTCAATATTTGAGCGGTGTAGAAGAGCGGGAAAATATAGATGCAGGCGAGCCCCACGAACATGGTTTCGTCGGTCAGTCGGCTCACCAGCCAGACGCTTACCAGGTAAAGCGCAAGTTGGACTGGCACCGCGAATGACTGAAAGATTGCGAGGAACAGCGGATAGGCCGGCGTTCTGAGACCAAGCAGTGCGAAGTCTCCCGAGGCGATCCGCAGATAGTCGCTGCTGTCAACCGCCAGCCACGGATAGGTGAGCCACAGGACAACCGCCGCTTCCAACGCAAGCAACAGCCACAGCGCACGCCTCATCCAATGGGCTTACCATGCGAGACTCCAGGAATGAAGGTTCCTATTCCATTGCGCGAGAAACACCCCCGGCTATTCAAGGTCTTCGTGGGGCCGCACCCCGGAGCAATATCACGGTGAGGTTCCACTGCCGACGTGAGACCGGACTGAGCTGAGGAAGCCAAAATGGCGCTTTACGGAATCGGCGATCTCCAACCGCAGCTCGGTCCCGGCGCGTGGGCCGCGCCGTCCGCCGACCTCATCGGCGACGTTCGCCTCGGCGCCCGGGCGAGCGTGTGGTTCGGCGCGGTTCTGCGCGGCGACAACACGCCGCTGATCCTGGGCGAGGAGACCAAC
>DASUIB010000013.1:0-5499 GCA_036273235.1 Sphingomicrobium sp. | reverse complement strand
TGGTGTAGGCATCCTCGCCGAGCGATTTGCGATGGCCGTCGATCCAGCCGAAGCAAAGCGCCTGGTCGCGCGCCTGAGGCCAGTCGATCGAGGGCTTGCCGCTGCCCTTCTTCCAGAAGCCGACGAGCAGCTCGGGCGCGGTCTGGTGATTGACTTCGAGCCAGCGGCGGAAGTCGGTTGCGGTGGGGAAGTAGCTGGGTTGGTCTGCCACAACCGTCATCCCGGCCTCGAGCCGGGATCCACCTTTTTCTTGATCAGCGAGTCGAAACCAAAGTCCTCGGCGAGATCGCGCCACGTCGGGTTTTCGGCTTCAACGAGCTGAATTTTCCACTGCCGATGCCAGCGCTTGATCGACTTCTCGCGCCTGATGGCGCTGTCCATCGTCTCATGCACCTCGAACCAGACGAGGCGCTTCACGCCATAACGCTTGGTGAAACCACCAGTCACCTCCTCGCGGTGCTGCTAGATGCGGCCGAGCAGATTCGACGTGACGCCAGTGTAGAGAGTCCCATGGAAACCGCTCGCGAGCGGATAAACGGATGGAATGCGCTCCATCGCTGGCAATCAAAGTTAAGGTGGGCCCGGGTCAAGCCCGGGGTGACGGTCACCTCGTCAATTTCCGGTACGTCATCCGGTGCGGGCGCGTCGCTTCCTCGCCGAGGCGGCGCACCTTGTCTTCCTCATAGGCCTCGAAATTGCCTTCGAACCACACGACCTGGCTATCGCCCTCGAACGCGAGGATGTGGGTCGCGAGGCGGTCGAGGAAGAAGCGGTCGTGGCTGATCACCACCGCGCAGCCGGCGAAATTCTCCAGCGCCTCCTCGAGCGCGCGAAGGGTCTCGACGTCGAGGTCGTTGGTCGGCTCGTCGAGCAGCAGGACATTGCCGCCGTCCTTCAGCATCTTGGCGAGGTGGACGCGGTTGCGCTCGCCGCCCGAGAGCTGGCCGACCTTCTTCTGCTGATCGGGACCGCGGAAGTTGAACGCGCCGACATAAGCGCGCGTGCCGAACTCGTGCTTGCCGATCTTGAAGATGTCGAGCCCGTCGGAAATCTCTTCCCAGACGTTCTTCTTCGGGTCGAGCGCGTCGCGGCTCTGGTCGACATAGCCGAGGTGGACGGTCGGGCCGATGTCGATGCTTCCCGAGTCCGGCTTCTCCTGCCCGGTAATCAGCTTGAAGAGCGTGGTCTTGCCGGCGCCGTTGGGGCCGATCACGCCGACGATTCCGCCGGGCGGAAGCGTGAAGCTCAAATCCTCGAACAGCAGCCGGTCGCCATAGGCTTTGGCGAGGCCCTTGACCTCGATCACCTTGCCCCCAAGCCGCTCAGGCACCTGGATCAGGATTTCGCCCTTGGTCGGGGTGCGGTTCTCCTGGGCGTCGACGAGCTGGTCGAAGGCCTTGATGCGCGCCTTCGACTTGGCCTGCCGCGCCTTGGGCGAGCGCCGGATCCACTCGAGCTCGTCGGCGATCGCCTTCTGCTTGCCGGCTTCCTCCCGCTCCTCCTGCTCGAGCCGTTTCGCTTTCTTTTCCAGATAGGTGGAATAGTTTCCTTCGTAGACATAGTAGCGGCCGCGATCGAGCTCGAGGATCCAGTTGACGACATTGTCGAGGAAATAGCGATCGTGAGTGACGAGGATGACGTTGCTGGGATAGTCGACGAGGTGCTTCTCGAGCCACTGGACGCTTTCGGCGTCGAGATGGTTGGTCGGTTCGTCGAGGAGAAGGATACCGGGTTTTTCGAGCAGCAGGCGGGTGAGCGCGACGCGACGCTTCTCGCCGCCTGAGAGGTTGGCAACCTCGCTGTCGCCCGGCGGGCAGCGGAGCGCGTCCATCGCGATCTCGAGCTGATTGTCGAGGGTCCAGCCGTCGACCGCGTCGATCTTCTCCTGGAGCTCGCCCATCTCGGCCATCAGCGCGTCGAAATCGTCGCCGGGATCGGCCATTTGCGCCGAGATCGCGTTGAAGCGGTCGAGCATGTCGGCAACGGGCCGCACCCCGTCCATCACATTCTCGCGCACGGTCTTGCCCGGATCGAGCTGCGGCTCCTGCTCGAGATAGCCGACGGTGATCCCGTCGCCCGGCCAGGCTTCGCCCTGGAACTCGGTGTCGCGCCCGCCCATGATCTTCATCAGCGTCGACTTGCCCGAGCCGTTCGGGCCGACGATTCCGATCTTGGCGTCGCGGTAGAATTGCAGGTGGATACCGTTGAGGATGGGCTTCTGCCCCGGGAAGGCCTTGCTGAGGCCCTTCATCACATAGCTATACTGGGCGGCCATCGGGTCGCGTGTGCCCTTCAAAAGTGCTGGAGAGTTGCCGCGCCAGTTAGGCGATGGCCGCCCCGATTTCCAGTACCGTGCCCGCCGTCAATCGCGCCCGGATCAGTGGACCTTGCGCTTCTTGGAACCAGACCTGGCTGAAGCAGACTTCCTGGCTTTCGTCTTGGCCTTTGCTGCCGGCTTGGTCTTCGCCGCATCGGCCTGAGCTGGACCGATTTCGGCGGAAGAAGGCCAATGATCAACCTGCGCGCAAGCTGTGAACGCGTCCGAGCGGCTTTGGGTCGGCAGCGCGAGGTCTGAAAGGTAGGCCCAAACCACCCTTCCAACGTCAGCGTTCGAAAAACCCTGCGCGTCAGCCTCGGCCGCTATGGCACGGCACAGCGTCAGCGCCGCATCAGAAACGTCCGCGCCTTTCTTCGACTTCAACAACGCGTCGCGCGCTGTCTGGACATTGTTGGATGCCGTCAGTGCGGACTTGAGCGTCTTATCGTCGGATACGCGGAAATTCATGATTTGCGCTGGAGAAAGCCGCTTGTCATCACCGCTCGCCGTCGGAAAGATCGAGCCGTTCAGCGTCTCGCTAGTAATCTGCCATTCCCCGGCCGCGTGATTTCGCTCCGGATGGGAAAGATACGGGTCATCGGCAGGCGGGACAAACAATGCGATCGTGGCAAGTGGCTTTCCAGCTGTTGGCGGTGCGTCGATGTGAACGCTTTCATTGACGTCGATCTTCAGAAGCCCATTGATTGCCGTATCCACGAAATTCGCAGCGTCGTTGAAGCGATCCTTGTTGTCCTTGGTGATCAGCGATGAGGTCGGGCTGATAAGGGTTGCTGCTCGCTTGGCGAGGTCAAGCGTGGTGGACGCAATCCCCGACTCGTAGCTTCTGGTCGAGCTGAAGGTGATATCCAGGCCGACCAACGCGCGGTTATCGGCACGGAAATAGGGCAGCAAGACGGCGTTGTTATCCACATTGGTGGTCCAGTTTTCGCCCTTGCTTCCGCTGTCGAAGTCGATCTCGGACAAGGTTTTCGTGGCATTGACGCCCAGTGGCCTCACGACCGCGACCACTTTCAGGATTTTGCCGACCTTTTTGTGCAGGAACATGCGCTTCAGCCACCCGCGGCTCTCCAAACCGTAGACACGGTCCGAGGCTGCGGGACACGGCACGTATTTGATCATCAGTCGAACATAATCCGGCAGCATTTGCACCGGCGCGGCAGGCGCCTCTGGAGGAGGCGTCGAAACAAGCACGTTTGATCCGGCGCCCTTGGAAGCCGTCCCCGAGTCGGTGTCATCCGTGACCCTGAGGTTCGCGAGGAGGCCTTTGTTTTCGTTTACCGGGGCGGCGCTCGCATCAGGAAATCCGCACTGATCGTATCGCGGAGGCGTTGCCGTGCCGGGCGTCGGGACCGAGGCGGCTTTCGCCGCTGCCGGCAAAGCAGCAACAAACAGAGCCAAGACACAGGTGCCGGCAAGAAATGATTTACGCATGCCCGTCCCCCCAGGCGCCCCGAGCGGGGCCAAGCCGAGCAGTCCGAGACTATGACTCCAATTTACTTGGGATTCAACACACTAGGATTGCAAGAGATTCGTCCTGGTCAGTCTCTTACGGCCATCGCCTCGGCGGCGGCGAAACGATAGTCCCGATATTGATCGCGCAGGTCCTTCTTGGAAAGCTCGCCGTGCTCGCGCTCGGCACGGAGTGGAAAATCTTGCATCGCCCAGCGACCCCATCAGCGCCTCCCCGGAAAAGAGGCTCATCACGCCGCAAATCGGGCGCAGTCTCTAGAACGGCAGCTTGAACCCCGGCGGCAGCGACAGGGTGCCCTGCATCTTCTGCATTTCCTGCGCTGCGGCGGAGTCCGCCTTGGCGCGAGCGTCGTTGATGGCCGCGGCGATCAAATCTTCGACCATCGTCTTTTCCGAAGGCGCAAGCAGGCTCTCGTCCACATCGACGCTGAGGATTCGCCCCTTCGCCGTGGCGCGAATCTTGACCATCCCGCCTCCGGCGGCCCCCTCGACCTCGATCCTATCGAGATTGTCCTGCGCCTTCTGGAGCTCGGCCTGCGCATTCTGCGCCATCTTCATGATCTCGTCGAAATCGGGCATCTCGGGCATGTCAGCTGCCTCTCGTTGAATAGGATTCGAGCTCCGCGTCAGGGAATGCATCCATCACCGCGCGGACGTTCGGATCGGCAAGGACTTCAGCGCGAACGCGCTCCTCGGCCATTTTCTCCTGATCGAGGAGCGACGCTTCGCCCGGCTCGTCGGAGAGCGAGACCTGCCAGGCCGTACCCGTGGCGGACTTGAGGGCCGCTGCAAGCTCGCGCGGCCAGTCGCCGCCGAGCGGTCGCATCGGCTTCAGCGCCAGCTCGGGCGGGGCGTAGCGCACCAATCCGACCTGGTCGTGGAGCTGGACCGCAAGCTGGTGCTTGCCCTTGCTCTCGAGCAGCTCGATCAGGCCGCGGAAGTCGGTCGGAAGCCGCGCGGCGGGCGCGGAGGATTTGGCGGACGAGGCTGTGGGCGCGACCGCAACCGAGCCTTCGCCGCTCAGCCTCGCCATCAGCGATGCCGGATCGGGCATGTCGGCGGCGTGGATCAGCCGAAGCAGCGCCATTTCGGCGGCTTCGCGCGGGTCCGGCGCGGAGTCGACGTCCTGCAGCCCTTTGAGCAGCATCTGCCACAAACGATGGATGGTGCCCCAGCTCAGCGCTGCGGCGAGCGCCTCGGCGCTTTCGCGCTCCTCGGCGGACTGGAGCGCGCCGGTAGCTCCGGCTTTGGCGCGCGTTGCCGAATGAAGGCTTTCCATCAGCCCGCGAAGCAGCTGCGTGGGATCGATCCCGAGCCCATGCGCTTCGTCGAGCGCGGTCAGCGCGCCGGCTGCATCGCCCGACAGCATGAGCTCGAGCAGACGGCGGATTCGCCCCCGGTCGGCCAGCCCCAGCATGTCGCGGACCTGATCGGCGGTCACGGCGCCCGCCCCATGGGCGATCGCCTGGTCGAGGATTGAAAGGCCGTCGCGTGCTGAGCCTTCAGCGGCGCCGGCGATCATCGCCAGCGCATCGGGCTCAACTTCCACACCTTCCGCCCTGGAGACTTCGGCGAAATGCGCCGCCAGCTTCTCGGGCGGTATCCGCCTCAGGTCGAAGCGCTGGCAGCGCGACAGCACCGTCACCGGTACCTTGCTCACCTCGGTGGTTGCGAGGAAGAATTTCACATGT
>DASUIB010000012.1:0-2997 GCA_036273235.1 Sphingomicrobium sp. | reverse complement strand
ACTCTGAGCGACAGCTCCGGCCAGTTCGTCGCGACCGCGTTCGACGAAGAAGCCACGGCAGCACTCGAAGCGGCCGCGAAAGGCGGCCAGTGCGGGCTCCTGACCGTCGAGCTCGACCGGCGGGCGGGCGACGAGACGCCGCGCGTTACCATCAAGGGAATCCAGCCGCTGAATGAGCTCGCCAAGCGGACGCGGCTCCAGCTGAATGTCCGGGTCGCAGATGCGGCGAGCATCACGCGGATCACCCCGGAGCTTGCCGGCGCGCTCGGCGGCAACGGCCTGGTCCGCTTCCTCCTGCGGCTGGCGTCGGGCGGTGAAGCGATCATCGTTGCCGGGCGCGGCTTCGCGCTCGATGCCGAGCTCGCGGCCCGCATCGAGCGCATCGCCGGTGAAGGGAATGTCGACTTATCGGCGCAGGAGCCGCCGAGGCTCGCCCTGGTCGGCTGATTCCTCCCTGCGGCCCCGCACCTGATCCGGGTCGTGGGGAGGAACTAAGCCTGCCAGAAGCCGTCCTTGTTCACGAGGCTCGTGATCTTGGCGTTCTGCTCCTCGTCGAGGCTGCGCTTGAACGCGGGGAAGACCTGCTCCTCTTCCATCTTCGCATGTTCGGCGACGAGGCCGCGGAACTCGCGGACCTTCTCGAGCCAGTCGGGAGCGTCGGGGCCCATCTGCCCGAGGTCGTAGACGAAGGTCTTGATATAGCCGTGCTCGCTGTTGAGCTGGTCGGCTTCGACCGCCTGGTCGGCTTCGCGAAGCGCCGGATAGACGACCATTTCTTCCTCGTGCGCATGCTTGTCGAGCGCATGGGTGAGCTGCATCAGAAGCATGCTCCGCTTCCACGTCTGGCTCGAATCGGTCGCGAGCATCTTGTCGAACAAAGCGAGCGCCATGTCGTGCTCGGTCGCAAGCACTTCGTCCCAATCGCCCGAAAGCCCCGAGACCGCCTGCGTCACGAACTTGCGGCCGAAGTTGGCGGCGAAGCCGATCGCCGCTCCGCCGAGCGCGGCGGCGATGATCGGGCCTGCGCCTTCGCCCCAGGAAAATGCGCTGCGATTGCTGCTGTTGCTTCCGCCGCCGCGGCTGCGGCTTTCGCTGGAGCTGTTGCGGCTCGAGGACGAGCGGCTCTGGGTACGCGTGGCCATGGGATTTCCTCCTTGCTGGAATTTTGCCGTCTCAACGGTTGGGGTAGGGGCGCCGTTCCTGTCGGGAAGCCCGTTCAGGCCACCGTTCGCCGCTTGTGTCAGAAGCTGTTGGAAGGTTCCTGCGGCTGCCCGGGCGCGGGGGCCGCCTCGTTCGAAGGCTGCGCCTTCGGTTCGGTAGCCGGAGGCAGTTGCTCGACGGCATTCTGAAGCGGCGGCACGGGCTTCGGGCTTTCATATTCCTCGCCCGGCTGCGGGCGGGACGCCCTGGAGACGGGCGGAGGCGCCTTGTTCACGGGCGTCGTCGCGCCTTTGTAGACGCAGGCATCGAGGCCGTCGCGGGCGACGATCGGGATTCGCGCCGCGATGATGTTGCCGTAGCGGCGGGTGAAGCCCTTGGGCGCGATCGCGCCGCGTTCCTTGGGGAGCGGCAGCACCGCGGCGATCCGCGCCGCCTCGGTCGGGCTCATCGCGCTCGAATCATGGCCGAAATAGCGCTCCGATCCGGCATTGACTCCATAGGTGCCGATCCCCGTCTCGGCGACGTTGAGATAGACCTCCATGATCCGCCGCTTGCCCCACAGATGCTCGATCAGGAAGGTGAACCAGGCCTCGACGCCCTTCCGCGCATAGCCGCCGCCGCTCCACAGGAAGACATTTTTCGCCGTCTGCTGGCTGATCGTCGATCCGCCCCGAATGCGCCCGCCCGAAGCATTACGTTTCATCGCATCTTCAATGGCTTCGACGTCGAAGCCGTGATGCGAGCAGAACTTGCTGTCCTCGGCCGCGATCGACGCCCGGACCATATCGCGGTCGATGTCGCCGATCGGCATCCACGCCTTGTGCGCGCCGCGGCCGGCGACGATGTCGCCGATCATCGTCGCGGTGATCGGCGGGTTGATGAATCGGTAGGCGAGCACCCACAGGACCGAGAGGAGGATGAAAGCGAGGATCAGCTTGACGATCCAGCCGGCGATGCGTCCGAGGATCGAGCCTTTGCGCCGCCGCTTGTAGCGCGGAATGGTCGAGCTGCGCCGTTTGGCCATTGATGCTGCCTAGCGGAATCGCCGCCGCTGCCAAGTCCTCGCCTTGCCGCACTGCAGCACAACATTTACATCCGGCAGAGATGACCTCGACCAACGACATCCGCCGCTCCTTCCTCGATTTTTTCGAGAAGAACGGTCACGCGCGGGCCGGCTCGGCGCCGCTGGTGCCGCACAACGACCCGACGCTGATGTTCGTCAACGCTGGCATGGTGCCGTTCAAGAACGTTTTCACGGGGCTGGAGACGCGGCCCTACAGCCGGGCGACCAGCTCGCAGAAATGCGTCCGCGCGGGCGGAAAGCACAACGACCTCGACAATGTCGGCTACACCGCGCGGCACCATACTTTCTTCGAAATGCTCGGGAATTTCTCGTTCGGCGATTATTTCAAGGATCGCGCGATCGAGCTCGCCTGGAACCTGATCACGAAGGAGTGGGGCCTTAAGCCCGACCGCCTAACCGCCACCGTCTACCACACCGACGATGAAGCGTTCGCGTTGTGGAAGAAGATCAGCGGCCTGTCCGAGAGCCGCATCATCAAGATCCCGACCAAGGACAATTTCTGGGCGATGGGCGATGACGGCCCGTGCGGCCCTTGCTCGGAGATCTTCTACGATCACGGCGATCATATCCCCGGCGGCCCTCCGGGCAGCCCAGATGAGGACGGCGACCGCTTCGTGGAGATCTGGAACCTCGTCTTCATGCAGTACGAGCAGCACGCCGACGGGCGGCGCACCGACCTGCCACGCCCGTCGATCGACACCGGCATGGGCATCGAGCGCCTCGCCGCGGTGCTGCAGGGCGTGCACGACAAC
>DASUIB010000011.1:0-7774 GCA_036273235.1 Sphingomicrobium sp. | reverse complement strand
ACCAGCCCGAGATCGCGATCTTGCTGGGATCGACGTACGGCTGCTTCTGGAGCCAGCGCGCGGCGGTCGCCTGGTCCTCGACCTCGACCGTGCCCATCGCATGATAGATCTGGTCCTCGAACGCCTTGCCGCGGTTGTACGAACCGCGGTTGTCGACCTGGAAATAGATCCAGCCCTTGCTGACCCAATATTGGCGCATCGGCGAGCCCCAGGCGTGGGTCACCTGCTGACCGGTGCCAGGACCGCCATAATGCTCGAAGAAGACCGGGTATTTCTTCCCTTTCTTCAGTGGCGGCGTGATCATCTCCCAATAGAGCGTGCTCCCGTCCGCCGCCTTGAGTGTGCCGAACTTTATCGGGCGGTGGGCAGCCATGTAGGGCGCGTACGGGTGGGAGGCGTCGAGCTTGTTTTCCTCGACCCAGGCGATGCGCCTTCCCGCATCGTCGGCGAGATAGACCTGCGGCGGCTGCTCGGGCGACGAGCGCGTGACGATAAGGTGCGTCCCCGCTTTGTCCATCACGGCGTCGTTCCAATAACCCGGCTCGCTCAGCCGCCGCGGCTCGCCGGGATTGAGATAGTCGACCGAATAAACGTGCTGCTCGAGCACCCCGTCCTTGTTCCCGATGAAGAACAGCCGGTGGTTCGCCTCGTCGACTCCGACGAGGCCGGTCATCACCCAATCGCCACGCGTGATCGGCGTCAGCTGCCCGTCGGCGAAACGATAGAGGTGGTGGAAGCCGGTGCGCTCGGAGCCCCAGATGAAGCTGCCGTCGCTCAGCGGGTGGAAATCGTTGTTGAGGTTGATCCAGCTCTTGGCGGTCTCGGTGAGCACGATCCGGCTTGCGCCAGTCGCCGGGTCGACCGCGAGCAGGTCGAGCCGCTTCTGATCGCGGGTCTGGCGCTGCAGGAAGAGCGTCCGCCCGTCCTTCGACCAGTGGACCCGCGCGAGATAGATGTCCGGGTCGGAGCCCAGATCGACCTTCGCCCGCCCGCTTCCATCGGGGTTCATCAGCCACAGGGTGATGTCGACATTGGGCGTGCCGGCGGCGGGATAGCGCTGGTCGAAGGTCCGGGTGCCGTTCGCGCCGATCGCGGCGCGGGTCACGACCTGGACCCTGGATTCGTCAAAGCATTCGACTGCGACCCGGCCATCGTTTGGCGCCCACCAGGTGCCGGTCCGCCGGTCCAGCTCCTCCTGCGCCACAAACTCGGCGGTGCCGCAGGTGACGGTGCCCTTCCCTTCGGTGGTCAGCGGGCGTTCCGCGCCGGTGGTGAGGTCGATCGCATACAGGTTCTGGTCGCGGACGAAGCTGACGTAGCGGCCGTCCTCGGAGATGTGCGCGTCGATTTCCGTCTGCGACGTGTTGGTCAGGCGGCGGATCGCACCGGTGGCGACATCGGCGAGATAGAGGTCGCCGTCGACGGGGGTCAGGACCGATTTGCCGTCGGGCGACCATTCATATTCGACGATGCCCTTGGTGCCGCCGACCCGCGCGCGCTCGCGGCGCATTTTCTCCGCTTCGCTGATCTCGCCGCCGCCAACCTTGGTGGAGTCGATCAGCATCCGTTTTGCGCCGGTCGACGTGTCCATCGCCCACAGGTCGTAGCGCTCGCGGTCGGTCTCGCGCGGCAGCAGCAGGCTGGCGTAGCGTCCGTCGGGCGACAGCTTGAGCGAACGCGGAGTCTGACCGGAGATTGGCGGGCTTGCGAAGATCCGCTCGATCGTGAGCTTCTTCTGGGCAATGCCCGGCGGCGGAGCGAGGGCGAGGAGGAGCGGCATGGCCGCCACGACAGCAAGGAAACGCATGCCGCCTTGTACCCCGGCGAAAGCCGGGGTCCAGATGGCCTTGGTCTCTCGACTGGACTCCGGCCTTCGCCGGGGTACTGAGAAGCTTAGGCCTCGGGCGCGTTCTCGGAGCGAGTGGCTTCGGTCTCGGCGCCCTGCCCGCCTGGAACGTCGCGCTGCACGGTGCGCCGTTCGGCGATGCGCGCGGCCTTACCGGTACGGCCGCGGAGATAATAGAGCTTGGCGCGGCGGACGTCGCCGCGGCGCACGACATCGATCGAATCGATGATCGGCGAATAGAGCGGGAAGACGCGCTCGACGCCCTCGCCGAAGCTGATTTTGCGGACCGTGAAGCTGGAGCCGACGCCCTTGTTGGAGCGGGCGATGCACACGCCCTCGAACGCCTGCACTCGAGTGCGGTCGCCCTCGATCACCTTGACGCCGACGCGCAACGTGTCGCCAGGGCGGAATTCGGGGATCTTCTTGTCGGCAGTGAGCGCGTCGATCGCTTCGCGCTCCAGGGTCTCGATCAGGTTCATGTCAATCAGCCTTCGTATCTCGTCGCCGCGCGCCAGAGGGCGGTGCCTGCGTAGCGCCCCCGTGGCGCTCGATCAGGTCCGGCCGCCGTAGCCGTGTATCTTCGACCGCGGTCATGTGTCGCCACGCCGCGATCTTCGCATGATCCCCCGACCGCAGCACTTCGGGGATCGTGCGCCCTTCCCATGTCACAGGCCGGGTATAGTGCGGATATTCGAGGAGCCCCGTTTCGAAGCTCTCCTCCTCTCCGCTGGAGGCCGCGCCCATTACCCCGGGGAGCAGCCTTACGCAAGCGTCGAGGATCGCCATCGCGCCGATCTCGCCGCCGGAGAGCACATAGTCGCCGACCGAGATGGGTTGGAGCGGCCGAGCCTCGAAGATCCGTTCGTCGAAGCCCTCGAAGCGGCCGCACAGCAGGATCACGCCGGGGCCGCTCGCAAGGTCACGCACCCGCGATTGGGTGAGCGGCGCGCCGCGCGGCGTCAGCGCGAGCATCGGCCGTCCGTCGGCGAGGCTGTCGAGCGCGGCTGCGAGCACGTCGGGCCGCAGCACCATCCCGGCCCCGCCGCCCGCCGGCGTATCGTCGACGCTGCGGTGCTTGTCGGTTGCGAAGTCCCGGATGTTGACCGCCTCGAGACTCCAAATTCCCTCCTCCAGCGCCCGTCCGGCGAGGCTCACGCCGAGCGGTCCCGGAAACATGTCCGGGTAGAGCGTTAAGACGGAAGCTCGGAAGATCACCGCGTCCAGTCTTCGACGCGGAGATTCGGAATGTCACGGAAGTCCCGGGGATTGGCGGTGATGAGCGTGACGTTGAGCGCGAGCGCGTGCGCCGCGATGAGTCGGTCAAAGCGGTGGCGCTTGAACGGCAGGTCCGCATATGCACGCCCTGCCCGCCTATCAAATGGCAGCACGGCGATGGTTTCGAAAAAGTCCGTGACGACGCCTCCAGCCTCCCCGTCGTCCCAGTCCGTTCCTAAAGCCACTTCGGCAAAGGCGACAGCCGAGGTAACGACTTCGCCTGGGCTGCATTGCTCCACCGCCGCTCGGAGAGGTTGCGAAGCCGTCTCGATCAGGAGAATGCAGCAATTGGCATCCAGCAGAAAACGGGCTTCAGCCAACTTTGGGGCGCCTCCGCGGCCAGTTCCGAACCGAAGGCTCGATCTCCCTGTCTTCCGGCCGAAGCAGCTTCAATCCTGCGGAGCGCCCTTCAAGGAAGCTGAGGTCGATCTTCCGTTTGGTCCCTTCTACGGGTTCCACCACATAGCGGCCCTGCTCCTCGCGCACCTTCATCTCGATGCCTTCCTTGATTCCGAGCGCCTTCGGCAGCCGCAGCGCAACCGAGTTGCCGGACTTGAACGTCTTCGCGCGCACTTCTTTCGTCATCGCTGTCTCCGTATATACGAGATGTATATACGGCAGTGATCGAATGCAAGCGCGGGGAACCGTCCCCTCCGGCCTGCGCTTGGGCGATGCATGGACGAGGACATTCTCGACTGCCTGATCATCGGCGGCGGCCCGGCCGGCCTGACCGCCGCCATCTATCTCGCCCGTTTTCATCTCGAGATCGTGGTGGTGGACGCCGGCAAGAGCCGCGCATCGTTGATCCCATGCACGCGAAACCATGCGGGCTTCCCCGATGGGATCGAGGGCACCGAGCTCCTCCAGCGCATGCGCGACCAGGCGTGTAAATATGGCGCGAAGGTCGAGACCGAGTTCGTGACCAAGCTGGAGCGGGACGCCAAGAGCGGCCTGTTCACCGCGACTTGGGGTTCAGGCTGCGCGACCGCGCGGACAGTGCTGATCGCGACCGGAGTCACCAACCGGCGCCCTCCGATGGACGAGGAGCTTCACGACGACGCGCTCGCTCGCGGCCTGGTCCGCTACTGCCCCATTTGTGACGGCTATGAGGTCACCGACAAGCGCGTCGGCGTGATCGGCAGCGACCGTCACGGCGTGGCCGAGGCATTGTTCATCCGCAGCTACACGGCCGACGTGACGCTGATCGCGCCAGACAAGGCGCTCAGCTTGAGCTCCGAGGACCAGCAGAAGCTCAAAGAGGCGGGGGTCGACTGCGTCGACGGGCCCGCCCGCGCCGTCGCGATCGGCGGCGAGTGCATCGTCGTCGACACCGCCGAGGGCCATTACACCTTCGACAGCATCTATCCCGCGCTCGGCTCCGACACCCATACGCAGCTCGCCGAGATGGTCGGCGCGGATCTCTCGGGCGACAGCTGCATCAAGGTCGACAGCCATCAGCGGACGAGTGTGCCCGGCCTCTATGCCGCCGGCGACGTGGTGATCGGTCTCGACCAGATCAGCCATGCGATGGGGGAAGGCGGAGTCGCGGCGACGACAATCCGCAACGATCTCTGTGGGCAGAAGCCCCGGTGGCGCGAGCCCGTTCGGCAGATGGAGCGGGCGGAAAGCGGGAGCTAGGCCAGGAACCCGGGGTCGAGCACGATGCGGCCGTTTTCCAGCTCCGCCACTCCGGGCTTGAACGGGATCAGCGAGCGCTTGCCGCCGTCGCCTTCGATTTCGAGCAGGTCGCCGGCGCCATAATTCTCCACCGCTGCAACAATGCCGACGAGCTTGCCGCCGCGGTCTACTGCGGGAAGCCCGATGAGGTCGGCGTAATAATATTCGCCCTTTTCCAGCGGCGGGAGTTCCGCGCGGTCTATCTCGACCAGCGCACCGCGAAGCGCCTCCGCTGATCTCCGATCCGCAACTCCTTCGAAGCGCGCCACGGCGGCCTTGCCGCTGTCCCGAATGCCAAGGAGGCGCCGTTCGGCGCCTCCGACATACAGTCTTTCATGCCGTGACAGGCTGTCGATGCTGTCGCTGAACAGCTTCAGGCGAAGTTCGCCGTGGATGCCATGCGCGCCCGCGACGGCGGCGAGCGCAATCCTACGCTCGCCGCTCTCGCTCATCAGCCCTGGCTCACCGTTGGCTCGCCCTCGACCGCGCCTTCGGCCGGTTCTTCGCTGGACTGGCCGTTTTCGGCATTCGCCTCGGCAGGCTGAGGCGATTCGGTGCTCGGCGGCGGCACGTCTTCGGCGCCTTCGGCCGGCTCGGCGGCCGATTCGCCCTCGTTGGTGGCGTCGGGCTGCTCGGCCGGCGCTTCCTCGGCGGCCGGAGCCTCCTCGGCGGCGGCTTCCTCGACCGGCGCCTCGGCAGTGTCCGGAGCTTCGGTCTGTTCAGCGGCGGGAGCCTCCGCGGCCTCGTCCGCCACGGGGGGCGTCTGCTCGGAGACCTCGTCGGCAACCGCTTCGGCTTCCGGCGTCGGCTCGGCAGTCGCGGCTTCGACCTCTTCGGCAACGACCGCCTCGGCTTCCTCCTGCGGCGCAGCGGCGGCCTCGGCGGCCTCCGCTTCCTTCGTCGCACGCGCTTCGGTCCGCTCCTTCGCCTTCTCGCCAGGCTCCGCCTTCTGCGGGTTGTTGCGCGCGGGACGCTCGCGGATGCCCGCCGCGTCGAGGAAGCGCAGAACACGGTCGGACGGCTGAGCGCCGACGTTCAGCCAATGCTGGATCCGGTCGGCGTCGATCTTCACCCGCTCGGGCGAATCCTTCGCCAGCAGCGGGTTGTAGGTGCCGAGCTTCTCGATGAAGCGGCCGTCGCGGGGCGAACGGCTGTCCGCGACCACGATTCGATAATAAGGCCGCTTCTTGGCGCCGCCGCGCGAGAGGCGAATTGTCAGAGCCATTTATTACTTCCTTCCTTTCTCGTCACTCCCGCGAAGCGGGAGTCCATTTCCTTCAGACTCGATTCCCACCCTCGCGGGGATGACGGCCTGGGTCGTCATTTCTTCGAAAACTTGTCGAAACCCGGCGGCAGGTTGAACGCGCCGCCGCCAAGCCCGGGAAGCGCTCCCGAACCGCCCCCGCCTAGCCCCGGGAGACCACCCGGTCCGCCGAGACTTCCAAGGCCGCCGAGATCTCCGCCGCCTTTCCCGAACATCGCCGCGAGCTTGCCGAGGCCGCCCATCTTCTTCAGGCGCTTCATCGCGGTCGACATTTCCTGATGCATCTTCAGCAGCTTGTTGATCTCTTGAACCGTTGTGCCGCTGCCCTTGGCGACCCGGATCTTGCGCTTCGCATTGATGATCTCGGGCCTTGCGCGCTCCTTTGCCGTCATCGACGAGAGCATCGCTTCCATGTGGGTGAGCGCCTTGCTGTTCTGCGCCTGGTCCATCGCGCCCTTCATGCCCTTGAGGCCGGGCATCATTCCGGCGAGCGCGCCGAGGCCGCCCATGCGCTGCATCTGCCGGAGCTGGGCCCAGAGATCGTCGAGGTCGAACTTGCCCTTGGCCATCTTGGCCGCGAGCTTTTCCGCTTCCTCGACCTGGATCGTCTCGGCCGCGCGTTCGACCAAGCTGACGACGTCGCCCATGCCGAGGATGCGTCCGGCAACGCGGTCGGGGTGGAAGGCCTCGAGCTTGTCGAGCGCCTCGCCGACGCCGGCGAACTTGATCGGCTTGCCGGTGACGGCGCGCATGCTGAGGGCGGCGCCGCCGCGCGCATCGCCGTCGAGGCGGGTCAGGATCACGCCGGTGAGCGGCACTTCGGCCGAGAAACCCTTGGCGACGTTGACCGCATCCTGACCGGTCAGCGCGTCGACGACGAGCAGAGTCTCGGCAGGGCTGGAAGCGGCCTCGACCGCCTTCATCTCGCCCATCAACTGGTCGTCGACGTGGAGACGCCCAGCGGTGTCGAGCATCACCACGTCATAGCCTTGCAGCTTCGCGGACTGGATCGCCCGCTTGGCGATATCGACCGGCTGCTGGCCGGCGACGATCGGGAGCGTGTCGACGTTGGTCTGCCGGCCGAGCACGGCCAGCTGCTCCTGCGCCGCAGGCCGAGCGACGTCGAGCGAGGCCATGAGCACGCGCTTGCGGTCGCGTTCGGCGAGGCGCTTGGCGAGCTTGGCGGTCGTGGTCGTCTTGCCCGAGCCCTGCAGCCCGACCATCATGATCACCGCTGGCGGCGCGACGTTGAGATCGAGCTCCGACGTGTCGGCTCCAAGCGTCTCGACCAGCTGGTCGTGGACGATCTTGACGACCATTTGGCCCGGCGTGACCGAGCGCAGCACTTCCTGGCCGACCGCTTTTTCGGTGACCTGTTCGACGAAGTCGCGGGCGACCGGAAGCGCAACGTCCGCTTCGAGCAGCGCAACACGCACCTCGCGCATCGCCGAGCGCACGTCGCCTTCGCTGAGCGCGCCGCGCCCGCGAAGCCGGTCGAATACGCTGCCGAGCCGATCGCTCAACGTGTCGAACATTCAAATCCTTTCTTCTCCTCCCCTCGATTTCGAGGGGAGGATACAACGCAATTCGAGCCGGCGAACGAAACCTCGTCGGCCGGCTTGCACATGTCGCGTCCCTTTGGGGCGCTCAGTATCGATGTATGTCCCTTGAGACGCCGCGGCGCTTAGCGGCTCATGCGCCGAAGTTCAACC
>DASUIB010000010.1:0-21788 GCA_036273235.1 Sphingomicrobium sp. | reverse complement strand
GTCGTGGCCGGCCTCACCGCGCTGCTCATCGGTACGAGCGCCTGGCAATATGTATTCATTGCCGGGGCGCTCTTCTCGCTTGCGCTGATTCCGGCGGTTGCTGTCGGCTTCAGGAAAGCGGACCATCCTGAACGCGCGCCGCCCGCCGAACAGGCGCCGCGGATGCTCGGTACGCCTGTCCTGCGCGTCCGCACCATGCTCATCTGCGGCTCCTTCTTTTTCCTCATGTTCAGCTTTTATTTTCTTACCAGCTGGATGCCCAAGATGCTGGCCGACAACGGCTATTCGATCCGGGCTGGGATTTCCGGAGCGATTCTCCTAAATGTCGGCGGGCTCGCCGGCGACGTGGTTTTCTCGCTGTTCGTGATGCGATGGAGGGCCGGGGCAGTCGGCCCGGCATTCATGTGCGCTTGCTTTGCCAGCGCACTCCTCTTCGCGCTCGCGCCGTTCGGACTGGCACTGCTGGTCTGCGCCGCTGTTGCGATCGGATTCTTGCTGTTTGGGTCAATATTGAGCCTCTATGCATTGGCGCCGAGGATCTACCCCGCAAAGGTTCGCGCGACCGGAACTGGAGTGGCTTTGGGCGTCGGCCGGGTGGGAGCGACGCTTGGCCCCTATGTTGGCGGCGTCCTGATTTCGCTCGGCTGGTCTCGTCCCGAATATGTCGCGACCATGTCGCTGCCGCTTCTGATCTCTGCCGCGCTCGCATGGGTTCTGCAACGCGATCTTCCCGACGGACCGGTCTGAATGCAGGCCAAGCGATCGACCATGTTCCTCATGCTGCAACACAGGAGTGCAGAAACGAGCATGGAGCGGCACTGCGTCGGATCGTACTGATCGCGTCATGCGCAAAGTCGCCGTCATCGGATATGGCTCGATCGGCGCCGCCATCGCCAATGCATTGAAGCCGCCCTCTCAGGATCGGCTGGCCTTGAGTGCCGTGCTCGTTCGACCGGACGGAGCGGGCAAGCCGTCAAAAGCGGCTGACGGCATTCCCTTCGTCACGAATATGGAAGCATTGCTCGCAAGCGATCCGGACATCGTCGTCGAAGCGGCGAGCCACGAGGCAGTCGCTCAATTCGGCGTCGCGGTGCTGCGCGCCGGAAAGTGCTTTCATGTTCTGTCCGCAGGGGCGCTGACGGATGATCGTCTTCGGCGCCGGCTGGAAGAAGCAGCCGCGCAAGGGAGTGCGCGCCTGCTCATCCTTGCAGGCGCGCTCGCGGGGTTCGACGGTCTGCTCAGCATGCGCGCGAGCGGTCTCCGGTCGGTGAAATATACCTGCACCAAACCGGTTTGCGCCTGGCGAGGAACAATCGCCGAATCGCTGACCTCTCTGGATGATGTGAAGGGGCAACAGATCATCTTTTCCGGAAATGCCAGAGAGGCTGCGAATGCATTCCCGCAGAACGCGAATCTGGCCGCTGCCGTGGCGCTCGCGGGCCTTGGCTTCGAGCGCACTCGGGTAGAGTTGGTCGCCGACTCGGAATCTGAGGAGAATAAAGCACGCCTGGAAGCGGAAACGGAAAGCGAGCGGCTTGACGTCAGCTTCGTCGGACTGCCGTTCAGAGGAAATCCAAAATCCTCGCGAGTGACCGCGATGAGCGCGATAGCGGTGCTGGAAGATCAGGCAAAGCTGATCGGGTTCAGTTGAGGGGGGACTCACGGGTCCGCAACCGAGCCTGTACCCTGAATGGAGCTGGGTTGTTGCAAACCACGCACCACGGGCGTCCCCGATGCGTGCAGCTTTCACCGGCTGAGATGGACCTCGACCTCCCGCAGCAGCGCAGCGGCAGCTGGCGTAAGAGCTCCGCTGGTCAGCGGCTACTCAAGCCGGGATTCAACTGCGGCTTCGAGTAGCCAATCACGCAGCTTCTCGATTCGGTTCCGCTTTCGGGTTTCGAGGGGCCACGCGAGGAAGTAGCCGAGTTCGGGCGGGGCGGGCTCTTCCGCCCGGACGAAGCGCACCAGCTCGCCTGCGCGGATGAAGTTCAGCGGCAGCGAGATCGAGTCCGTAATCGGCCTGACCAACTTGCCCGTCCGCAAATCTTCTTCGACCATTGAGGACCGAGCCAGCGCCGCGCCTACTCCCCGAGCGACGGCGTCGAGCGTGACCAACGTATCGTTCGCGATCAGGCCTTGCGGCGGCGGACTCGGAAGGGCGTGCCTGTCAAAGAGCAGCGGCCAGAGGTTCTCGGAGTTGTGGATCAAGGGTAAACCCAACAGGTCGCTTGGGTGCGCGATGGGATGATCCGCGGCGAATTGAGGGCTGCACACGACCCATAGCCGATCCGTGGTTAACCTCTGCGATTCAAGTCCGGGCCAGTCACCGCGGCCAAAACGAACGGCGGCGTCCACCCCATCGGTAACGAAATTGGCGACCCGTTCCTCGATGTGAATCTCTAGATTGAATCCGGCCTCGTGGGCGAGGAGACGCGGAAGCTTGGGCCCGAGCCAACGGCTCCCGAACCGGTTTTCCATGCTGATAACGAGCGATTGCTGGCTTGCGCCGCGTTCCACTACGTCGAGAGCGAGACTTAGCCGGTTGAGTGCTTCGCGCACCTCTTCGGCGAAGCGCGCTGCCACGGGCGTCGGAACCATCCGATTGCCGCGGCGGGTAAATACGCGAGTGCCGAAGCGCGTTTCGAGGCTCCGGATCTGCTGGCTGACCGCGCCCTGCGTGACCCCAAGTTCGCGCGCGGCGGCGCTGTAGCTGCCGTGCCGAGCCGCTGCATCGAACGCGCGCAATGCAAAGAGCGACGGGAGGTGAGCCACAGGCGGATATTAGATTTGCTGATATACTACAGCAATTAATATCGCTCGTCGGCCGAAGCAGCGGCGCTGTAGACGAGCTCAGGTTCGCCAAGACATGCGGGATCACGCCATGCGCGGGTTGCTCGTCGCAAGTTTGTTCATCGCCGCGCCGATGACTGCGCTCGGGCTATCCGTAAGCGCCCGCGCCACCACCCTATTGGAAGCAGCGCACCTCCTGGACCCCAGAACCGGTCGCGAACTCTCGCCCGCTGCTGTCCTGATCGAAGGCGACAAGATCGTCGACGTCGGCCGGCCGGCGAAATTCGCAGCCCAAACGTCGAGCAGGAGGTGGGTTTGGCTGTCGATCCCCGCCATGGGAGGTAGCGCCTGGAGGCTGCGCTGCTGTCTGCGTCCGGCGGCCTTGTCGCCACCTGCGCTGCTCCCCGGCCCCACCCCACGGTGCAGTGCATTGCAAAATGCGCAACACGGTTGTCCCCGATTTGATGCGCGCCTGTCCTGGCCGGGCGATGTATTTTACGAGACTGAAGCGCGTTAGAAACTGGAGACGGGGATGCGGATCGGCCTTCCATTCGTTCCTATTCTGATCGCCGCGCTCGCCGCAGCGGCTGTGCAGGCCGCCACGGCCGCGCCGGACGACGCAATCTACCTGCGGCCGGGGAAGATCGTCGAAGCCGACGGCGCGCGCCTCAACCTCTATTGCACCGGCAGCGGCTCGCCGACGGTGGTGTTCGACGCCGGGCATCAGGACTGGGCGCCCGCCTGGGCCGTAGTCCAGCCCGAGGTCAGCAAGTGGACCCGCGCCTGCAGCTTCGACCGGCCGGGATACGGCTTCAGTCCGGCCGGTCCGATGCCGCGGACGAGCGCGCGGATCGCGACCGAGCTCCACGACGCGCTTCATGCCGTCGGAATCACTGGTCCCTATGTGCTCGTTGGTCATGCGTTCGGCGCGACCGACGTGCGAACGTTCGCCGATCTCTATACCAATGAGGTCCAGGGACTCGTTCTTATCGATCCGGACCCCAACCCGGCCACACCCGAGCAGCTCGCTCGAGAGCACGAAATCTTCATTCAACAGGCAATCGAAATCCAGCGCTGCCGCGAGACGCTCGCCGCCCACGTGCCGCAGCCGCCGGAGCTTGTCTGCGACAGGCGGTTCTTCCGTGGCTTCCCCGAGCCGGGCTGGTCGGGTCCGCTTAACACGGCGCTCGCCGACGCCGTCCACACCCGCCCCGACCTCTCCGACGCCGCGAACGCAGAGCTGGTGGAAATCCCCGGCGACGAGGAGTGGCTGCGCGAACACAGCAAATCGCTCGGCTCACGACCGATCCGCGTGATCACGTGGGCGCAGCACAAGCCGGAGACGATCGCCGCGCAAGCACAGCTATTATCGCCCTCATCAAACGCCAAGCAAATCCTCGCCGCCCACACGCGCGGTGCGTACATGCAGTTCGACGAGCCGCAGCTGGTGCTCGACGCGATCCGCGACGTATCGGGCCCACCCTTGTCCACGACAAAAGCGGAGCGGGGAGATTGATCCGGGCGGCGTCGCTTGTCGCTGCGCTTGTTGCGGCTTCTTTCGGCGCGACACCTGCGGCAGGCTTGGAACTCCCGACCTTGTTGGAAGCCGCTCATCTGCTCGATCCTCGCTCGGGTGGGACCCTATCCCCCGCCGCGGTCCTCATCGAAGACGGGAAGATCGTGGACGTCGGCAAACCGGAAAAGTTCGCGGGCCGGCATGATGTTCTTGTCGTGGACCTTGGCCAAGCCACGCTTCTGCCGGGCCTGATCGACAGCCACACTCATTTGCTTCTCGATGTCGTCCCGCCAGCCGAAGGGGAGTTCACCCGGCGATTCGATCCGGAGTTCGGGCCGGACGAGCTTCTCGCCACCATCGAGTCTCCAGCCAAGCGCGTTCTCACGGGCGCGCAGCTTGCCCGCGAAGATCTCGAAAGCGGCTTCACCACCGTCAGAAATCTCGGCCATTCCGGAATCGACGGCGACACGCAGCTCCGCGATGCAATTAACTCGGGCAAGGTCGAAGGACCGCGGTTGCTGGCGTCTGGACGAAAGCTGATCGCGCACGGCTCCTATGTACAGTCTCTCAATCCGGCTCTCGCCGACGCAATCCTCGACCAGGATTTCCTAATGGCGGACACTCCGGATGATGGACGTGAAGCGGTGCAGCGAAACATCTTCGAAGCTGTCGATCTGATCAAGGTGGCGGTCGTCGGCGGTGATATTTCGGAGGCAAGCCTGGCGGCCATCGTGGACCAGGCGCATCGACAGCGACTGAAGGTAGCGGTCCACGCCGGGGATCGTGCCAGCATCCAGGAAGCCATCGATTCCGGCGTGGATTCGATCGAGCACGGCAACGATGTCACCGACGAGCAGCTCAAGGAGATGCGCGAAAAGGGCATCTTCTTCGATCTCACGCCCGAATTCTTCGACGGGCTTTGGGAGAAAATCTATCCGCTGCAGGGTCTGTCGGCGGACTTCCGGGCGCGTCTTGCCGCGAGAGACGAAAAGGGCCGCGAAGCCGGTACAGCCCTCGTGCAAAAAGTGATCCATTCCGGCGTGAAGTTCGCGGCCGGATCGGACATGGTCTGGCACGTCCCGGGAAAGACCCGCGGCGAAGCCTCGGCCACCATATTTTCTGCGCTTCAGCACTCGGGGATGCCACCGTTGGACATCGTTCGCTCGGTAACCGTGAACGCCGCCGAAATGCTCGGCTGGCAGGACAGGATCGGAGCGATCGAGCCGGGCAAGTTCGCGGATATCGTCGCAGTCGCCGGAGACCCGCTCAACGATGCCAGCGAACTCGAGCGGGTCAGGTTCGTGATGAAGGGTGGCGAGATCGTGAAGAATGAGTTTGGCCAGAACGGCGCATCGAGCGCAATGCGCCACGGAATCAGATAGGAAAGCGGATGAAGCTTCTAGCTGCCCTGCTTCTCGCCTGCCTTGCCGTGATGAGCAAAGCGTCGACGGCAGCATCCCACGCCAACGTTTATGCGCGCCCGGCCTCACATTTCCACGACTGTCCGAAGACTTGCCCCGAAATGGTCATGCTGCCGGAGGGAAGTTTCATCATGGGCGCTGCGCCAGGGGAGGCGGAGCGCGAGAAAGTCCCGAATTTCTTTCGTGGACATTCGGTCCCGCAGCACGAGGTCGCAATACGCTACAAACTCGCATTTTCGAAATTTGACGTGACTCGGGATGAGTACGCCCAGTTTGTGGCGGCGACGCATCGGCCGGACCCTGACAGCTGCTTTGTTGTCGACGCGGATGGTGCTGGTGAAAAGGATGCCAAAGGCGCCAATTGGCATTCTCCCGGATTTCCGCAGACCGGAAGAGACCCCGTTGTCTGTGTAAGCTGGGACGATGCGCAAGCCTATGCCGCGTGGCTTAGCGCCAAGACGGGGCACACCTACCGCCTGCCAAGCGAAGCCGAGTGGGAATATGCCGCGCGAGCCGGAACGACAACGGCGCGGTACGCTGGCGATACTCCTGCGGATCTGTGCCGCTTCATCAATCACGCAGATCTCGGTTATCATGCGAAAACTCCGCGCGATAAGGACTTCAACCCCGAGTGCCACGACGGGTTTGCATTCACCTCACCGGTAGGAAGCTTCCCGCCGAACTCGTTCGGCCTCTTCGACATGCTTGGAAACGTCTGGCAATGGACTGAAGATTGCTGGAACGAGGACTACAAAGACGCGCCCACTGACGGCAGTTCCTGGAAAAGCGGGAATTGTAACCGACGCGTCGCGCGCGGGGGTGCTTACAGCAATGTTCCGGGCCTCGTCCTCTCGTCCGTGCGCATCGGATACAAATCGTCAGGGCGGGACCACAGCCAGGGATTTCGCGTCGTAAGAACATTCTAGGCCGCGACCGGCGCGATTGCCGACGCGGCCTGACGGGAGAGTGCAATGAAATTCTCGTTATTCGCTGCTGCGTCGCTCCTTATCGCGCTGCCGAACACCCAAGCCGGCGCCGCCCCGGGAGATGACATCTACACCCGCCCGGGTCTGATCGCGTCGGCTAGCGACGGCGCGCGGCTCAATTTCGTCTGCCTGGGCAGCGGTTCTCCGACCGTCGTGTTCGATTCCGGCTACACGGACTGGTCGCCAGCTTGGGCGACCGTTCAGCCGACCATCGCTCAGTTCACGCGCAACTGCAGCTACGACCGCGCCGGATCGGGCTTCAGCGGCCCCGGGCCGCTGCCGCGCACCGCCGAGCGAATCGCGACCGAGCTTCACGATGCGCTCCGCGCGGGCGGAATCCAGGGTCCGTACATCCTCCTCGGCCACGCCTTCGGCGGCGATAGCGCCCGCGCCTTCGCCGACCTCTTCCCGGCCGATGTCGCGGGCCTGATCCTGGTCGAGGCGGACGCGAGCGATGTCGACACTCCGGACAATCGGCGTCACGACGATGACGGCGGCAGATCATTCCTCCCTCTGCTCAAGATGTGCCGCGACGCGATCGCCGCAGGAAATACCGAGTTCGCGCTCCCGCCGCCGCCGGGTCGCCCGCCTCGCAAGTGCATCCAGGGATTCTTCCGGGGACTTCCGGAACCCGAATGGTCGCCCGAGCTCAACGCCAAGCTGCTCGACATCGCCAGGCACAACGTCGCGATGTGGGAGGCGGTCTTTTCAGAGCTCCAAGAGACGCCGGGCGACGAGATCTGGCTCCAGGAGCATCGCCGCTTTCTCGGCAATACGCCGGTGCGGATCATCACCACCGGAAATCACGCCGTTCATTTTCTCGACAAGCCGGCGGAGCCGACCGTCGACCACCTGAAGATGGAATATGACGTTGCGGTCGCCCAATCGAAGTGGCTCTCGCTCTCCTCGGACTCACGCCAGATCTTCGTCACCAAGAGCGGCGAATATGTCGAGTTCGATCGGCCCGACGTCATCGTGACGACAGTTCGCGAAATCTACGACAGGACGAAAAAGGCTCAATGAACATCGTCAGCTACGATCACGTCGGAATCCGGGTCACTGATCGTGCCAGATCGCTCGCCTTCTACGCCGATCTCGGCTTTGAAGTCGACCCCCCTCGCTCCAATGAAACCGCGATCGAAATCGTCAACGCGCAGGGTATTCGGCTCAATCTGATCGTCAACGCCGTTCCGACGCCCGAAGGCGACAACATCCTGCTCGATCGCCCGGAGAAGTGGCCGGGCTACACCCATGCCGCTTTCGTGGTCGATCGGCTCGACGATGTCGTTGATTGGGCGAAGCGCCGCGGAACCCTGATCACCGAAGGGCCAGTCGATTGGGGCCGCCGAATTACCTGCTTCCTTCGCGATCCCGATCTGAACGTGCTCGAATTCAACGAGCTCAAGCCGGAGGCACCCTACACTCTCGTCCTCGGCCAAAAGAATTATTCATCCTGGTCGATGCGGGTGTGGCTGCTGATGCGCTTCCTGCGCCTGCCGTTCGAAGCGACCACCATCCCCCTCTACACCCAGAGCAGTCGGGCTGAAGTGAAGGCACTGGGAGGCGAGACGGGGCTGGTCCCCGTGCTCAGGCAAGGCGCCCTCGCGATCTGGGACACGCTGTCGATATTCGAACATCTGCACGAAACCTACGGCCGGGTGTGGCCGTCGTGCCCGATCGAGCGGGCACGCGCGCGCAGCATTTGCGGCGAGGTGCATTCCAGCTTCAACGCGCTGCGCGAGGCGATGCCGGTGAACACGAGGGCGCGCAACCGAGCGGCCGTTCGAAGCGCCGATGTGGAAACGGACATCGACCGGATAACCGATATTTGGTCCCGATATCCGCGGGGTGGAGGCCAGTGGCTGTTCGGCGATTTTGGCGGTGCGGACATCATGTTCGCCCCGATCGCAACGCGATTCCAGACCTACGGCGTCGAGCTTCCGGAGCCCGCCAGGGCTTACCAGACCGCGCTCCTCCTACATCCGCTGGTCGACGAGTGGCTGAGCCTCGGATCGGCCGAAACCGACACGATTTCGGTGCTGGAAGTGGGATAAGAAAAGGGCCGGGAGATCGCTCTCCCGGCCCTGCTGCTTCGAAGTCTCTGAAACCTAGCGGCGGTTGCCCATGAACCGGAGCAGGAACAGGAACATGTTGATGAAATCGAGGTACAGGTTCAGCGCGCCGATAACGGCACTCTTCGCCATCGCCTCGCCGTTACCGGCGACGACGAAATAGATGCTCTTGATCTTCTGCGTGTCATAGGCGGTGAGCCCCGCGAAGATCAGCACCCCGAGCGCGCTGATCGCGAGGTTGAGACCGGGCGAGCGCAGGAAGAGGTTGAGCAGCATCACCACGAACAGCCCGACCACGCCCATGATGAAGAAGGTCCCCATCGCGGACAGGTCGCGCTTGGTGGTGTAGCCGTAGAGGCTGAGGCCGAGGAATGCCGCCGCTGTGGCGAAGAACGCCTGTGCGATCGATGCGCCCGTATAAACCAGGAACAGGCTCGAGAACTGCACTCCGACCAGCGCCGCATAGAGCCAGAACAGGGCCTGCGCCGTTCCCGCCGAGAACCGGTTGATCCCGAAACTAAGCGCGAACACGATCGCGAGCGGCGCGAACAAAGCGACCCAGAACAGCGGCGTCGCCTGGCCCGTCGCCGGGTTGACGATGAGGTTGATGAGGCTGCTGTTGGCGAACAGCATCGCGACGATGCCGGTCAGCAGCACCCCCGATGCCATGTAATTGTATACCGACAGCATGTACGACCGGAGGCCCGCATCGCGGGCGGCGCGCGGGACACCAACCGTGGCGGCGGTGTTCACGCCAGTCGTGCGCGGGTCATTCCATTCAGCCATTTCGTCTCCTTCGCGTGGGGGCAAATGGCGCCCCTCGCTCTTCCAATATATCGTTGATGCGTGAGGGGACTTCAAGCAAATCCGGTGAATGCATCCTTAAGGCCGATTCCGGGGCTGGCCTGACAGGTTGCCGAACCTATATTCGCGAGCATGGCCAGGAAGACCACCAAAGCCGCCTCACCAACAATCCCCGCCCTCACCATCGTCATCGAGTGGGAGAATGCGATCGACGTCGAGGACAAGTGGACCAGCGTCGCCATGGCCGCGCTCGAGCGCGAGATCGCCGACGTCGCGCCGCGCGTGGCCGCCAAGCCGCGTATCATGTACCTCTACGACAAGAACGCGGTCGATCCAGTCGTTATCGAGCAGGCGCTCGCCACCACCGCGCCGAAGCTCCGAGGCCTCGCCGACCTCGAGATCGTCCCGACCGACGGACTCACCTATTACAAGCTCAAGAATTACGGGATTGGCCGCTCGAAAACTGATTTGTCGATCATGCTCGACAGCGACGCCGCTCCGCAGCCCGGCTGGCTCGAGAACCTCATCAAGCCCTTTGCCGACCCCAAGATCATGGCCGTCGGCGGCTTCACCGTGCTCGGCTACGACGACCTTCTGTCGAAGACCTTCGCCTTGAGCTGGATCTTCGACCTTCGCGAGGAGCGGACGAAGACGCTGAAGCGCGAGAAGATCCACGCCAACAATTGCGCGGTGAGGACCGATTTCTTCCGCGCCAACCCCTTCCCCGACCTGCCGGCGTTCAAGAAGCAGTGCGGCTTCTGGCTCCGCGACCTCACCGCCAAGGGCTACGACTACACCCGCACCGCCGACGCCATGACGGTCCACGCGCCGCACCCGGGCTACAAGTTCCTCGTCTGGCGCGCATGGACCATGGGCCTGGACCGCGACTACCAGGCGTTCCAGACCGCGACCCGCTCGCGGATCGGCCGCCTCGCCTTCGCGCTCAAATTTTTCGGCGGCAAGGTCGGCAAGAGCTGGTGGCGCATCTGGACGAAGGGCAAGAACGTCGAGCTGCCCGTCTGGCAGCGCCCCGCCGCCATGGCCATCATCTTCGGTTTCTACGGCCTCGGCCTCGTCGGCGAGCTCGCCAGCGCCCTCACCCGAAGCTTCGAGCCCCTCCCGGCGCCCAAGAAGGCGAAGCCGCCCAGATCCCGCGCGACCGCGCGCAAGGCCGCCGCCGCCTGACATGCGCTAACGTCCGCAAGGGGTGTAGAGCTGCCGCTAGTGCTGTGGTTTGGCGCCCTGTCCAGTTTGGGTGAGAATGTCATGCGCGAGGCTGAACTGATCGGCCCATCGGCACTCCGTCGATTAGCACATTAGACCGGCCCGCTACCCCTAAGTTTCGACAGGACGAGCGCCTTTCCGGATTCATAATTTGTTGCAAGGGCCGTCATGGCACCGTCGAAGTCGCATCGTTCAATGCAGTCGATGATGGCTTCGTGCTGTGCCATCGAGACGTCGATCAGGGTCTCGTCTGACATATACACGTATTCATAGCGAAGAAGCCGCCGACGGACGGTCCGGATCATCTCCAGCAGGCTCGTGTTCGAACAGCGTTGCACCAGCAGTTCATGGAACCTCTTATCGGCAGCAATCGCGTGCGACGGGCGCCCGGAGAGGGGCGCGAGCGCCTTGTTCGCCTTACGAAGCTCGTTCACATCAAGCGTCAAGAGTGGGGCAGCCAACGAGAGTGCAAGTCCTTCGAGGGTGGAGAGGATCGGAAAAAGATCGCGAGCTTCCCTTTCTCCGAGCTGCTTGACTGAAAACCCTCTGCCGGAATCGGTAAGGACAAATCCGTCCTGGTGAAGCCGGAACAACGCCTCGCGAATGGGAGTTCGGCTGACCTCAAGCCGCTCTGCCAGCCTGCTCTCTACGAGTCGAGCGCCGGGGGCGAGCGCGCCGGATACGATCTCATCGAGAATGATCTCGTAGATGCGGTCGTGCCCGCTGGTTTGCTCACGAAGCGAAGGCATGTTTTCCGTCTCTCTCTTTGCGCGCGCCTCGTCATCAGGACCGGATCCGAATGAGCGCTCGAAGCTCACCGGGCAACTCTGGAGACAGTATTCTTTTCCGCCTACGGGATTGTCGCTCCACTTTCAGGTTTCAAATCGTATACAATTCTGTCACAGCTGTATACATCAAGGGTCGTTCGGATTCATTCAGCGGCGGACCGCAGGAATTGAAAATCGACCTTGCGTAAACGTTATAGGGGGAGTTTGCAGCGTGGATCTTCAGTCACCCGCATTGCGCGTCGTTTACCCGCTGCTTTTCGGAGCATGCGTGTTCGGCCTTTGGAGGCTCGTGAACCTCTATGTGCCGGCCAAAAAACGCGCTTTCGCACGGGTGGCGATCGTCGTCGGATGGGCTTGGTTCCTTTTTGCGGCGGGCGGCGGACTCGGCCTTCTCTACCTGAGAGGACCGTGGCCACCGACTAACGGATGGTTTGCTCTGATGTCGGGCCTCGCTGCCTGCCCCTTGATGGGCTGGCTCTTGCGAAACCGGGCGCATCTGCAAGTTTCGGGATGGCAGCAGTTCGGCGCGGCCGTGCTCTTGGTCAGCCTCGGCCGTCTCGCGCTTTTCGTCTGGCCGCAGCCACATCCACTATAGGTTTGCTTTGCGCCCTTGACGGGCATTCGGCCGCGTTTTCCGAATTCACCTGCTGGGAAATGGGCATGGGGATACGCCAGCTTTCTAGTCACGCGTTGGTCACGCGCGGATCGAATAGCAAACGGTTTGCCGGTCACGATTGCTCTTGATGGGGTTTCGCGAGGGAGGCGCCAAAATGTTAGGAACCTATGCGAAGTTCGTTCCCGCGATGACCCTGATGGCGCTGGCAGGTTGCGGCGGTGGCGACAATGCAAGCAGCCAGGCGGACGCGACCCTCCCGAGACTCCAACTTACCAGCGACGCCTTCAGGAGCGGACAGCCTATTCCGACGCAGTACACCTGCGACGGTCTCAACCAGACGCCGACGTTGCACTGGGGGGACCCGCCGGCGGGCACCAAGGGCTTTGCTTTGGTGATCGATGACCCTGACGCTCCATTCGGTACATTCCGGCATTGGGGCGTGTTCGACATTCCGGCCTCTGCGCGGTCGATCGGCAACGCCCAGAGAGTCGGAACCGAGGTGAACAACGACAACGGGACGAAGGGCTACACCGGACCGTGCCCACCGAGGGGCATGCACCATTATCAATTTAAACTTTTCGCGCTCAACACCGAAAGGCTCGATCTTCCAGCCAATGCCGGTGTCAAAGACCTTGAGACTGCCGCTCGTCAGCACGCGATCGCCGAAGGTGAGCTGGTGGGAACGTACGCACGCAAATAGCTAGAGCAGATTCAAGAGAGTCGTCGGCCTAGACGCCGCCCTGCATTTGGTTCTCCGCATCCGGCCTTAGTGACCAGTGTGGTCGAAAGCATACATTCGCCCGACGCCGTTAATGTCCGATCAACATTAACGGCATTGCCCGGTCCGGGCGACGGTGCAAGACTACCGTCATGGGGGCAGTCGTGGCACGTGCGCTCGGGCGGTTGATCGGCGTTTTGCTGATTGCCCTTGCGGCCCTGCTCTCCTTCACTCCCGCTGAAGCGGCGCGGCAGCCCGAGCGCATCATCGCGGTTGGCGATCTTCACGGCGATTATCAGGCGTGGCTCGACATCGCGCGCGCCGCCGGCATCATCGACCCCGCCGGACATTGGGCGGGCGGCAGGACGACGCTGGTCCAACTCGGCGACATCGTCGATCGCGAGCCGGATTCGCTCCAGATCATCCGCAGCCTCCAGCAGCTTCAGGCCGAAGCGCCGCGCGCCGGCGGCAGGGTCGTGGTCGTGCTCGGCAACCATGAAGCGATGAACCTGCTAGGCGACGACCGCTACACGACGCCGGGAGAATATGCCGCCTTCGCCGACGAGCGCTCACCGGCGCGACGCGAGCAGCTTTACATATCGCTTCGCCAGAAGCTCGAAGCCGCCAATCCCAAGGCGCCGCCGTCGCAGGTCCGCGACGTCTGGATGGCGCAGCATCCGCTTGGCTGGGTCGAGCATCGGCAGGCGTGGAGCCCGTCGGGCGAGCTCGGCACATGGGCGGCGCGCAATCCGGCGGTGGTGAAGATCGGCGGCACCCTGTTCGTCCACGGGGGCTTAAGCGCCGAATATTCGAAGCTCTCGCTCGACGAGATCAACGGCCGCGTCGCCGCCGCGATGGCGAGTGCCGACAACGGCCCCTCGACCATCCTCTACGATCCGCTCGGGCCGCTCTGGTATCGCGGGCTAGTGATGCGCGACGCCGACGCGGAGGAAGTCCGTACCAGGGAGTCGCCGCGGCCCAAGCCGCTAACCGTGGACCAGGAGCTCGATACCGTCCTCTCGGCTTACGGCGCCCAGCGCATGGTGATCGGCCACACGCCCGATCTCAAAGGCATCGAGTTCCTGAGCGGCGGCAGGCTCGCGCGCATCGATACCGGCAATTCCCGCTACTATGGCGGACCGTTGAGCTGGCTCGAGATCGTCGGGAGGATGATCCCGCACAGCGTGGGGAGGTCGACGCCATGAGGGGGATTTTGGCGGTTCTCGCTGTTTGCCTGTTCTTTATGCCGGCGCCGGTCGCTGCGCAGGAGCAGCCGAAGCCGCTGTTCGCCGCCTCGGACCCCATCCACATCGTGATCCAGGCGCCCCTGTCGGGGCTGATCCACAATCGTTCGTCGAATATCGTCCCGGGAACGCTCATCGATCCGCAAGGCAACGCGCTTCCGGTCGCGCTCAGCGTCCGCGGCATTACCCGCCGAGCGGCGGACACCTGCGACTTCCCGCCGCTCCGCGTCGAGTTCACCGCGCCGCCGCCCGCGACCTCGCTCTTCGCCGGCCAGAAGAAGCTCAAGCTCATCACCCACTGCAGGAACAGCCCGGCCTTCCAGCAATATGTGCTGCTCGAATATTCGGCGTACAAAATGTACAATCTGCTGACCCCACACAGCTTCGACGTGCGTCTCGCGAACGTCGATTATCGCGACGCCGACGGCCGCCCGATCATCTCGCGCGTCGGCTATTTCCTCGAGGACCTGCGCGATCTCGCCAAGCGCAATGGAATGAAAGAGACCCACGCTCCCAACCTGATCCCGCTCGGGGACCTCAGCCCGCCCGACGCCGCCCGCTATGCGCTGTTCCAGGACATGATCGCCAACCATGACTGGTCGATGCGCGCGGGACCGGCGGGCAAGGCCTGCTGCCACAATGCCGAGCTGATGGGCCCCCTCGCGCCCGGAGCGGCCGTCGTCGTGCCCTACGATTTCGACTTCTCGGGCTTTGTCGACACGCCCTACGCGACCCCCCCGGAGCAGCTGCACATCAGCTCGGTGCGCGAGCGCGTCTACCGCGGCTTTTGCGCCCACAACGCCGATGCGCTCGCGGTCGCTCGGCAGATGCGCGCCGCGCAGCCTCAGCTGATGGCGGCGATCACCGCGACCCCGGGCCTCGACCCGCAGCGGGCGGCCAAAGCGATCAGCTTCCTCGACGGCTTCTTCGCCGACATCGCGACCGACGACGCGGTGAATTCGAGGCTGCTTCGCCGCTGCGTTGGCTAGGACCGGCTACTTCTTTTTTTCCGGCGCCGGCGGCGCGGCGCGGTCGATTCCGTCATAATCGGCAAGGAAGCGTTTCATCCCCGCGCGCTCGCCATATTCGGTGATCCACAGCACGGCGAAGCAGTAATTGAACGCGATGCTGATCACCGCGGCGAGCTCGATCGCCGCGATTCCGGCGCTGAGGCCGACCCCAACGGCGAGGAGGATGAACAGTGCGTCGCCCGAGCTCTTGAGCGAATTTCGGAACCGCACCGCGCCCGCGATTCCGGCCAGCGAGAAGGCGAGCGCGAGGCTGTTCTGGACGATGATGACGATGCCGGTGACGACCATCGGCAGGACGATGATCGTGTTGACCAGCGACTGGTCATATTCGTCGCCGCCGCGCACCGTCATGTAGACCCAACTGACCGGCAGTGAGACGAGGATCGCGGCGATGATCGCGACCACCAGCCAGAACACGCTCTGCCCGAAATTGGCAACGTGCGCGGCGCGCACCGCTTCGCTCGCGTGCAGCGGATTCTTGGTCGGCTGCGTGATCAGCTGCTCGGCGCCACCAATCGGAAGATAATGGCGAAGATCCGGCCAGATCTTCAACGCCAGGAACAGGACGAGCCCGATCACCAGATAATAAATGGTGATCTGGAGCAGCAGCTTGGATGCGCGCATCATTTCCCCCCGATGCTTTCGTGATGTCTTGTCAGTGCGCCTGCGCGCGGCTCCTCGCCACCGGCGGCTGATATAGCGGGATTGCCTCGAGCACGCCGAAGCGTTCCTTGAGCGGCGGCCCCTCGAGCGGCGGCCACGGAATTTCCGCGACCGGCAATTCCGTATCGGGCACGCGGTCGAGCACGTCCCTCAAGAGCGTCAGCCGGCCAAGCGGCTGGTCGTTGAAATCGACCAGCGTCCATGGCGCATAATCGGTATGCGTCGCCGACAGCATCAACTCGCGTGCTTCGGTATAATCGTCATAATGATCGCGCGCCTTCAGATCGATCGTCGACAGCTTCCAGCGCTTGGTGGGATTATTGAGCCGGTTGAGGAAGCGCTCCTCCTGCACCTGCTGATCGCAGCACAGCCAATATTTGAACAGCAAGATGCCGTCGTCGACGAGGTGCCGTTCGAACTGCGGTGTCGCATTCAGGAAATCCTGCACCTGCTCGGGTGTCGCGAACCCCATCACCCGCTCGACGCCCGCGCGATTGTACCAGCTGCGGTCGAACAGCACGATCTCGCCCGCCGCGGGCATATGTTCGACATAGCGCTGGAAATACCATTGGCTGCGCTCGCGCTCGCTGGGACTCGGAAGCGCGACGACGCGGCACTGGCGCGGGTTCAGGAGCCGCGCGAACATGTCGATCGAGCCGCCCTTTCCCGCCGTATCGCGCCCTTCGAACACGACGACCACGCGCTGGCCGGTTTCGGAAACCCACCGCGCCATGGCGCTGAGTTCCTTGCCCATGGGCTTCAGGAGTTCGAGATATTCTTCTTCGGTGAGCCTGCTCGACCCGCTCATCCAGTCCCCCTGGGTGAGACTTCTCGCATGGCGCGCCGCAGATTGGAACTGTCCAAGATCAAGCGCCGAGCCGATTGCAGGCGACCACCGCTCTGCTTACGATCGTTCCATGATCGGCGAGGGGGCATTCGTGACCAGTATCCGCAAGCGCACTTCCCAATTGCTGCTCTCCGCCCTGATCGCCTGCGGCGGCGCGGCGCAGGCACAGCCGATCGACCCCGCGCTCTATTCCTCCATGCACTGGCGCCTCCTCGGCCCATTCCGCGCTGGCTGGGCGGAAATGATCGAAGGCGTGCCGAACCGGCCCAACACCTTCTACTTCGGCGCGTCGGGCGGCGGCGTGTGGAAGACCGACGATGCCGGCCGAACCTGGACCTCCTTGTTCGACAAAGGCGGAAGCTCGGCCATCGGCGCGATCGCGGTCGCCCCGTCCAACCCGGACGTCATCTACATCGGCGGCGGACAGCCCGAGCCGCGCTACGACGTCGAAGCCGGCCGCGGAATCTATAGGTCGACCGACGGCGGCAGGAGCTGGACCGACCTCGGGCTCGCCGACACACGCTACATCGGCCGCATCTGGGTCAGCCCGACCAACCCGAACATTGTCGTCGTCGGCGCCGTCGGCCATTTCTTCGGTCCCAGCGACGCACGCGGCATCTACCGTTCCACCGACGGCGGGAGGACTTGGACTCATCCGCTCGCGCCGGGCGGCTACACCGGCGTCAACGACATCGCCTCCGATCCCGCGAACCCGCGCACCCTCCTCGCCTCGACCTGGGAAGCGCGCCAATATCCGTGGCAGAGCTATTTCACCGAAATCTCCGGCCCCGGCAGCGGCGTGTGGCGCTCGGACGACCAGGGCGCGCACTGGCACAAGCTCGCCGGCGGTGGCTGGCCGGCCGGGCCGCTCGGCCGAATCAGCCTCGCCGTCACCAGAGCCGGTGGGCACGTGCGCGTCTATGCGGTGGTGGACTCCAAGGACAACGGCGGGCTGTGGCGCTCGGACGACGGCGGCGGGCACTGGAAGCGGGTCAATCCCGGCAGCGCCTTCGCCAATTATTATTTCAACCGGGTCACCGTGGATCCACGCGATCCCGACGTCGTCTATCTGACCGGCCAGTCGATCCGCCGCTGCGATCATGGCGGCGCCGATTGCGACATCTTCCGGGGAAGCCCCGGCGGCGACGATTATCATTCGGTCTGGGTCGATCCGAAGAACCCCGGGCATATCGCCGAAGGCTCCGACCAGGGCGCTTCGATCAGCGTCAACGGCGGCCGTACCTGGAGCAGCTGGTACAACCAGCCGACGGGCCAGCTCTATCACCTCGCCGCCGACAACCGCTTTCCTTACTGGGTCTATGCGGGTCAGCAGGACAGCGGCACCGTCGCGATCGCCAGTCGAAGCGACTATGGCTCGATCGGGTGGCGCGACTGGCACCCGGTCGGCGGCGACGAGCGCGACTATGACATCCCCGACCCCACCGATCCCAACATCGTCTATGGCTCGGGGCTCGGCGGACACGTCAGCCGCTGGGATGCGCGAACCGGCCAGGTCACCGACGTTTCGCCCTGGCCGCTCAGCAACTACGGCCTTCGCCCGACCACGGTCGAGCATCACTTCAACTGGGTCAACCCGCTCGTCGCGGCGAGAAGCGGCCCGCCCGCCATCTATCTCGGCGGCGACGTGCTGTTCAAAAGCACCGACCAGGGCAACAGCTGGTCGATCGTCAGCCCTGACCTGACCGGCAAGCGCGCCGGCGCTACGAACTGCGCCGGCGACGTCACGCTCGAGGCGGCGCTGCCGTGCGGCTACGGCACCATCTTCTCGATCGCACCCTCGCCCAATTCGTCCGGCGAAGTCTGGACCGGCAGCGACACGGGGATCCTCGGCATCACCCGCGACGGCGGCGCCACCTGGAGCCAGACCACCCTCCCCGGAATTCGCCCGTGGAGCAAGATCGCCAGCATCGACATCTCCAACCTCGATCCCGCGACGGCCTATGTCGCGGTCGACGCGCACCGAATCGACGACTGGGCGCCGCACATCTTCCGCACCCATGACGGGGGCAGGAGCTGGACCGAAGTCACGCGCGGTCTTCCAACTGGACAGGTCGTCAGCGCAGTCCGCTCCGACCCGGTTGCGCCGGGCCTGCTCTACGCCGGCAACGAGACCGGCGTGTTCGTCAGCTTCGACGACGGCAACGACTGGCAGCCGCTTCAGCAGAACCTTCCGACCGCCTGGGCACGCGACCTGCTGGTCCATGGCGACGACTTGATCACTGCGACGCAGGGCCGCGCGATCTGGGTGCTTGGGGACCTCGCCTTGCTCCGCCAGCTGCAGCCGAACACGGCCAGCCAAGCCTTCCACTTGTTCACGCCCGCTCCCGCGGTCCGCGTCCGCTTCGACAATAACCACGACACGCCGCTCACCCCCGAGACTCCGGTCGGCCAGAACCCGCCCGAGGGCGCCGCCATCGATTATTGGCTCGGCGGCGCTGCCAACGGACCGGTGACGCTCGAAATCCGCGATTCGGCCGGCACCGTCATCCAGCGCTTCTCCAGCGCCGACGCGCCTCAGCAGCTGCCCGCCGACCGCTACTTCCAGGCCGGCTGGGTGAAGCCGCAGCCGGTGCTGTCAGCCGCCCCCGGCGAGCATCGCTGGATATGGAACATGCGCCGCCCGCGTCCGAAGGCGGTCGAATATAATTACGACATCGCCGCGGTCTGGGGTCTCGACACCCCGCTCGACCCGCGCGGCCAATTGGTCGAGCCCGGCCGCTATACGGCGGTGCTGACGGTCGACGGGAAGAGCCAGCAGGTGCCGGTCGACATCGTCGTCGATCCGCGCGAGATCAACGCCGACTATCGCGCCGCCCGTGAATTCTCCGAAAGCCTTTATGCGCCGATGGAGATCGCCTGGCGCGGCTATGCCGAGACGAAGGCGGTCCGCGACCAACTCGACAAGCGCATCGCCGGGAGCCATGATCCGTCGCTTCTCGCGGACGCCAAGGCGCTCGCCGCTAAGCTCCAGCCGCCCGAGGCGCCGCACGCCGGCTTCGGCAATGAAAGTGGCACGCTCGCCGCGCTCGAAACCTCGGCCGAAGCAAGCGATGCCGCGCCGACCGCCGCGCTCCGGCAGACCGCAACCGATACTATCGCCCAACTCAATGCCGGTTGGGCGGCGTGGCAGCAGATCAAGGCGAACGATCTGCAGGCGCTGAACCGCCGCCTTATCGCCGCCGGTCTTCAGCCCGTCACCGTTCCTCCGGAGGACCAGCTCACCACCGGCCCGGCTAAGGGAGGGGCGGAGCTGCCCTGACGGACGGCCGTTAAACAGGGACCGAGCTCCTGGCCAGCAACCTCCTGTGACGAGCAAATGCCGTTCGGCTAATGCTGTGCGATGCACCGCCTGTTCGTCGCCCTTCGGCCGCCGGAGCAGATTCGCGACCTGCTCGTCGATGCGATGGATGAGAATTCCGAATTCCGCTGGCAGGACGATTCCCAGCTCCACCTCACGCTTCGCTTCGTCGGCGAAGTCGAGCGTCCGGTGGCGACCGATCTCGCCGACGCGCTCGGCCGAATCCGCGGTGCGCCGCTCGAGTTGCGCATCGCCGGCGTCGGCCGCTTCGAGCAGCGCAACGCGGGGGCATTATGGGCGGGGGTCGAGCCGAAACCTCCACTCGCCGCACTCGCCGCGAAAGTGGAGCGGGCGTGTCAGTCCATTGGGCTCGAACCCGAGCGCCGCGCCTTTCACCCGCACATCACGCTCGCGCGTTGGAAAGGCCGCCGAAGGCGCGAGGTGCGGGACTTCCTCGAACGGCGCGCCAGCATCAAGTCGCAGCCGTTCGCCGTCGACCGGTTCATCCTGTTCGAAAGCCACCTCTCCCGGCACGGCGCGCATTATGAGGCGGTCGCGAGCTATTCGCTGGGCTAGCGTCCGCCCGGGACGAAGGGATGCTCGGGTGCGGTGCATTCCCGCACCGGCTCCGCGCGAATGCTTTGCAGGTCGCTCCGCCAGCACTGGTCGAGCACCGAGCAATAGCAAACCCGGAAACTGAGCTGCAAAAGCGCGGCCCGGAAGCGGTCCGGCACGTCCGGAGCCGACTGCACCTTGTAGACCATCACGACGGGATATTGCTCGCCGGGTCTCAGCACCGTTTGGTCGGCCGTCCCAAAGTAAAGACCGTAGGGAAGCGCCTTTTTCACTCCTGCCGGATCGGACGGCAAGCCGCAGCATTGGCGCAGCAGGTCGAGGGCGGAGCTGGCGGGCTTGCCACGATAAAAGACTTCGTAGCTCCGAATCTTGGCTGGACCGACGCCTGCGTTTGAAAACCCGATTGCGATGCTCTTGTCTTTGCCTTCGCCATAATCGTTGCTGAGGATCTGCTGAAGGAAGGGCCAGACATTCGCGGCGACCAGCTGCCGCTCGGTCCTGCCGTGCTCGATCGCGACGTACAGCGACACCGCCGAGATGAAGATCGCGGCGATCGACGTAATCACGTCGAAATGCCTGAACCCCGTGCGGCGCGGCTTGGGCGTCACCTCCCCTGCTCCAGCTTCGACCGGCGCTTCGCTCATCCCCCACTCCGCTTCAGACCTGGGCCGCTCCCTTGGCCGGAGCTGCGCCGATCGCCTCGGCCAGCTTGGCGATGAGACTCTCGAGCGCTCCGATCCGTTTCTCGGCCTGCTCATCGCGCCGCTCGCGAAGCTGCGCAATATGGATCGCGCGTGCGACCGGCCCGGCGACGTGCTCGAGCGCCTCGCGCTCGTCCTTCCCGAAGAAGCTGCCGTCCGGCCGAGGGCCGAGCAGCAGCCAGCCGATCGTTTGCGGAGCCTCGCCGCTGTCGATGCACAGGCGCATGCGAAGCGGGAACAGCGGATCGGCCCGCGCGCAGTCGAGCGCTTGCCCGCGCGCTGCCGGCGCCCAACGCCGTTGCCAGTCGCGCAGCTGCTTCGCGGAAACGCCGCGCTTTCCAGCGACCTCAAGCCTGCCCTTGTCCGTGAGCAGCATCGCCTCGCGCGTCGACCGCACCCCGGCTTCAATGCGAGTCATCACCGCTGCGACCAGTTGCTCGACCGGCGCGCTCTCGCGCAAGTCGGCGACGCA
>DASUIB010000009.1:0-12091 GCA_036273235.1 Sphingomicrobium sp. | reverse complement strand
TCAACGCCCCAGCCCGACCCGTCTCAGCCGCGGCCCGATACGGCGTAGCGCGCTTCTAGCCTCGGAGAGGCCGGTCCCGAACAGGCGCGCTTCGAGCGCCTTGAACTCCGGCCCGTGGTTGAGATGGATGAGATGCGCGACTTCGTGCGCGGCGACGTAGCGGCGCACTTGCGCCGGCGCGAGGATCAGTCGCCAGCTCATCCGGATCCGTCCGTTCGACGAGCAGCTTCCCCACCGGCTCGCCGCATCCCCAATGGTGACGGAGCGCGGCGCCGCTCCGGCAATCGCGGCAAATTCGGCAATGTCGAGCGACAGGGTGTCGCGAGCACGCCGTTTGAGGAAGGCGTGGATTCGGCGCGAAAGCCCAGCCTCGGGGCCGCCGCAGCGCAGCTCGTCGTCAATTAGGACCGGCGTTCTCGGCCAATGCTCGCGCCAGGCGATCCGGACCTCGCGCCCTTCGATTGGAATAGAGGCGCCGCCGACGAAGGGCTCCCCAGGCTCGGCGCGCGCGAGCTGCGCGTCGATCCAGTCGCGCTGGTCGAGCGCCCAGGCGAGCGCGGTTCGGCGGCTGGTCCGCCACGGGCAGGTGAGCTTGAGGATTCCGGCGGCTTCATCGAACCGGAGCCGGAGCCGCCGAGCGCTCTTGAGGCGGCGGATTTCGATCGGGACCGGGAGCGCCGCCGTGAGCGCGGCTTCAGAGCGGCCGTTCGACCACATGATATTCGAGCTCGCCGGCATCTTCTTCGCTGACGGTCCAGCCGCGCGTAGACTGACCGGCTTCATGCACCGTCTCGCGGCTTCCGCAGACCAGATAATGCCAGTCGGGGAGCGGCTTGCCGGCGGCACGAAGGCGGTAGGCGCAAGTATCCGGCAGCCATTCGAGCGAGCCGAGATTGGTGCGGTCCAGCTTCACACAATCGGTGACGCGCTTCATCCGGTTCTTGTAGTCGAGGCAGCGGCCGTTCCGGCGGTCGAGCAGCTTGCAGGCGACGTTGGTCGCATAGAGCATGCCCGTTTCTTCGTCCTCGAGCTTGTGCACGCAGCAACGCCCGCAACCGTCGCACAGCGCTTCCCACTCGCCCCGGTCGAGCGCCGCAAGCGGCTTTTCCCAAAATCGAGCGGCGCCGTTCATGACAAGTCGAGCCTTGCTCTGCTAAGCGGCGCCGATCAAGCGAGGAATCCCGGGGGCTAAGCCGATGAAGTCGTTGAAGATCGCTCTGCTTGCCGGCGCTTTCGCGCTGTTGTCGAGCCCTGCCGTCGCGCAGCTCGTCAGCGATTATGGGCATGACTTCATCGAGGCCGTGCAGAAACGTGATGGCAACAAGGCGACGGAGCTCATTTCCGACCACCCGACGGTCGTCGACATGAGGGATGACAAGGGTGACACCGGCCTAATCATCGTCATCCGCGCCTCCGATCCCGACTGGACCGGGTTCATGCTCAGGAACGGCGCCGACGCCAACGTGCAGGGGGCGAACGGCGACACGCCGTTGATTGCCGCGGCCAAGGCCGGCTTCGACGAGGCGGTGTCATGGCTCCTGGGACTTCATGCGAAGGTCGACGGCGCGAACAAGATGGGCGAGACGCCGCTGATCATCGCCGTCCAGCAGCGCGACACGGCGCTCGTGAAGGTCTTGCTCAATGCCGGCGCGGACCCCGACAAGACCGATACGGCGGCGGGCTATTCGGCCCGCGATTACGCCCAGCGCGACATGCGCGCACGCGACATTCTCAAGCTCATCAACGACAAGAAGCCGAAAGCCTCGCCGGCCGCGGCTAACTAGCCTCGCCGAGCGACGGATCGATCTGCGCTGAAAGGCGCCGCGCCGCACGCCGGGCGAAGCGCAGCAGCTCGGCCTTGCGCCGCGCCGGAGCGAGGGGCCAATGCGCGGCCTGCCGCACCACCGCCGCATCGTAGCGGTCGGCGACGATCAGCCCGGCGTCGCGAGGAAGAAAGCGCTCTTCCTCGAGGATATGGGCAAGGTGCGGCGGCACCGCCCAGAAGAAACGGTCGCAATAATCGAGATAGTCGGTCCATTTGCCGTCACCGACGAGATCGGCCTTGGCGACCTTGATCTCGACGATCGTCAGCTCGCCTTTGGAATCGATCGCCATCAGGTCGGCGCGGCGGCCGTTCGGAAGCGGCATTTCGCAGATCGCGAACAGGTCCTGCCTGCAGAACAGCCGAGTGACCCCGCGAGCGACATCCGCCGCGATCGGCGGTGCATCGGTGAAGCAAAGAGACTCGAGCTGGCTCGCCATTCCAGCTTGCTAGAACAAAGCGGCAACGATGCGCAAAAAGAAAAGGCGGGTGAGGTTCCCCTCACCCGCCTGCCCGCCCGCGCCCTTGAAATGCTAGCGGAAGAAGAGGTGATTGCCGATCGACGCCACGCGCTTCAGGTGCCAGCCGGGCGAAACGTAGCGCGCATGGAAAAAGAGCGCGTCGCCAACAAGCGATTCCTTGAGGCGTTCGTCGACGATCTTCGCGATCGCGACGGCGGTCTGCCACTGCCGGTTCTCAGGCGCGACGTGCGGCAGCGAGTGGCCGTGGACGAAAGAGAATTGGCCGCGCTGGAAGAGCACGCCGCAATAGGTCGAGGGGAAGCGGCCGCCGCTCTGCGCGCGATTGGCGATCACCTGGCCGACCGCCAGCTGACCGGCGAGCGGTTCGCTCTTCGCCTCGAAGTAAACGCCGGTCGCGAGACACTCGAGCTCACGGCTGCCGGCCTCGGGGCCGCGCAGCTGCTCGATCATCGAGACGAGATCTTGGGACCGGTCGATCGCCGGCCGGGCAATGGCCGGCTGGCTATCTTGGCCCTCGGTCTGGGTCTCGGGAGTATCCGCATCGGGCTGTGCGAGCTGCGGCTGACCGTTCGGATCGAGCAGTTCGGGCACCGACACTTTCGCCAGGGTCGCGTTCGCGACGTTGACGAGCGTGTCGCCGCCGGTAGGTCCGGCTTGCGCCGGAGCAATCGTCGTAGCGGTAAGCGCAGCACAAATCAGCAGCGCCGAGCGAAAAGATGCCAACAGTCTGGCCTTAAACGTGCGGTAAATCCCCGAAAATCAAGCGCGTATTACTTGCAGATACTTGTGCTTGCGCCCGCCGTGATTCCCCGTCTCGCGTGGCATCCTTGGCAATTCATGCCGCGAGGATGCCCCCCGCTCTTGTTGTTGTGGCGGGTTTCGACCGGTGGAAAGCAGGGGTCAACCCGCGGAGGTCGTTTCAGCGATGAACCGTTCAGGGTCCGCGATATCCAGTTCGATTGCCCACAAGTCCTCGTCGAAGCGTGCCCTGCGGGCGAGGAAATCGGCGATTTCGGCGGAACTCGCCGATTCGGCGGGACCGACCGCCTGCCAACGGTAGCTTCCGTCGGCCGCAAGCACCCGCTCGAGACAGGCGACATGGCGCCCCCGGCTGCCGATGAAGATCAGCAGCGCGCCGCGATCCGGATCGCCCTTCTTCATTACTGCCGCGATGTCGCCAGCGGCGTTGGCGCGGCGAAGAACGCCATCGACTTCGACCTTGGCGGGCAGGCGCTCGGTCAGGCGGCGTCCCGCTCGTCAGCGCCAATCAGAACGGCGGCGAGCGCGTCCCGGCTTCGCGCGCCCCGCATCTTCTCCAGGGTCGCCGCATGCCGAGTGACCCGGCTGATCGCCGCCAGCGCCTTCAAATGCTCAGCGCCGGAATCGGGCGGCGAAAGCAGGAGGAAGACGAGGTCGACCGGACGCCCGTCGATGGCTTTGTAATCGAGCGGCTCGGCGAGCCGGGCGAACATGCAATAGATCCGCTTCAGGCCCTCCACCTTACCGTGAGGAATGGCGACGCCGTGGCCGAATCCGGTCGATCCGAGCTGCTCGCGCTCCGTCAGGCTCGTGAGAATGGCGGGCGAATCGGCCTCGAGCCGCTGCCCCGCGAGATTGGCGAGCTGGGGCAGCAGCGCCTTCTTGCTGCCGCCCGGAAGCGCCGTCTTGATCGCGTCGAAATCGAGGAAATCTGAAAGCTGCATTACGGGACCGTCCCCATGAGCGCTGTCGCACCGCCGCGCTCCGATTGAAAGATGGGCTCAAGCCTCGTGCGGCTCAACCCAGCCGATGTTTCCGTCTTCACGACGATAGATCATGTTGAACTCGCCCGTGCCGCTGTTCTTGAACATCAGCGCATTGGTGTTTCGCAAATCCATCAGCATCACGGCGTCGGAGACGCTCGCGTCGGGAATGTCGACCCGGGTTTCGGCGACCACGGTCGGGAAGGCGGTCGCCTCGTCATTCCCCGCCTGGGGTGGCGAAAAGACGGTATAGCCCGCATTTTCGACATAGGCTTGGGTCTCGGCCTCATCGGCTTTGTGACCCTTCAGCCGGCGCATGTAGCGGCGGAGCTGCTTCTCGATCCGATCCGCCGCGCCGTTGAACGCCATCTGCGGTTCGCGTGCGCTGTGGGACGCCTTAAGCACGATGCCCTGCATCACCGGCGCAACGATGTCGCAGCTAAATCCGTTGTCGGCGCCCCGTCCGAAGGTGACGTTCGCGCCGACTGCGCGCGAAAAATATTTCTGGGTGATCTCCGCCATTCGCTGCTGCGCATATTCGCGCACCGATTCGCTGGGATCGACCTGATGGCCTGCGACCCGAACGTCCAACTGACTGCTCCTTCCGGTGGCCGGGCGCTTAGGGCCCGCCAAAAGCCGCCGTCAACCTGGCTAGGCGAACCGCGCCCAGAGCGGATTGACGAGCTGAGCAATAAACGCGCGGTGGCGTTCCAGTTCCTCTTCGGCAGCGGCGTGCGGGCGAGCCGGCCGCGATTCGCGGGTGGTGACCGCTCCGCTCGATTGCCGGACCGAGACCGAGCCGGTGTCGGCGACGAGACCAAGCCCGATCTGCCGGCCGCCGGTCAGCTCGACATAGACCTGCGCGAGCAGCTGGGCGTCGAGCAATGCGCCATGCCTGATTCGCTGGCTTCGGTCGATCCCGAAGCGCACGCAGAGGGCGTCGAGGCTGTGCTTGGCGCCGGGATGCCTGGTCCTGGCGAGCGTGAGCGTATCGACCATCCGGCTCATGCACACCGACGGGCGGCCGCAGCGTTCGAGCTCGAAATTGAGAAAGCCGAAGTCGAAGGTCGCATTGTGGGCGACCAGCGGCGAATCGTCGATGAAGTCGATCAATTCGGCGGCCTTGTCCGAGAATCGCGGCTTGTCCGACAGGAAGATCGTGGTGAGGCCGTGGACCGCCTCGGCCTCGCCCGGCATCTCGCGCTCGGGATTGAAATAAGCGTGGAAGTGGCGGCCGGTCTCCACTCGATTGTAGATTTCGACGCAGCCGATCTCGACGATTCGGTCGCCGCCCGCGGGGTTGAGCCCGGTGGTTTCGGTGTCGAAGACGATTTCCCGCACGAATGCGAATCTATCGCGCGGCGAGCCCCAGGCAAACAAGAATGTCGCGCACTTGGGCTTCAGTTGTGGATAGCTCGCCGGAGGTATCGATCACGAAGTCGGCGCGGCGGCGCTTTTCCTCGTCGGGGATCTGGCGCTTGAGGATGGATTCAAGCTTATCGGGGCTCATTCCCCGCCGCTCGAGCACGCGCGAGCGCTGGACGGCGGCGGGAGCAGAAACGACGACCACTTTGTCGAATTCTTTTTCGCCGTCGGTTTCAAATAGGAGCGGGATTTCGAACAGCAATGCAGGGGCGCACGCATTCTGATCGACAAAGGCCTGCCGCCAGTCGCGAACAGCGGGATGAATAATGGCTTCGAGTTCAGCGAGCTTCGCGCCATCCCCGAGCACGATTTGTGCGAGGCAATCGCGGTCGAGCGTTCCGGAGCGGACGGTGCCGGGGAACAGCCGGCCGATCCGCTCGACCAGCGCGCCGCCCGGCCCTTGCAGCTGGCGAACGACGGCATCTGCGTCGAACACCGGCACGCCCGCTGCCTCGAACATCTTGGCGACAGTCGATTTGCCCATGCCGATCGATCCGGTGAGCGCGATCTTGATCATCTGGGCAGCAGGCCGCGCTCGCGAAGTGCGCCCAGGAGCGGGATCAGCGGCATGCCGAGGATCGTGAAATGATCGCCATCGATGCGGTCGAACAGCTGCACGCCGCGCGCCTCCAGCCGGAACACGCCGACAGTGTAGCCGACCTCGGGCCATTCGGCATCGAGATAGTCGCAAATGAAGTCGCTGGAGAGCGGACGCACCTGCAGGGTGGCTGTATCGACGTGCGACCAATCGAGGCTCTGGCCATGCGCAAGCGCGACCGCGCTCGTCAGCTGCATCGGCTTTCCTGAGAAGAACCGCAGATGCTCGGCCGCCTCCTCGCGATCGACCGGTTTGCTGAACAGCCGCCCGCCGACACTGACCACACTGTCGCTGCCGATCACCCAGTTGCCGGGAACACTCACCGCTTTGGCAGTCGCGAGACGAAGGGCGATCTCCTCGGGATCGGAGAGGCCAAGCTTCAGCTCATCCTCATCAACCTCGTGCCTCACCGCCTGATATTCGACGCCGGCGGCGTCGAGCATTTGGCGCCGGATGGCGCTCGTCGAAGCAAGGATTAGCGTCAAAGGAACAACCTTGTGGAAAAGCGACGAACATCAGGTAGCCCCGTGCTGGGGACGGTCTCAACCGTCGATTTCACTCCCCCTCGCGACCTGAAGTTCGAGGATTCATCCACGGGGACGAAAACCGCCCCCAAGCTGTGAATCACGGGCGCGAATCGCACCGACTCGCGCATTGCAGAGGAACGGCTCGGTGGCACACTTGTTGGCAATTCGGGGAGCCGCGCCTAAACCCCGCTGTCCCGCGCCCAACTACATCATCAATCTTATTCTATAAATATATAAAGGAGAGAAGAAAGGTGGCTTTAAAGCCTGCCGAGCTTCCGAACGCGCATGCCAACCAACCCTTGCTCGCCGTGCTCGCAGGTGAGCGGCGCGACCCGGTGCCGATGTGGGTGATGCGCCAGGCAGGGCGGTATTTGCCCGAGTACCGGCAGCTGAGGCAGGAGAAGGGGAGCTTCCTCGAGCTGGTCTACGATTCCGAAGCGGCGGCGGAGATCACGCTGCAGCCGCTCAAACGCTTTCCCAAGCTCGACGCCGCGATCCTCTTCTCCGACATCCTGATCATCCCGTTCGCGATCGGACAGAACCTCACCTTCATCAGCGGAGAGGGGCCGCGTTTGACGCCGACTTTGATCGACTCGGCGCTGGGGGATCTGACGGCTTATCCGGCGCGGCTCGATCCGATCTACGAAACGGTCCGCAAGGCCAAAGAGCGCCTCAGCCCCAGTAAAGCGCTGATCGGCTTTGCCGGAAGCCCGTGGACCGTCGCGACCTACATGGTTGCCGGGCAGGGCAGCCGCGACCAGGCCGAGGCGCGGCGGCTCGCTTATGCCGATCCGAAACGCTTCGGCGAGATCGTCGGGCGGATCGAAGAGGTGACGTTCGATTATCTCTCGGGTCAGATCGAGGCCGGCGCCGAAGCGATCCAGCTGTTCGACAGTTGGGCGGGGAGCCTGTCGCCGGCGCAGTTCGACCAATGGGTGATCGCGCCGACCGCACGTTTGGTGAAGAGGCTGAACGCGAAGCATGGGAGCGTTCCGGTTATCGGGTTTCCGAAGGGCGCCGGAGGCAAGCTTGCGGCCTATGCGCGGGAGACGAAGGTCGCGGCGATCGGACTCGATGAGACCGTCGATCCGCTATGGGCGGCAAGCGAGCTACCGGCCGATCTTCCGGTCCAGGGCAATCTCGACCCGCTGGCGTTGCTTGCCGGCGGCAATGCAATGAAAGGCGCCGTGAAGCGAATCGTTGACGCCTTCGCCGACCGGCCTCACATCTTCAATCTCGGTCACGGAATCCTTCAGGACACGCCGATCGAGCATGTCGAGCAGTTGATCCGACAGGTGAAGGGGGGAAGGTGAGCAATCTGACCGGCTGGCTTGGCCTCGCTTACCCGTGGGTCAAAGCGGCGCATGTCACTTTTGTGATCTTCTGGATGGCGGGGCTGTTCCTGCTTCCGCGTTTCTACGTCTATCATCAGGAGGCCGCGGTCGGCTCGCCCGAGGACCGCGCTTGGATCGAACGCGAATCGCGCGTCCGATCGATCATCCTGACGCCGGCAATGATCGTGGTCTGGGTTCTGGGCCTGATGCTGGCGTTCAACATCGATGCCTGGAGCCAGGGCTGGTTCATGGCGAAGTTGACCTTCGTGCTGCTTCTTACCGGCTATCAGGGCTGGCTCGGCTTCTACGGCAGGAAGCTTGCGCGCGGCGAGCGGCCGCTGTCGAGCAAGGCGGTGCGCCTCATCAACGAAATCCCCGGCATCGCCGCGGCAATCATCGTCGTGCTGGTGATCGTCCGGCCCTTTTAGTCGGTTCGCCGCTCCTCCAGCCCGCGGCTGATTGACACCGGGCGCGGCGAGACATACCTCGAATCGCGAGCGGCTCCGGCCAGTTTCCTGAAACGCTGGAGCGCTCTTCCAACAGCGGCGTCCTGCCGCTCTCGGCCTTGACCATCTTTGACGAGCTCGAGCAATACTCCCCCAAGAAAAGACCATCTCATGCATTTGAAAGAATTGAAGAAAAAGACGCCCGCCGACCTCGTCGCAATGGCCGAGGAAATGGGCGTCGAAGGCGCATCGACGATGCGCAAGCAGGACCTCATGTTCTCGATCCTGAAGATCGAGGCCGAGAACGGAGTCGAGATCATGGGCTCGGGCACGATCGAGGTACTGAACGATGGCTTCGGATTTCTCCGCTCGGCCGAGGCCAATTACCTCGCCGGGCCGGACGACATCTATGTCGCGCCGTCGATCGTCCGTCGCTTCGGGCTTCGCACGGGCGATACGCTCGAGGGCGAAATCCGCGGGCCAAAGGAGGGCGAACGCTATTTCGCTTTGACCCGCCTCAGTCAGATCAATTTCGATGATCCCGAAGCCGTCCGCCACCGCGTCAACTTCGACAATCTGACGCCGCTTTATCCCGACGAGAAACTGACGCTCGACAGCGCCGACCCGACAATCAAGGACAAGTCGGCGCGGGTGATCGATATCGTCGCGCCGCAGGGCAAAGGTCAGCGCGCCTTGATCGTCTCGCCGCCCCGCGTCGGCAAAACCGTGCTGCTTCAGAACATCGCCAAAGCCATCACCGACAATCATCCTGAGGTGTTCCTTCTGGTGCTGCTGGTCGACGAGCGGCCGGAAGAAGTCACCGATATGCAGCGCAGCGTGAAGGGTGAGGTCATCTCCTCGACCTTCGACGAGCCCGCCAGCCGCCACGTCCAGGTGGCCGAGATGGTGATCGAAAAGGCCAAACGCCTGGTCGAGCACAAGAAAGACGTCGTGATCCTGCTCGATTCGATCACCCGCCTCGGCCGCGCCTACAACACGGTCGTCCCGAGCTCGGGCAAGGTGCTGACCGGCGGCGTCGACGCCAATGCGCTGCAGCGCCCGAAGCGCTTCTTCGGCGCCGCGCGCAACATCGAGGAAGGCGGATCGCTCTCGATCATCGCGACGGCGCTGATCGACACCGGATCGAAGATGGACGAGGTCATCTTCGAAGAGTTCAAGGGCACCGGCAACAGCGAGATCGTGCTCGACCGCAAGGTCGCCGACAAGCGCATCTTCCCTGCGCTCGACGTCGGCAAGTCGGGTACGCGCAAGGAAGAGCTGTTGGTCGAGCAGAACGTGCTCACCAAGATGTGGGTGCTGCGCCGGATCCTAATGCAGATGGGCACGGTCGACGCGATGCAGTTCCTTCTCGACAAGATGAAGGACGCCAAGTCCAACGAGGATTTCTTCGCTTCGATGAACCAATAGCGGCGGCAGCCGATGCCGGACGGGATGCTCAACTTCGCCGAGATTTTGACGCCCGCCGGCATCGCCGTCCTGCTTCAGGTCATCCTGATCGACCTGACCATGGCGGGCGACAATGTCGTCATCATCGGCACGCTGACGTCGGGCCTGCCCGCGCGCGAGCGGCGCAAGGTCATCCTGCTCGGCGTCGCAATCGCCGTCGTCTTCCTGATCGGCTTTGCGTTGGTCGCCACCCAGCTGCTGAAGATCACCGGGCTTTTGCTCGCCGGCGGGCTGCTGCTGCTGTGGGTCGCGTACAACATGTATCGGGAGCTCAAGCCGTCGAACGGCACGGTCGCCGACGACCCGCTGACCCCGGGCGTTGAAGGCCCTCCCGCCAGCAAGACCTTCCTCCAGGCAGCAGTGCAGATCACGATCGCCGATCTGTCGATGAGCCTGGACAATGTGCTTGCCGTGGCAGCGGCGGCACGGGATCACCCCTCAGTGCTGTTCGTTGGTCTTGTCCTCTCCGTGACGTTCATGGGCGTCGCTGCGAGCTTCGTCGCCAAGCTGATCCATCGCTTCCCGCTGCTTGCCTGGGCCGGGCTGCTGATGATCCTCTACGTCGCCCTCAAGATGATCTGGGAGGGCTGGCACGACGTCGCGCCGTTCTTCGCCTAAGGACGGCGGCTCATGAGCGAACGGGACACCATCTTCGCTTTGTCGAGCGGCCGGCCGCCGGCGGCGGTGTCGATTATCCGCGTGAGCGGGCCCCGAGCGCATGAGGCGGGGCGGCTGATCGCGGGTGCGCTGCCCGAGCCGAGAACGGCTGCGGTGCGGGCGCTTTGGGACCCCCGAACCAGCGACCTCCTCGACGAAGCATTGGTCCTGCGCTTCGACTTTCCCGCGAGTTCGACGGGCGAAGATATTGTGGAATTTCAATGCCATGGTGGTCGAGCGGTGATTGACGCGCTGCTCCGCGCCTTGGCGTCACTCCAAGGCCTGCGGCTTGCCGGGCCGGGCGAATTCACCCGCCGAGCGTTCGAGAACGGCCGCATCGACCTCACCGAGGCCGAGGGTCTGGCGGATTTGATCGAGGCGGAAACTGAAAGTCAGCGCAAGGCCGCGCTCGCGCTCGCCGAGGGCGGCCTCAAGAAGCAGGTGGCGGCGTGGCAGGAGCGGCTGCTCGCATTGTCTGCGGAGGCTGAGCGGGCGATCGACCATGATGAAGATGATGACCAGGTGGATGCAGCGCTCCAGCGCGCGTCCGCCACCTTGGCGACCGAATTGCGGTCCTGGCTCGAGCAGCCGCGCGTGGAGCGGCTGAAGGATGGCGTGCGAGTGGTCGTCGCCGGACCACCGAATGCAGGTAAATCCAGCCTTATCAATATGATAGCTGGAGAAGAGCGCGCGATCGTCACCGATATTCCGGGCACCACGCGCGACTATATCGAAATGCCGCTGGCGCTCGGCGGCGTACCGATCCTGCTGACCGACACCGCGGGTCTTCGAGAGTCCGCGGACGAGGTGGAAGCGATCGGAGTCGCCCGCGCCGCCAAGCTGATCGAAGCGGCGGATGTGCTGGTGTGGCTGGGGGAGCCCGGCGAGGCGCCCGACCATCCGCGGACAATCAAGATTCACGCCAAGGCGGACCTGCCGGGGCGTGGGTCCGCCCCCGCGGGCAGCCTCGCGCTGTCGTGTGTCTCTGGTGACGGAATTCCCGCGCTCCTGCGGCGAGTGGAATTGGAAGCGGGGAGCCTTTTGCCGCCTGAAGATGCGATCGCGCTCAATCGGCGTCAGGCCCATCACATCGGCGAGGCGGCGGAAGCTTTGTCGCACGCGGCGAGCGCATCGGACGTCGTGCTCATCGCCGAGGACCTGCGCCTCGCGCGTTCGGCATTCGATCGGCTGACGGGCAGAGCGGGCGTCGAGGAAGTGCTGGATGCGCTCTTCTCCCGCTTCTGCCTGGGCAAGTAATGTTTCACGTGGAACGAGCATCGCAGCCATTCCGGAGAATGGCGAGAAGCGCAGTCCTGAGGTAAGGGACGGCGCATGCATGACGTTCTGGTGATCGGAGCCGGCCACGCCGGGTGCGAAGCGGCGGCTGCCGCAGCGCGTCGCGGTGCGCGCGTGGGGCTGCTGACCTTCCGCGCCGAGGATGTCGGGCAGATGTCGTGCAATCCGTCGATCGGCGGGGTCGGCAAGGGCCACCTCGTCCGCGAGCTCGACGTGTTCGATGGGCTCATGGCGCGTGCAGCGGACCAGGCGGCGATCCACCGGCGGATGCTCAACCGCAGCAAGGGCCCGGCGG
>DASUIB010000008.1:0-9388 GCA_036273235.1 Sphingomicrobium sp. | reverse complement strand
CAACGACGATGGGGAGCTTCGTCAGCAAGCCTCCCCGCTCGCCATGCTCCTGCTGGTGGCGCTCATCGTCCTCAAGCTCGGAGCGCGCGCGATTTTCGGCGAAAGCGCCGCCATGCAGCCGGGCAGCAATGCGATGCTCCTCACTGATGCGTTCATCGGCTTCGCGCTCGGGCTGCTGAGCGCGACCCGGCTCGAGCTCTACCTGCGCGCGCGGCGGCTGTTCGCCAGCTGAGGTGGGCGACGGGCAGCGCTTCTACGAAGGGCAGGCCGGAGGCGCGCGCCGCTCAGCACCGGCGGCGCTTAGAAACCGCGAACCGATCGCCGAAGCGCTGGCGCAATGGCTGCCCCCGAGCGGACTGGTGCTGGAGATCGCGAGCGGCACGGGCGAACATGTCATCCACTTCGCCGAACGTTTCCCAGGTCTGGAATGGCAGCCCGCCGACGTGCATCCCGATGCGCTGGCCTCGATCGATGCGTGGCGGGCGGCTGCCGCACTCGCGAATGTCCGGCCGCCGCTGGTCGTCGACGCCGCGTCGCCCGATTGGCCGATCGATCGTGCGGACGCGGTGCTCAGCATCAACATGGTTCATATCAGTCCCTGGGCCGCCGCGCTCGGGCTGATCGAGGGAGCGACGCGGCTGCTCCCCAGGGAAGGCCCGCTGATCCTCTACGGCCCGTGGTTCAAGGACGACGTATCGACCGTCCCGAGCAATCTCGCTTTCGATTCCGACCTCAAACGGCGCGATCCGCAATGGGGGCTCCGGCGCATCGAGGACTTCGCCGCCGCGGCGCGTGAGCGCCGATTCGATCTCGTAGAGACGCGAGCGATGCCGGCGAACAATATGATGCTGCTTTTACGGCGCCGTTAAACGAAGTTTTACCATGCGCGCGCTAGTCTCCGGGACATGGACGAGAGCAGCATGATGAAGAACCGACGCTCTCGGCGGTCGCCCATGCTTCTCGCGGCCACGCTCGAGGTCGCCGGCGGGCCAATTCCCGTCAAGCTGCGTAATCTCTCGGAAGAGGGCGCCCTCGTCGAAGGCGACCGACTGCCGCTCGAAGGTTCGACGACATTCTTTCAACGCAATGAGCTCAGCCTCAAGGGTCGCGTCGTATGGGTTCAGGGCCGCTATGCGGGCGTTGCCTTTGACGAGCCATTGAGACCCGAGCAGGTCCTGCGCAACGTCCCGGCGCCCAAGCCGCGGGCGCAGCTCGACTTCAAGCGTCCGGGTCTCGCTTGCCGCCCGCTCACCGACTACGAGCGGCGGATGCTGGAACGGTGGATGGTGTCATCGCCGATCGGGTCGCCCGGCGACTGATCAGACGGCGACTCGCCGCCGCTGTTCCTGCTGCTGGTCCTGCAGCCACTGAACGAGCTCCGAGAGGATCAGCGCTCGATTGAAGGCGATGCCATAGGCCTCGCCGTCACTCCATTTCACCACGCCGGCCGCCGGCGTCAGGCCGGGCAACGTCACGACGGCGCCGCCGCCCACGGCGAGGGCCGCCGTTGTCTGGACGCGAATGCCGCCCTGCGAAACATTGATCGCACGAGTTCGGATCACGTCGGCTTCCTGGCGGACCCAGGCCGTGCAATCGACTTCGATCCGCGGAAGCCGCGGTCGCGGTCCTTCACTCGGCGGCGCGAGGAGGGCGACGACGTCGATCGGCGTGTCGAACGACACGCCCGCGAGGTCGTTCTCGGTCCATTGAACCATGCCGCTGACGGGGTCGCCCTGCTTGAGTTCGACCGAAATCGGCGTTCGGGCCTGGATCGGCGAATAAGCGCGGATCAGCATCCCGCCCGCCGAGATGTTGCGGATCAGGCACAGTTCGCGGCGGCCTTCAATCATGATCGCGCCAACTCGCAACAGGCTGAGATGGCGTTCCCCAACGCGACGATTGGGCTGCGCCGGGGCTGCTGCGGCGAGCGAATAAACGGTGGTCTCTACCGATTCTTCTTGCATGCACAGTGGCTCCGGCGAAGCATAAGACACATTGCCCCATCCGCCCCGGACGAGTCCGGCTCGGCCCCACTCGCGACTGGCCTACCAGCCAAGGCTTACCAGAACCTTGCCGCCGCCGTGGGAATTGCCGCCACTGGAACGAGGCGTATAACCGAGGGGAAAGCGAGGTGTCGTATGATGCGGCAGACGTTCGTGGCCATGCTGATGCTGACGGCGCCAGTGGCAATTTCAGCTCAGTCTGCGGCCCCGGCGGTCGACAGCAAGACACAGACTCAGGACATCCACTTCAAGAACGAGCGCTACGACCGGATGACGGTTCCTGTGCGGCTTTCGGGGGCCGGACCATTCCGCTTCCTGGTCGATACGGGCGCCGACCGCACCGCGATCTCGCGCGAGCTCGCCGGAAGGCTCGGACTTGCCGGCGGAGAGGCGGCCTCGCTCCACACGGTGGCGGGTGTTTCGACCGTCTCGACGGCGCTGATTCCCGATCTCCAGCTCACTCGCCGGCCGCTGAGGACGATCGACGCGCCGCTGCTCGACAGCGAGAACATGGGCGCCGACGGGATCATCGGAGTCGATGCCTTGCGCTCGCAAAGCGTGCTGTTCGATTTCGACAAGGACCTGCTTTCGATCGTCCCTTCGGCGAGTTCGGATTTCCATGACGAGCCCAATGTCATCGTGGTCCAGGCGGTGCGCCGGAACGGGCGGCTGGTCTTCACCGATGCCGTCGCCAATGGCCATTCGCTGACGGTGGTGATCGATACCGGCGCGCAAATCAGCATCGGCAACCAGGCGCTGAAGGATGAGCTGGTCGGGCGCGGGCTCGTCGATCCTGCGCAGAAGGTTCAGCTTCAGTCGGTCACCGGAGACTTCATCAGCGGCGACTATATGTTCGTGCGGGAGCTGGAGATCGGCGGGGTGGCGCTCAAGAATCTCGCGATCGTCTTTGCCGACGCGCATACCTTCAAGGAGCTCAAGCTGGAGGACCGGCCGGCGTTGCTGCTCGGCATGAACGCCATTCGCGCGTTCAAGAAGGTGTCGATCGATTTCGCCAACCGGAAGTTCCGGGTGGTCTTGCCCGAAAGCAGCGAGCTCGACGTCCGGCTAGCCTCAGCGGCCCTGCGCTAGATACCCAACGCCCATCAATGGGCGTTGGTCATGCACAGCAGCATCGGGATCGACAGCAAGACATTGAGCCGCGACGCGATCCCGGCGGTGCTCGCCGCCTTGGCCTTGGCGGCGTCGTCGGCGGTCACGAAGCCGAGCACCTTCTTCTGGTTGGGCCAGATGATGACCCAGACGTTGAACGCCATGATGAGCGCGAGCCACATGCCGATTCCGATCAGCCGAGCCGAGGGTTGGAGCGTCAGCGCCTGGACCAGCTCACCATAGGACCATGCCAGCAGCAGCCCGGTGAGCACGGTGAACGCCGCGCCCCAGCGGAAATAGAACAGCGCCTTGGGCGCGATATATTTGGAGACGCCGGGCTTCAGCTCGGCCGGAACGGTCGGCATCACGGGGGTCTGCACGAAGTTGAAATAATAGAGCAGCCCGATCCAGGTGATCCCGAAGAAGACGTGCAGCCACTGCAGGAGCCCGTTGACGAGGTCGCCGGTAGGATTGGGCGCATAGCCCGAATCCGGGAACAGGATGATCAGCACCGCCAACGCGAGCCCGACCAGCAGCACCAGCCACAGATTTGCGAAAAATTTGCTCATTGCCTTCCCCTTCGTCGCACGCCCTCGTTACGCTGTCGTTTCTAGGGTTGAAATTCGCCGCTGCGCAAGCATCTCGGGAGTACCGGGCGGGGGAGCGCAAGTCGGGTATCGGCGTTGAAGCGGCGATATCCCGACAGTTCAAGGAGTTGCCCGAGCCATGCCCTTCCAGCTGCCCGAACTTCCTTATTCCAGGGACGCCCTCGCGCCGCATATGTCGGCCGAGACCCTGGAGTTTCACCACGGCAAGCACCACAAGGCGTACGTCACCAAGACCAATGAGCTGATCGAGAACGAGCAGGGCCTGAGCGGCGCGTCGCTGATCCAGGTCGTGCGCGAGGCCAAACGCAACGGCGACAACAAGCTGTTCAACAACAGCGCCCAGCTATGGAACCACAGCTTCTTCTGGCAATGCCTCGCCCCGGCGCAGGGTCAGAAGCCGACGGGCAAGCTTGCCCATCTGATCGACGATGCGTTCGGCGGTGCCGACAACCTGCTCGCCAAGCTCAAGGAGGAGGCGGTCAACCATTTCGCCAGCGGCTGGGCATGGCTCGTGCTCGACCGCGGCGCGCTTCGCATCACCTCGCTTCACGACGCCGATACGCCGATCGTCCACGACGGGACGGTGCCGCTGTTCACGCTCGATGTGTGGGAGCATGCTTATTACATCGATTACCGCAACGAGCGTCCGAAGTTCGCCGAGACGGTACTGTCGAACATCGTCAATTGGGACTTCGTCGCGGAGAATCTCGACGGCCGAGGCCTTGAGCGCGCGAACCAGGAAAGGGCGCAAACGCCCGAGCTGACGACCTAAAGTCTCGTGCTCGCCAGTCCCCCGGACTGGCTGCGCGCGCAGCTTACTGCTTGAGCCGGTAGCCGGTCCGGAACATCCAGGCGATCACCGCCATGCACAGGACGATGATCGCGAGCGTCACCGCGACGCTCGACCAGACCGGCACGTCGGCGACCGAATAGAAGCTCCAGCGGAAGCCGCTGATCACGTGGACGATCGGGTTGAACAAGGTGATCGTTCGGAACGGGTCGTGAAGCGCTTTGACCGAATAAAAAGCGCCGCCGAGGAAGGTCAGCGGCGTGATGATCAGCATCGGGATGATCTGCAGCTGCTCGAAATTCTGCGCCCAGATGCCGATCGCAAAGCCGAACAGACAGAAGCCCGCGCTGATTCCGACGAGGAACAGCAGCATCGCAATCGGATGATCGATGTGGACGGGGACGAAGATCGTCGCGGTGGCAATGGTCACCAGGGCCAGGATCACGCTCTTGGTGACCGCCGCGCCGACATAAGCGAGCACCGCCTCGAAGCTCGAGATCGGTGCTGAGAGCAGTTCGTAGATCGTGCCCGTAAACTTCGGAAAATAAATGCCGAAGCTGGCGTTGAAGATCGACTGCATGAACACCGAGAGCAGGGTCAGGCCGGGCACGATGAAGGCGCCGAAGCTGACTCCGTCCATGGTGGTCATGCGGCTGCCGAGCGCGGAGCCGAACACGACGAAATAAAGCGCGGTGGTGATCACAGGGGTAATCAGGCTCTGCCACAGCGTGCGCTTCCACCGCGCCATCTCGAACCGGTAGATCGCCGCAATCCCGTGACCGTTCATTGCCCGCCTCCGTGGACCAGCTCGACGAAAATCTCCTCGAGGCTCGACTGATGGGTCGAGAGGTCCTTGTACGAGATTCCCGTCTCGGAAAGGCCGCGCATCAGTGACGCGATGCCGGTGCGCTCGGCGTGGCTGTCGAACTCGTAGCAAAGCAGGTGGCCGTCATTTTCGAGCCGTAGATTCCATTGCGACAAGTGGGGCGGGACCGCGTGCAGCGGCTCGGCGAGCACGATGTCGAGCGTCTTGCGGCCCATCTTGGCCATCAGATCGCTTTTCTCGTCGACCGCGATCAGCTCGCCCTTGCTGATCACGCCGACGCGGTCGGCCATCTCCTCGGCCTCCTCGATATAATGGGTGGTGAGGATGATCGTCGCGCCGTCGGCCCGGAGCTTCCTCACGACTTCCCACATGTCGCGGCGAAGCTCGACGTCGACCCCGGCGGTCGGTTCGTCGAGGAACAGGAGCGCGGGCTCGTGGCTGAGCGCCTTGGCGATCATCGCGCGACGTTTCATGCCTCCGGAGAGGAAGCGCATTTCGGACTTGCGCTTGTCCCACAGCGACAGGCGCTTCAGCAGATCCTCGATGTAAGCGGGGTTACGCGTCTTCCCGAACAGGCCGCGTGAGAAATTGACGGTGTTCCACACGCTTTCGAACGCCTCGGTCGTCAGCTCTTGCGGCACAAGCCCGATCCGCTCGCGCGCGTAGCGGTAGCTCGCCTGCCAGTTCCGGCCGTCGACCAGCACTTCGCCGCTGCTCGGCGTGACGATCCCGCAGACGATGTTGATCAAGGTGGTCTTGCCGGCGCCGTTCGGCCCCAGAAGCGCAAAGATTTCGCCGCGCCGGATGTCGAGGTCGACTGACTTCAGCGCATCGACTCCGGTGCCGTAGGTCTTGCGGAGGCCGCGGATCGAAAGGATCGAATCGCTCATTCGACCGGCCCCGGCTCCGCCGGCGTCGCGTCTTCCTTCATCAGCCCATGGCGAAGCAGCATCGGGATGTTGGCGGCCGCGAACAGGAAGGTGAGGGGGAGCGCGCCCCAAAGCTTGAAGCCCACCCAGAAGTCGGTCGAGCTATTGCGCCATACGACTTCGTTGAGCACCGCCAAAAAGGCGAAGAAGACCGCCCAATTGCGGGTGAGCTTCTTCCATCCCTCTTCGCTGAGACCCGGATAGGTGCTTCCGAGCACCTGCTTGAGCAGCGGTCTGTCCGTTGCCAGTCCGAAGAACAGAAGGCCGGACACGAGCACATAGTAGAAGGTCGGCTTCATCTTGATGATCCACGCCTTGTGCAGCACGATCGTGAGGCCGCCGAGGATGACCACCATCACGCCCGAGAACCACAGCAATGGCGAAATCCGATGATAGCGGATCGCCGAGAACAGCATCGCTGCGACCATCGCGATCATGAAGGCGAAGGTAGCCACGAAGATCTTCGCCACTGACGGAACCGGCGCCAGAAAATTCACGAGGAAGAAGACGAGCAGCGGACCGAGGTCGATCAGGAGCTTCCCCGCGCCCTGGGGTTCGGCTTTGCTGCTCATTCGGGCGGGAGTCCCGCGATTGCGCGCGCGACGGCGCGCGGGTCGAAGGGCCGGAGGTCGTCGGCCTTCTCGCCGACTCCGATCGCGTGGATCGGAAGGCCGAACTTCTCCGCCGCGGCGACGAGAATTCCCCCCCGCGCGGTGCCGTCCAGCTTGGTCATGATGAGCCCCGTCACGCCCGCGCTGTCGCGGAACACCTCGACCTGGGCAAGCGCGTTCTGGCCAGTGGTTGCATCCAAAACGAGCAGGATGTCGTGCGGGGCCTCCGGGTTGAGGCGGCCGAGGACTCGGCGGATCTTAGACAGCTCGTCCATCAGGTGCTGCTTGTTCTGGAGCCGGCCTGCGGTGTCGACGATGAGCACGTCCTCGCCGGTCGCGGTCGCATGGCGCACGCCGTCGAAGACGATCCCGGCCGCATCGCCGCCTTCCTTGCCCGCGATCACCGGCGCTCCGATGCGGTCGCCCCAGATCTGCAGTTGCTCGATCGCCGCAGCGCGGAAGGTGTCGCCGGCGGCGAGCAGGACGCCGTAATCCTGCTCCTTGAGCCAATGGCCGAGCTTGCCGATGGTCGTGGTCTTGCCGGAGCCATTGACGCCGATGACGAGGATCACATGCGGCCGGGGAAAGCCCCAGATTTCCAGCGGCTTGGCGACGGGAGCCAAGATCTTCTCGATCTCCTCGGCGAGGATCGTTCGAAGGCCGCGCTCGTCCAGCCGTTCGAACTTCTGGCTCGCGATCGCTTCGCGGATGCGGTGCGAGGCTTCGGGGCCGAGGTCGGAAGCGATCAGCGCCTCCTCGATATCGTCGAGCGTCGAGGTGTCGAGCGCCGCCCGGTTGGTGAGGCCGGTGAGGTTGTCGGCGACGCGGTCGGCAGTCTTCTGAAACCCGCCACGGAGGCGGTCGAGCCAGCTCATGCCCAGACCGCCGTCAGGTGGTCGCCCTGGCGGCCGGTGATGCGGGCCCGGCCTGCATCGCCTCGCGATGCGCCCTCGACAGCGATAGGCGCGAAATTGTCGGCGTGGCCCTTGCCGCCGTTCTCGATCAGGACCGGCTGAACCGTGCCGATCAGGCTGTCGAGCCAGCGCGCGCGCCGCTCGGCGGCGGCATCACGCAGCCGAGCCGCGCGGGCCTTCACCACCTCGCGCGGCAGCTGCGGCATGCGCGCAGCCGTTGTGTCCGGGCGTGGCGAGAAGGGGAAGATGTGGGCAGCGATGATGTCGCAATCATTGAGGAGTTTCAGGCTCTCCAGGGCCATCTCTTCAGTTTCTGTGGGAAATCCTGCGATCAGATCGGCGCCGATCGTCGCGTCTGGCCGCGCGGCTTTGATCCGCTCCGCCATGCGCACCGCGTCGGCGCGGCTGTGCCGGCGCTTCATCCGCTTCAGGATCAAGTCGTCGCCGGCCTGAAGCGAGAGATGAAAATGGGGCGGCAGCCGGCGCTCGCCGCCGATCAGCTCGAACAACGCCTCGTCGATCTCGATGCTGTCGAGCGATGAAAGACGCAGGCGCTTCAGCCGCGGCTCGGCGGCGAGCAGGCGCTGGCACAGCTTGCCGAGACCGCCGTCGTAATCGGTGATGTCGACTCCGGTCAGCACGATCTCCTTCGCGCCGCGGTCGAGCTCGCGAGCGACGGCGTCGCGGATCAGCTCAAACGCCAGCGAACGGCTCGGCCCGCGCGCCTGCCAGATCGAGCAGAAGGTGCAGCGATGGTCGCAGCCGGTCTGAACCGCGACAAAGCTTCGGACGTGACCGTGGAAGCCGGATGGCGCCATGACGTCATTTGCCGCCAGGCTGTTGAGCTTGTTTGTATTTCCCACCACGCGGGCGACGCCGGCCATGGTTGCGAAGGAAAGAGGATCGAGCTCGGCCGCGCAGCCGGTGACGAGGATCTTCGCGCTCGGGCGGAAGCGGTGGGCGCGGCGGATTGCCTGCCGAGTCTGCCGCACGGCTTCGTTGGTGACCGCGCAGCTGTTGACGACGACCCAATCCTCGGCCGGAGGCGCGGTTCGCGCGATCGTCTCGCTCTCCGCAAAGTTGAGGCGGCAGCCGAGGGTGATCGTCTCGACGCTCATTGCAGCGCGTCGAGGTCGAGTTCGCCCGAGAAGACGTGGGTCGCGCCGCCGCGCATTCGGATCGGTTCGCCGGGCGCCCAGCTGACGATTAGGCTGCCGCCGGTCATGTCCACCTGCACAGGGGAATTCGCGCGTTTGGTTACGATTGCTGCGACCGCGCTCGCACAGGCACCCGTCCCACAGGCCAGGGTCTCTCCCGCGCCACGCTCGAATGTCCGCAACTTCAGCACGTTGTGAACTGGTGTCGTGACATTGACGTTGATCCGCTCGGGGAAGGCAGGATCGTTCTCGATCCTCGGGCCAAGCTCCGCCAATGGGACTTCCCGCGCGTCCGGGACGAAAAAGACGAGGTGCGGATTGCCGACATTGACCGCGAACGGCTGCTCGAGGCCGTCCCAGGCCATCGGCAGCGCCGCGGTGTCCATCGCATAAGCGAGCGGGATCTCGTCCCAGGCGAAGCGCGGCTGGCCGATGCTGAC
>DASUIB010000007.1:0-6232 GCA_036273235.1 Sphingomicrobium sp. | reverse complement strand
CCGTGCCCTTGAGCGCATAGGCGACCACCAGCGGCGGAGAGGCGAGGTAATTGGCGCGGCAGTCGGGCGAGACGCGCCCTTCGAAATTGCGGTTGCCCGAAAGCACGCTGACCGCGACGAGGTCATTGTCGGCGATCGCCTTGCTGATCGGCTCGGCCAGCGGTCCCGAGTTGCCGATGCAGGTCGTGCAGCCGTAGCCGACGAGGTCGAAGCCGAGCGCGTCCAAATCCTCGCTCAGTCCGCTCTCGTTGAGATAGTCGGTCACCACCTGGCTTCCCGGGGCGAGGCTCGTCTTGACCCAGGGCTTGGGTTTCAGGCCCTTCGCGCGCGCCTTCCGGGCGACGAGCCCGGCGGCGACCAGCACGGAGGGGTTCGACGTGTTGGTGCAGCTGGTGATCGCCGCGATTGCAACATCGCCGTTGCCGAAGTCGAAGGCCTCGCCGTCGACCTTCACCCGCGGGTCGTTTCCCTTTCGGTAGGTGTCGTCGAGCTCGGTATTGAACTGCTCGTCGACCTCGCTCAGCAGCACGCGGTCCTGCGGCCGTTTCGGCCCGGCGAGCGACGGCTCGATCGAGCTCATGTCGAGTTCGAGGGTGTCCGTGAAGAGCGGCTCGGGCGAGCTTGCGTCGCGCCACAGACCCTGTTCACGCGCATAGGCGCGGACCAGCACGATGTGCGCCTCGTCGCGGCCCGTCAGGCGGAGGTAGTCAAGGGTGCGCTCGTCGATCGGAAAGAAGCCGCAGGTTGCGCCATATTCGGGCGCCATGTTGGCGATCGTCGCCCGGTCGGCGAGCGGCAAGTTTTCGAGACCGGGCCCGTAGAATTCGACGAAGCGGCCGACGACGCCCTTCTGGCGAAGCAACTGCGTGACCGTCAGCACCAGGTCGGTCGCCGTGATCCCCTCGCGAAGCTCGCCGGAGAGGCGGAAGCCGACCACTTCGGGGATGAGCATGCTGACCGGCTGACCGAGCATCGCCGCCTCGGCCTCGATCCCGCCGACTCCCCAGCCGAGCACGCCGAGGCCGTTGATCATCGTCGTATGGCTGTCGGTGCCGACCAGCGTATCGGGGTAGGCGAGGGTCTCGCCGTTCGCGTCTTGGTCGGTCCAGACGCACCGCGCGATATGCTCGAGGTTGACTTGGTGGCAGATGCCCGTCCCCGGCGGCACGACCTTGAAATTGTGGAACGCGTGGCTGCCCCATTTGAGGAACTCGTAGCGCTCGCCGTTCCGCTCATATTCGAACTCGACATTCTTGCCGAAGGCGCGCGGAGTGCCGAACTCGTCGACCATTACGCTGTGGTCGATTATGAGGTGCACTGGGACGAGAGGATTGATCTTCTGCGGATCGCCGCCGAGCCCCGCCATCGCGTCCCGCATCGCGGCGAGATCGACCACCGCGGGGACGCCGGTGAAGTCCTGCATCAGCACGCGCGCGGGGCGATACTGGATCTCGCGGTTGATCCGCCGCTCCCTCAGCCAGTCGACGATCGCCTGGAGGTCGTCGCGGGTCACCGTCTTGCCATCCTCGAAGCGCAGCAGATTTTCGAGTAGCACCTTCATCGAATAAGGGAGGCGCGACACGTCGCCCAGCGCGGCGCCCGCTTTCTTCAGCGAGTAATAAGCGTAGCTCCTCCCCTCGACTTCGAGAGTCGAGCGGGTGTGGAGGCTGTCCTGGCCGGTGGGAATCATCGCGTCCTTCGAATCTTCGACAAGCGGCTGGGGATTGGCCGCCGGAGGGGGCGAGGAGCCCTTAGCAACCCGCTCCCGTACCCGCAAACGGCCGTCGATGCGCCGAACGGAACCGCGATTGCGCCGGGTCGCTCCGGACCCTCTCGAAACCGTTACGCAGCAGCACTAAACCGCGAATCATGACTCGGGATGGCGATTATTTCCGCCGGAGGGCGGCTGAGGCTCGGGCGGCCTCCTGCGCCAAGGGGCGCGGGGAAGAGGCTGCCGTCGCGGGCGAGCTCGCCCTTGCCTATGCCGCGCTTGCGCGCCGCCGTGCCGCGGCGGACGCGGAGGCCGAGGTGCCGGCGATTCCCCTGCCAGCGGTTTGATCTGCTCGCTATGCCCCCGGCATAGCTGCGCGGATCAAATCCAGCCGCGTCTCTTGAAGTAGAGGTACGGGCTCACGGCGCAGGTGAGCATCAGCGCGAGCGACAGCGGGAAGCCATAACGCCAGCTCAGCTCCGGCATGTAGTGGAAGTTCATCCCGAAAATTCCAGCGATGAGCGTCGGCGGGAGGAACACGACCGCGGTCCAGGAGAAAAGCTTCATCGCCGCATTCTGCTCGATGCTGATGAGGCCGAGCGAGGCATCGAGCAGGAATTGCAGGGTATCGATCAGATAGCTCACGTGCTCGCTCAGCGCGGTCACGTCGGCGGTGAGGCTGGCAACATGATGGCGAAGCTCCTTCTGATTCTCGTCGTGAACCAGGTTGGAAGCGCCGAAGAAGCTCAACATCCGGAGCGTGCTCACGGCCGAGTAGCGGATTTTCGTGAGCAGCGTTTGCGTGCGTCCGATTCGGGTGAGCAGCGCGGTCAGCTTGGCGGCCGGGATTCGCCGCTCGTCCTCATTCTCCTGGAAAATCTCGTGGCTTAATTCCTCCATCCGTGCGCTGACGCTCTCGATCTCATCGGCGAGGCGGTCGATGATCGCGTCGACCAAGCGCACCAGTGCGGTCGGCCCGTCGCGCACCAGCTCGGGTTCGCGGCGCGCGTGATTCTCGAATGCGCGCACCGGCTTCGGAGTCGCGTAGCGGATGGTCACCAGTCGTTTGCCGGCGAGCACGAAGCCGATCGGCGTGGTGGTCGGCAAATGCTCGTCGACGCCGCGGAGCGTGCTGACCGTCATATAGAGCGCGCCGTCCTTCTCATACAGTCGGCTCGACGGTTCGATCTCAGCCATTTCATCCTGCGTCGGCACGTCGACCTCGATGCAGCGCTCGACCAGCTGCTCTTCGTCGTGCGTCGGTTCTTCGAGGTCGATCCAGGTCGCCTCGTCGGGGATGCGCTCGAGCGTCGCATCGATCGTGCGTCCGTCGCAGCCGGGACCGTATGCGCGCAGCATGGTGCCTGATGTCATTGCGAGCGCAGCGAAGCAATCCAGTGCACGGCGAAATGCTGGATTGCTTCGTCGCTGCGCTCATCGCAATGACCGGTGATGGGCTCGCGCCGCACCGCTGTTTCCGCGCTAGCGATTGTGGCGATCGCCGCCTCGATCGAACTCGCCATGGGCCGCCATCCGATCTGCACCTGCGGCGCGGTGGAGCTTTGGGTCGGTGCGCGTGACAGCCCGAGGACCAGCCAGATGCTCGCCGACTGGTACAGCCCCAGCCATATCGTTCACGGGCTGCTTTTCTATGCGGCGCTTTGGCTCCTTCTGCGGCGGTGGCCGATGTCGTGGCGTTTCCTCGCCGCCCTGTTGATCGAGGCGACGTGGGAAGTTGTCGAGAACACGCCTTTGGTGATCGACCGCTATCGCGAAACCACGGCCGCTCTGGGCTACAGCGGCGACAGCGTCGTCAATTCCGTTTCAGACATGCTGATGATGTGCGCCGGCTTTCTCGTCGCGCGGAAGCTTCCGCTTTGGACGTCCATCATATTCCTGCTCGTTCTCGAGATCGTCCCGCTGCTGGTGATCCGCGACAATCTGACGCTCAACATCTGGAACCTGATCGCGCCCAATCCGGCGATCGCAGCCTGGCAGGCGGGTCGCTGAGGCACGAATCCGGGCCAGAAGCATTGATACATCCGACCTTGAGGGGAGAAGCGCCGGTGAAATCCGAAGCATTCCTGTGTCCCGTACTGCTCATGCTGACGAGCGTTCCCGCTCACGCCGGCGAGCTGTTCGGCGGCCTCTATGTCCACGACGTCAAGCTTCCGACCGACAAGAGCGGAATCGAAGGCGGCATGGACGTCCAGCTCGGCTATCGCGGCGGCGACATCGGCCGCACGCCGCTGCAGCCCTATGTCTTCGGTGCGCTCAACACCGCCGGAAAGACCAGCTATGCGGCCGTCGGCCTGTCGGCGAAGTTCGGGCACTCGATCTACATCCGGCCCGGCCTCGGCCTTGCGATCCACACCGGATCGGTGGAGAAGTTCCAGGACCTCACCAACAATGAAATCGACTTCGGCAGCCGAATCCTGTTCGAGCCCGAGCTCGGCGTGGGGGCCCGGATCAACGATCGGCTGAGCATCGAGGCGAGCTGGGTGCACATGAGCCACGCGCAATTGTTCAGCGGACAAAATCCCGGAATCGACAATCTCGGCGTGCGGCTCAGCCTCGCGCTTTAGCGCTTCACCATTTGGTCGGGCTTCACGACCCGGTCGAACGTCTCTTCGTCGACCAGGCCGAGCTCGAGGCCCGCTTGCTTCAAAGTCTTGCCGGTCTTGTGCGCATGCTTGGCGATCGCCGCCGCATTGTCATAGCCGATCTCGGGCGCGAGCGCCGTCACCAGCATCAGCGAGCGGTTCATCAGCTCGTTGATTCGCTCGAGGTTCGGCTCGGCGCCGTCGAGCATGCGCCGGGTGAAGCTTTCCATGCCGTTCGACAGCAGGTTGATCGAGCGGATCACGTTCGCGCCGATCAGCGGCTTGAACACATTGAGCTCGAGGTGGCCCTGAAGTCCGCCGATCGTCACCGCGACATGATTGCCCATCACCTGCGCCGCGACCATCGTCAGCATTTCCGCCTGCGTCGGGTTGATCTTGCCGGGCATGATCGAGCTTCCCGGCTCGTTCTCCGGAAGCTTCAATTCGCCGATTCCGCAGCGCGGGCCCGAGCCCAGCAGGCGAATGTCGTTGGCGATCTTGGTGAGCGCGACGGCGATCACATTGAGCACCCCCGACAACTCCACCAACGTGTCGTGCGCCGCCAGCTCGGCGAACTTGTTCGGCGCCGAGGTGAACGGCATTTGCGTGAGGCGCGAGACCTCCTTCGCGAATTCTTCGGCAAAGCCCCTGGGCGCGTTGAGTCCGGTCCCGACCGCCGTGCCGCCCTGGGCGAGCCGCATCAGCCGCGGCACCACGCCTTCGACGCGCGCAATGCAATCGCCGACCTGCGCGGCGTAGCCCGAAAACTCCTGGCCCAGCGTCAGCGGGGTCGCGTCCTGCAAATGGGTGCGGCCGATCTTGACGATCTCGTCCCACCGGCGCGCCTGGTCGGCGAGCCGCTCGTGAATCGTCCGTAGTGCGGGCAGCAGCCGCCGTTGAACGGCGATGGTGGCCGCGATGTGCATTGCGGTCGGGAAACTGTCGTTCGACGACTGGCTCTTGTTGACGTGATCGTTGGGGTGGACCGGCTCCTTGCCGCCGCGCCTGCCGGCCAAAATCTCATTGGCGCGGCCCGCAATCACCTCATTGGCGTTCATGTTTGATTGCGTGCCCGATCCCGTCTGCCAGATCACCAGCGGGAACTGGCTGTCGAGATCGCCTCGAGCGACCTCGCTCGCCGCCTGCTGAATGCCCTCCGCGACCTTTGGGTCGAGGCCGCCGATGCGCGCGTTGACCCGCGCCGCGGCCTGTTTGATGAATCCCAGGGCATGGACGATTTCGAGCGGCATTTGCTCGCGCCGTCCGAAGGGGAAGTTCTCGATCGAGCGCTCGGTCTGCGCGCCCCAATAAGCGTCAGCCGGGACGTCGATCGGCCCGAAGCTGTCGGTCTCGGTGCGGGTTGCGCTGGTGGGCATCGGTTTCCAATCCGTCATGCTGAACTTGTTTCAGCATCCATCTGACTGTCGGGCGCCCTGCTCGAAAATGGACCCTGAAACAAGTTCAGGGTGACGAGCTAAGGCTCGTCACTTCTTCCTCGTGAAGTCCACGTTCACGACGTTGGAACCGTCATCCCGGACCTCGTCCTTCTCGCCTTCGGGCGAGTCATTTTCCGCTTCTTCATGCTCTTCCGCCGGCTCTTCGGCTGCATCGGCATGGAAGGTCAGCGCAAAGTCGACGGCGGGATCGTGGAACTGGGTGACCGCCGCGAAGGGCACATGAAGCGTCGCGGGCACGCCGCCGAAAGACAGGCCGACCGAAAAGGCGTCGGTCTCGACCTTCAAGTCCCAGAAGCGGTGCTGAATGACGATCGTCATCTCGTCGGGAAATCGTTCGAGCAGATGCTTGGGAATGGAAACGCCGGGATAACGAGTCTTGAAGGTGATGTAGAAATGATGCTCGCCCGGAAGCCCGCCCGACTGCTCGACCTCGCCGAGCACGCGACCGACCACCGCCCGAA
>DASUIB010000006.1:0-20280 GCA_036273235.1 Sphingomicrobium sp. | reverse complement strand
TGTCCTCGGAAGCGCGCAGATCGTGCTCGAGCACAAGGGTGAAAAGGTCGTTGTCTCGGGCGATTACAAGCGCCGGCCCGATCCTACCTGCGCCTGCTTCGTACCCGTCCCGTGCGACATCTTCATCACCGAGGCGACCTTCGGCCTACCGGTGTTCCGACATCCCGACACCGGAAGCGAGATCGACCGGCTGCTCCACCGCCTCCACTCGGACCCGAGCCGCTGCGTGCTGGTCGGCGCCTATGCGCTCGGCAAGGCGCAGCGGATCGTCTGCGAGTTGCGCGCGCGCGGCCACCACGACCCGATCTACTTCCACGGCGCGATCGAGCGGCTGAACCAGCTCTACGAGAGCTTCGGGATCGAGCTCGGCGAGCTTCGCCACACCGGCGGCGCGACAAAGCAGGAGATGGCCGGCCATGTCGTGATCGCCCCACCCGGAGCGCTCAACGACCGCTGGTCGCGGCGCTTGCCCGATCCGGTCACCGCCATGGCCTCAGGCTGGATGCGCATCCGCCAGCGCGCCCGCCAGCGCAACGTCGAGCTGCCGCTGGTCATCTCCGATCACGCCGACTGGGACGAGCTGACGACGGCCATCCGCGAGCTCGAGCCGACCGAAGTGTGGATCACCCACGGCCGCGAGGAAGCGCTCAAGCATTGGTGCATGACGCACCAGATCAAGGCGTGCGAGCTGAACCTCGTGGGGTATGAGGATGAGGATGACTAATCGAACGCTTGCTCGAAATCGCGACCTTTTCGAAGTACCCGCAGGACCCGGACAGCTTTCTGATCGCTGAGATAGGCGATGATCGCCGTCCGCTCGAACGCAACCGTTCTCAGTCCCGGTAGAACATCGTCTCTCAGCGTCCCTTGGTCGGGAAAGGTACCGAGCCTGTCGCAACGATCACGGATTCGCTGGACATAGGCATGCGCGCTTTCATGATCGGCTCTTTCGACAATCCACCAGAAGGTCGAGCGAAGATCATCGCGAGCGCTTTGCTCGTAGACGACCTTATGAACCACGCTTCAGCGCGTCGGCATACCACTCGTCGATCTGCCGGCCCAGCTCCTCGGAACTGATCGGCGGACGGGGGTCTGCGAGGGCTTCGGCGACCTTCGCCTTCAAAATTTCATCGAACAATTCGTCTTCGCGATCGAGCGCCCGCAGGCCATCGCGAATCACTTCGGATGCGGAAGCGTAGCGTCCGTCCTTGATCCGTTTTTCGACCTTCTCGGCAAATGGGCCGAGGGTGACGCTGATTGGCTTATTGGCGCGTGCCGGCATGGTTCGGATGTATGACATTGTCATACACGCTGCAAGGGGGAACCTGAGCTAAAGCCGTTAGAAGTCTGGTCGCGCATAGCCGCGCCGTATCGTACTAACGCACCGCCTCTTCGCGCCTAACGCCTGACTTCGCCAACTGGTCGTCGATCTGGGCGACGAGGCGCTCGACTCCAACTTGATCGTTTGCCTCGGCCCTTGCCACCAGCACGTCCTGCGTGTTCGAGGCTCGAAGCAGCCACCAGCCGTCAGGGGTGCTGACTCGAACGCCGTCGGTCGCGTCGACTTTGGCGCCGTCGGCGGAGAGGCGGTCGCGGACCTCCTTGACGATCGCGAACTTGCGGACCTCGTCGACCTGGAAGCGCAATTCCGGCGTCGCGGTCGTCTTGGGCATCGCGTCCATGATCTCGGTCAGGCTCTTGCCGCTCGCGCTCACCGCCTCGATCAGCCGCACCGCGGCGTAGAGCGCGTCGTCGAAGCCGTACCAGCGGTGCTTGAAGAAGATGTGGCCGCTCATCTCGCCGGCGAGGGGCGCGCCGGTCTCCTTCATCTTGGATTTGATCAGGCTGTGGCCGGTTTTCCACATGAGCGGCGAGCCGCCGAGCTCGGCGACTCGGTCGAACAGGGTTTGGCTGGCCTTCACGTCGGCGATGATGGTCGCGCCGGGCTCCTCCTTCAGCACCGGCTCGGCGAGGATCATCAGCAGCTGGTCGCCCCAGATCACGCGGCCTTCGCCATCGACCGCGCCGATCCGGTCGCCGTCGCCGTCGAAGGCGATCCCGAAGTCGAGCTGCTTGTAGGCCACCAGGCGCTTGAGGTCGGCAAGATTGGCCTCAACCGTGGGATCGGGGTGATGGTTCGGAAAGCGGCCGTCGACCTCGGTCAGAATGGTGAAATGCTGTCCCGGCAGCCGCTCGACGATCATCTCGAGAACCGGCCCCGCAGCGCCGTTCCCGGCGTCCCAGCCGATACGATAGGGCTTGCCCGAAAAGCCTTCGAGGAGGCGATCGACGTAGGCCTCCCGGATATCCACCTCCTCGACGCTGCCGCTACCTTCGCTCCACTGGCCGGCGGCCGCCCGGCGGCCGATCGCCTGGATCTCCTGGCCGAAGACCGACCGGCCTTTGAGCAGCAGCTTGAACCCATTGTAGTCGGCGGGGTTGTGGCTGCCGGTCACCTGCAGCCCGCCGTCGACGTCGAGATAATGAGTCGCGAAATAGAGCATCGGCGATGGGCCCATGCCGATCTGCATCACATCCACGCCGCCTTCGGTCAGGCCGCGGACCAGCGCCGCTTCGAGCATAGCACTATGCGTCCGGCCGTCGCGGCCGACGGCGATCCGCCGAGCGCCTTCGTCACGCGCCAGCGCTGCATAGGTGCGGCCGAGGGCATAAGCATCGGCTTCGGTGAGCGTGTCTCCGACAATTCCGCGGATGTCATATTCGCGGAGGATGGTGGGGTTGAACCGGTGCGTCATGCGCCGCGCTTGTACCCCTGCAAAGGCAGGGGTCCAGCCCAACAAGAAAAGAGTCTGGGCTCCTGCCTTCGCAGGAGCACTACTCAACCGGCCGCGGCGAGCTTCTGCTCTTCCTGGCCGGGAATCCCGAGTCCCGCGATCATCTCGCGCAGCTCCTGCCGCGCCGTGATGTGCGCGATTCCGACTTCGCCGAGTTGCGGAAGGTCGAGCAGGGTCAGGCCCTTGGGAAACAGCTCGCGGTAGATCACCCGCTCGCCGAGCCCCGGAATGACCCGAAAGCCGACGCGGCGGGCGAGCTCGTCCAGCGCGGCGCCGACGCGCTTCAGATTGTGCGATTCGATATGCTGGAGGCGGTTCCTCAGCACCACCCAGTCGACGCCCTTGCCGGTCTGCTTCGCGCGCTGGGTGCGGCTGTTCCAGATCAGCTCGGCATAGAAACTCGGCCGAGTGATCTTGTAATTCTCCGGATGCACCTGGCCGATGAGGTCGAGATCGACGAAGCTGTCGTTCATCGGCGTGACCAGGGTGTCGGCCTTGAGGATGGCAGCCTTGGCGATCTCGTCGTCGCGGCCGGGCGTGTCGACGACGATCACGTCGGCATCCTTCGCCAGGCGGTCGATGGCGCCGCCAAGCCCCGCTTCGCTATGCTCCTCGAGCACTTCATAGGCGGCTTGCGGAAGCTCGGTCTCGAGCCGGCGCATCGTTGCTGCGCGGTTCTCGAGATAGCGGGTCATCGTCCGCTGCCGGCTGTCGAGGTCGAGCGCCCCGACCCGGTGCCCCGAGGCGGCGAGCGCAATCGCGGTGTGGACTGCGGTCGTCGACTTTCCGGTCCCGCCTTTTTCGTTGGCGAAGACGATGAAATGCGGCTGGCTCATGCTTGATCTTTCCCCCGGCGCATGCGCAAGCGCCGCCCGGGCAGAAGATTACTTGACCGGGGGGCGGCGTGCAAATCGTTCGATCGAGTGAAGAATTGGCGCGCGCGAGGGCGGGGCTCACCGGCTCGCTTGCGCTGGTGCCGACGATGGGAGCGCTCCACGCCGGCCACATGGCGCTGGTCGCGGAGGCGAAGCGAAGGGCCGACAGGCTCGCGGCGACGATCTTCGTCAATCCCGCGCAGTTTGGGGCGAACGAGGATTTCAGCCGCTATCCCCGGCGCGAGGCCGAGGACGCGCGGATTCTCGAGGCGGCCGGCTGCGACCTGCTGTGGATGCCGGCGGTGAGCGACATCTATCCGGACGGCTTTTCGACCTCGGTTCATGTCTCCGGAGTCTCCGATCGCTGGGAAGGGGAAGCGCGGCCGGGGCATTTCGACGGCGTCGCCATCGTCGTCGCCAAGCTGCTGCTGTCGGTGCGCCCCGATGTGGCCATGTTCGGCGAGAAGGATTTCCAGCAGCTGGCTGTAATACGTCGGATGGTCGAGGACTTGAGCATACCGATCGAGATCGCCGCGGTTCCGACGGTGCGTGAGGAAGACGGCCTCGCCCTCTCGTCACGCAACGCTTATCTGAGCGAAGATCAACGTGCCCATGCGGTCGCGCTTCCACGGGTGCTCGAATATGCGCGCGACGCGATCCGCGGCGGAACGCCGGTGCGGCTCGCGCTCGACACCGCGCGAAAATCTTTGATCGAAGCAGCCTTCTCGCGGATCGATTATTTCGCGCTCGTCGATGCGCACAGTCTCGAGCCGCTCGACGCCCCGGCGGGCGAGATGCGCCTCATCGCAGCGGCGGCGATCGGAACCACTCGGCTGATCGACAATCTGCCCGTCTGAAATGTAGTTGAACGGCGTTAACCATTTATTTGCTGGTTCGCGCCGAATTTCCCTCAATCGAGTTTTGAGGGGGAACGTCATGAGTGCGATCAGTCAACGCGGCGCGGAGTTTCTGCTGAGAAGCCGAATCGCAGACGCCGAGGCGGGCGACGTCGACGCGCTGTTCGAGCTTGGAGTCACTTATTCGACGGGGCGCGGCGGCGTTCCGGTCGACCTCATCGAAGCGCATAAATGGTTCAACCTCGCGGCGCTTTCGGGCTGCACCCGGGGGCAGGAATGCCGCGCCGAGATCGCGCTCGAAATGACCGCGCGCGAGATCGCCGAAGCGCAGCGTCAGGCGCGCGCCTGGCTAGCCAGCTGCGGGGACCAGCGCCGCGCCGCTTGAAAGCTGGATTGTCGCCGTCGCGCTCGGCGGCCCCGGCCGCTCCTTGCCCCAGGTCATGGCGCTGAGCTGCGCCGCCGGAAGCCCGAGCAGAATCAGATAATCGCGCGCTTCCGCCGCGCGCTCCGCCCCAAGCGCGAGCGCGTGATCGCGCGTGTCGGTGGGATCGCCATGCCCTTCGATCCTCACCGAAACTTCCGGATGCTGCCGAAGCCATGCCGCCTGCGCCGTCAGCATCGTCTTTGCCTGCGCCGTCAACTGAGCGCTTCCCGGAGCAAAATAGACGATGGTGCCGCCGGACTGGGCGGCGAAATCGGCGCGGAGCACGTCGATCGGGTTCTGAACCGGCACCGGCGGCGGTGGATCGCGGCGCCTGAGGCCGGGAAGCTGCGCCGATGCCGGAACGGCGATCAGGGCGGCGACGAGGAGAAGAATCTTGCGCATCAGTCCATCGTCCCCGACCAGTTGGGATCCGAGCCATCCTGCGGGATCGTCATCTTGCGGGGCGCGCTTCCGTCGAGGCTCACCCGGTAGATGGCCGGGCGGCCGCTCGCGTCGGTGCGCTGGAAGACGATCTCGCGGCTGCTCGCCGCCCAGCTCGGCTCTTCATCGCCGGGGCCGCCGGTCAGGATCTTCTCGCCGGTCCCGTCGGGATCGATGATTCCGATCCGGCGCGTGTCGCCCATTCGCCAGGTGAAAGCGACGAGGTTCCCGTCGGGGCTCCACTCGGGGGCGCTGTAGGCGGCGGTGCTGAACGTGATCCGCCGCTGCTGCGACCCGTCCGCGTTCATCACATAGAGCTGCTGCGTCCCCGAGCGGTCGCTTTCGAACACGATCCTGCTGCCGTCGGGCGAGAAGCTGGCGTCGGTGTCGATCGCGGGCGAGGTCGTCAGCCGCTGGGGAAAGCCGCCGTTCGCCCCGACGACGTAAATGTCGCTGTTGGCGCCGAGCATCATCGAGAAGACGATCTTCGACCCGTCGGGCGAATAGCGCGGCGCAAAGGTCATCGCATTCCCGGGCACGAGCGGGTGCTGCTCGCCCTTGCCGACATCGAGGATGCGCACCTGCGGGACTCCGCCCTGGAAGCTCACATAGGCGAGTCGCGCCGCATGCGGCGACAGCCGCGGAGTCAGCACAATCGTGTCGCCGGGGGTCAGATATTTATGGTTGAAGCCGTCGCTGTCCATGATCGCGATCCGCTTGACCCGGGCGGCCGGCGAGCCGGTCTCGGCGACATAAGCGATGCGCGTGTCGAACATTCCGGGCGAGCCGGTGATCGCCTTGTACGCGAGCCCCGAGCATTTGTGCGCGGCGCGCCTGAGGTCGGCGGGGATGATGACATAGCCCTCGCGGGCGAGCTCGCGGCCCTTGTCGACGTCGTAGATGTAGCAGCCGACGGTCAGCCGCCCGTCCGACCGCGATTGGACGAAGCCGGTGATCAGCGCTTTCGCCCCGCGATCGCGCCATTTGGAGAAGGTCGGCGCGGTCACTTCGGGAAAGGAGTAATAATCCTTTCGGTTCGGGGTCAGCGGCATGACCTCGGCCGTTTGCCGAAGGTCGCCGTCGATCAGCTGAGTCGCCTGCCAGGCGAGCGCAAGCATCTCATTGCCCCTGGTGCCGCTGTCGGGAGATGTGAGCGGCGGAATGGCGATGACGGTCGCCGCCGGCGCGCCCGGCTGCTGCGCCTGCGCGGCGCTGCTCGCGAGGCAAGCGCCCGCGAGGAAGAATGCTGCGCTGAGGCTTTTGGCTTTCATTGACCGGACGCGGCGATGGCTTTGAATTTTTCGATCCATTCTCTGGGTTGCCGTTGCGGCCGGCCGTTCGCATCGAGAAAGGCGGCGGTCACGCGGGCATCGGTCAACAGTTCCCGCCCCCGGATGACTCGCTGCTGAATCACGACCGAAGCGGCGCGGACCGCCTCGACCGTGCTGACGACGATGAGGTCGTCGCCGAGCCGCGCCGAGCGGACGTAGCGGATGTTCGCCTCGGCCACGTAATAAGCGCCTTCCGCCGCTTCCAACACCTGCCGCTGGTCGACTCCGACGGCGCGCAGCATGTCCGACCGGGCGCGCTCCATGAATTTCAGGTAATTGGCGTAATAGACCACGCCGGCAGTGTCGGTGTCCTCGAAGTAAACGGTGAGCGCGAAATGATGCTCGGCGCCAACGAAGCCGCCGCGATAGGGTGTGTCGAGCGATTTCCCCTCCATCCACCTCGCCTCTACGCAGTGCGGAGTCCCTACCGCAACCCCGCTTGACTCCGATGTAACGCATAGGTTACATGTCACCTACAGGTTACACGGAGACTCACCTGACCGACGTCGATATTGCTGAACGCAAGGCCCGCTTCCGGGCATTGGGATTACTCTTCCTCGCCGCGCTCACCTGCGCGGTGATGGTCCTCGTCAGGACTGGCGGCGGCACCGACTTCACCCAGGGATTGTGGCTCGGGCTTCTCCTCGGCTGCGCGCTCAACCTGCTGCCGATCAAGCGTTGGCTGAGGCCGAACAGCGACGTGGTACGCTTGCTCGAGGATGAGGGCGTCCGCGAAAATCGCAGATTCGCGTGCACCGTCGGCTTCTGGGCCGCCGTCGTGGTGGCGCTGCTCTTCCAGCTCGCTTCGCACTTCGACCCTGAAATCGGAGCCGAAGAAGTCGGGCAGTTCGTCGCGACGGCCGGGATCGTCTCGGCCATGGTCGCCTTCGCCCTCCTCGAGCTCCGCGCCGCTCGGTGACCGAGCGACTCGCCAACCGAATCAAGAGCGAACGCGAGAAAGCGGCCTTGACCCAGGCCGCCCTCGCGGAGCTCGTGGGCGTGAGCCGCAAGACGATCAACACCGTCGAGAACGGCGTGTTCACGCCGTCCGCGACATTGGCGATCAAGCTCGCTCAAGCGCTCAATGTCCCGGTTGAGGAGCTGTTCTGGATCGAGCGCTGATCTCGCCGACCTCGCCCACGAGATCGCCTTGCGCTTCGGCAACGTCGGCGACGTGCATGCCCCAGCCGGGCAGGAACATGCCGAGCACCGCGATCTCGCCGCCGATATGGTCGGTCCATTTCTCGCCCGGCGAATGGTTGGTGCGGATCGAGAGATAGCCGCGCGGACCGTCGTTGACGCATCTGGCCGAGACCAGCCCTTTGGTCTCGACGTAAGGAGTCGAGGGCTGCCCCTGGCTCGACCATTGGATCGGGCCGCCCGGCACCGGGAGCGACGAGTGCGTGAACCAGTCGCTGTCGAGCTTCACCCAGTCGCTCGATCCCGGACGCGCAGGGTTGACGCAGCCGACCGTCATCCCCGGCCGGCCGGCATAGCCGAACATCGCCCCATCCGGCGGCGCGTTCTTTTCGCGGAAGCTGCTCCACGCCATCACGCATCCCGTCTCGCCGGGGCGGCTGCACAGCGGAGTTTCCTTGAAGGTGCCGCCGACGAGCTTCCCCTGCGGCACAAGCACATTGTAGCCCGGAATGATCGCGAGCTTCATGCGTCCCGCAATCGCCGGGTCCTTCTCGATCTCGCGGGCGATCAGCTCCTGCAGCATCAGGCTGCCCTGGCTGTGGCCGATCAGCACGAACGGCCGGCCGCCATTGCGGGTGCGGATGTAATTGCGCCACGCGGCGAGCACGTCGCGATAGGCGAGATCGGCGGGCTGAGTCACATCGGCGCCGGCCGAATAAGCGGCGACGGCGGTCAGTGTCATCTGCCGGTAGATCGGCGCGAACGTCCGGCACACCGACGCGAAGCGCGCGAACTGAGTCTCCGCGGTGAGCTTCTCCTCGCGGCCAGCGTTCAGGTCGCTGTTCATGCCGGAATCGTTCGAGACGGTCGGATAGACGTAGAAGCAGTCAAGCGGCGGGTCTTTGGCGACGGTCGAGGTGTTGACCGCTCCGTAGCCGTCGGGCGTCAGCGCCGTGGTCGGGAGCGGGGTCGAGCAGGAGTCGTTGCGTCCCGGCAGGCAGAGCCAGCTCGAATCCTTCGAATAATCGGGCGCTGCCGATGGTCCTTGGGCTGCGGCGGGTGAAGCACAAACCATCGTCATTCCCGCGAAAGCGGGAATCCATCTTTTCCTCAGGCATCGCAAAAGGAAGGTGGATCCCGGATCAAGTCCGGGATGACGGTTACTCGACATGCACTTACTTACCTTCGAACAATCCGGCCTGGCTCCCCTGCGGCGCGGGCAGCCCGAGATGGGCATAGCCGCGGCCGTTGAGGCACCGCCCTCGTGCCGTGCGGGCGATGAGGCCGAGCTGAATGAGGAACGGTTCGATCACGTCCTCGATCGTGTCGCGCGGCTCGGAAAGGCCGGCGGCGAGCGTCTCCACGCCGACCGGGCCACCACCGTAGAGGTCGGCGATCATCGTCAGGTAACGGCGGTCCATCGCATCGAGTCCGAGCGCGTCGATCTCGAGCCGCGAAAGCGCCGCATCGGCGACCTTCGTGTCGATCGTGTCGGAGCCGGAGGCATGGGCGAAATCGCGCACGCGGCGGAGCAGCCGTCCGGCGATTCGCGGCGTACCGCGCGATCGGCGAGCGATCTCCCGCCCGCCGTCGTCGGCAAGGTCCACGCCGAGCAGCCGGGCGGCGCGGCGGACCACCTGCTCAAGCTCCTCGACCGTGTAGAAGTTGAGCCTCACGGGAATGCCGAAGCGGTCGCGGAGCGGGGTCGTCAGCAGCCCCTGCCGGGTGGTCGCACCGATCAGGGTGAAGCGCGGAAGCTCGATCCGCACCGACCGGGCAGACGGTCCCTCGCCGATCATCAGGTCGAGCGCGCGGTCTTCCATCGCGGGATAGAGCACCTCCTCGACGGCGGGGTTGAGGCGGTGGATCTCGTCGATGAACAGGACGTCGCCGTCCTCGAGGTTGGTGAGCAAGGCGGCGAGGTCGCCCGACTTGGCGATCACCGGACCCGAGGTGGCGCGAAAACCGACGCCCATCTCCCGCGCAAGAATCCCGGCGAGCGTGGTCTTGCCTAAGCCCGGCGGGCCATGCAGCAGCACATGGTCGAGCGGCTCCCCACGGCTCTTCGCAGCGTGGACGAACACGCGGAGGTTCTCGCGTGCCGACTGCTGCCCGATGAACTCGTCGAGGCTCTTCGGCCGAAGCGCCGCATCGGCGTCCTCGCTGGTGCGCTCCGGAGTCGTGATTCGGGCGGGGTCAGTCGCCATGCGAGGCTCGAAAGTTGCCAAAGTTGAGGGTCCTACGCGCGCGCGCGCGAATCAGCCCATGCAGAGTCGCTTGCCGAATGCTCGTGAATGTCATCAGTCCGGCCACGGCCGCGATGATGCACAATCCCGCCGCTGTAGGACAGCGCTTTCAATCGTGCTCGATGCCGTTTCCGACGATCTCGACCCAGTCGTGCTTCCGCCCCTCCCACACCGAGAAAGCGGGGGTGAGGAAGAAAGGGTCGTCGAATGCGCCGAGGGGAACCGCGATCAAGTCGTTGAACTTGTCGTCGACCTTGCCGTCGATCTCATAATAGACGTCGGACCCGCATTCGGAGCAAAAGTGGAAGGTGGCGCGGTTGCCGCTGTCGGCGACTTTCACGAAGGTTCGGGAGTGGCCTTCGATCGTCGCGTGCGTCTTCGGCCAGCGCGCCTGCACCGCGAACGCGCTGCCCGAGCGCTTCTTGCAGTTGAGGCAGTGACAGACTGAGACGCGGACGGGATCGCCGGTGACGGTCGTCTTGAGCTGGCCGCAGCGACAGGAGGCGGTGTGGGAGGTCAACTCTTCGGTCTCACCTAACTTCTTTAGCTCACGGTGGACGTTGAAGCAAAAACCTCTTGATACCTCGATTAGTGGAGTGTAAACACTCAGGATGGCGCCTGAGAAAATGCGAGGAATAGAGGTCAGCACTTCGGTTTTCGCTCAGATATGGGCGCTTCACGCTGACGGCGAGGAAACTGAAGATGCAATTTTGCGGAGGGTTTTACCTCTAAAGGCACCAACTGGCGCGCCTGTCGTTCGGATCGCGGCTCCGACAAGTGGCGCGAAAGGAGAAGGCAAAATGCGATGGGTGGATGATATAGTCACAGCGCTTAAACGGCTCGGAGGACAAGCTTCCCTCGACGAAATCTACAGGACCACCAAAGACATCCGCCAAGCCGCTGGCCGATCGCTGACCCCCAAATGGCAAGCGACAATTCGCCGCACTCTCGAAGATCACTCGTCCGATTCGGCCAATTATCGAGCAGAGAATTTATTCCGGATCGTGGATCGCGGGATCTGGGCTCTTCGCTAGAGGAGAACCCGTCAGAGCCACGGCTCTACCCACGCCATGTAAACAGAATGAATTGGCGCATCGCGGTCCGGAGAGCCCTGGCCAGCGCTTGCGTAGTAAGCCAACTTGCGATGATGCGGATGATATTTCCTTCGGTATGGATCACCGCACGCGCTCCCGCTCTTGCAAGCTTCTTGGAGGCGCTTTTCAAGATTGAGAGCCTGATTTTGGGTGAGCCGATCTGCTAGAATGACAAGGTTATGGAAGCCACGCCGTCGGTAGGCGTTAAATCGGTCTTTCCCGCATAAACTGGTATATCCAATTACGAACCATTTCACATACATCGAAGATGAAATGGCCCAGACCGTGTTCAAATAGCGGTCAAACATTCTGCTCTGCAGATTATTCACTTGGCAGCCTTTCTCAGCGCCAGCCGGACGAGGGCGTCGAGACCGGCTTCCGGGCCGAGCTCGTCCTGCGCCGCGCTGACCGCCGCGCTCGCCTCGGCGGGTTTGAAGCCGAGGTTGCCGAGCGCGGACATCGCGTCGGCGGCGGCTCCGGCGCGCGGTGTGGGCGTGGCCCCGCCGAGGCCGGCAACGCCGAGCTTGCCCTGCAGCTCGTTGGCGATTCGCGCGGCGAGCTTGGGGCCGACTCCGTTGGCTCGGCCGATCATCGCCTTGTCCTCCTGCGCGACGGCTCGGGCGAGCTCGTCGGGCGACAGGGTCGAAAGGATCGCGAGCGCGAGGCGGCCGCCGACGCCCTGGATGCTGGTCAAGGCGCGGAACGAATCCCGCTCCTCGGCCGAGCCGAAGCCGAACAGGGTCCAGGCGTCTTCGCGCACCTGAAGCTCGGTGAGGATCACGACCTCCCCGCCGACCGGCCCGATCGCCGCCAAGGTCTTGCCGCTCAGGTGCACGAGATAGCCGACGCCCGCGACATCGACGATCGCGCCGTCGGCGGTTATTTCAGCAAGGGTTCCGGAGAGTCTGGCTATCAAGGCGCTTATCCCACCCGTTCGGGCTGAGCTTGTCGAAGCCCTGCCCCTTCTTCAACCGTCCTAAACAGAAAATCAGCCCTTCGACAGGGCTCAGGGCGAACGGCTTTGGACGACTCGTGCGGAGGCCAGATGATGCGCGTGGGTGATGGCGACGGCGAGCGCGTCGGCGGCGTCGGGGCCGGCGATCTTTGCACCGGGAAGCAGGCGCAAGACCATCGCGTGGACCTGCGCCTTCTCGGCATTGCCGGTGCCGACGACCGCTTTCTTGACCAGCCGCGCGGCATATTCGCCGACGTCGAGACCGGCCCGCGCCGCGACCATGATGACGACGCCGCGCGCCTGGCCGAGCTTGAGAGTCGACTGCGGATTGGCGTTGACGAACACTTCCTCGACGGCAGCACCTTGCGGCAGCTGCTCGCCAATCAACGCTTCCAGCTGGTCCGCGAGCGCGGCGAGGCGCTTCGGAAGCGGAGCGGCGGTGTCGGTCCTGATCTGCCCATTCGCGAGGTGGCGGAGGCGATTGCCCTCGGCTTCGATGACGCCCCAGCCGGTGGTGCCGAGGCCGGGATCGAGGCCGAGGATCCTCAGGCGAGCTTCTCCAGCTCTTCCTCGGGCACGTCGTAATTGCCCCAGACGGTCTGGACGTCATCGTCCTCTTCGAGCGCGTCGATCAGCTTCATCAGCTGCTCCGCGTCGCCGCCGCGGACCTCGACCTCGGTCGAGGGCTTCCACGCGAGCTTGGCGGTTTCCGCTTCGCCGAGCATCGGCTCGAGCGCCCGCGCGGCCTCGTGGAGGCTGTCGATCGCGGTCCAGATGCGGTGGCCGTCCTCATCGCTTTCGACGTCCTCGGCGCCCGCCTCGATCGCCGCTTCGAGCACTTTGTCGGCGTCGCCCGCGCTCGGCGGATATTCTATCAGGCCGAGCCGCTCGAAACCGTGGCTGACGCTTCCGCTTGCGCCGAGGTTGCCGCCGTTCTTGGAAAAGATCGTTCGGACGTTGGTCGCGGTTCGGTTGCGGTTGTCGGTCAGCGCCTCGACGATGATCGCCACGCCGCCGGGGCCGAAGCCCTCGTAGCGGATTTCCTCGTAATTCTCGGCCTCGCCGCCCGCCGCCTTGTCGATCGACCGCTGGATATTGTCCTTGGGCATCGACTGGGCGCGCGCGGCAATGATCGCGGCGCGAAGCCGCGCGTTCGCGTCGGGGTCGGGCAGGCCCATCTTCGCCGCGACCGTGATTTCGCGCGCGAGCTTGGAGAAGAGCGCCGAGCGCTTCTTATCCTGCGCCCCCTTGCGGTACATGATGTTCTTGAATTTGCTGTGACCTGCCATTGATCGCCTTTCTGTTCCCCGGCGAAGGCCGGGGTCCAGTCTTTTCTTTTAGCGAGCGCTGCGCGCCCTGGGCCCCGGCCTGCGCCGGGGAACAGTAACGGCTACGCCAGCCCGAGCGCCTGGCGATAGGTCTCGAGCACCGCGTCCTGCTCCTGCCGCGTGTGCGTCTCCATCCTTCTCAAGCGCACGATCATGCGCATGATCTTGGGATCGTAGCCGTTGGCTTTCGCCTCGGCATAGACGTCGCGAACGTCGTCCGAGATGCCTTTCTTTTCCTCTTCCAAGCGCTCGATCCGCTCGATGAACAGCCGCAGCTGATCGGCCGCGACGGTGCCTTCCGCCATTCCTCGAAACTCCGATTTCGACGTTGAGCGAGCGGCTCTAGCGGGTTGAACCGTCATATCAAGCGGCTATGGCCGTGGACCCGTGTCGGAAACGCTCACACCCCGCAACCGCAAGGTGAAGATCCTGGCGACGCTTGGCCCCGCTTCGAGCGACGCCAAGACGATCCGGCGGTTGATGCTCGCGGGCGCCGACGCCTTCCGGATCAACATGAGCCACGGCGACCGGAAAACCAAAGCCAGGCTGGTCGACCATATCCGAGCGCTCGAGAAGGAATTCCATCGCCCGACCACGATCCTGTTCGATCTTCAGGGCCCCAAGCTTCGAGTGGGCCATTTCGCCGGCGGCCGAGCCGTGCTCGAGAACGGCAGCCGCTTCATCCTCGATCGCCAGAAGAAAGCCGGCGACAGCAGCCGCGTCCAGCTCCCTCACGCCGAACTGTTCGAATCGATCCGTCCCGGGACCCGGATCCTGATCGACGACGGAAAGGTCCGGCTCAGCGTCCTCGAATCCGACGGCGACCAGATCGTCAGCGAAGTGAAGGTCGGCGGCGCGGTGTCGGACAATAAGGGCGTCAACGTACCCGACGTGGTGGTCCCGATCCCCGCCCTGACCGACAAGGACCGCGACGACTTGCAGTTCGCGCTCGAGCAGCGCGCGGACTGGATCGCGCTGTCATTCGTGCAGCGGCAGGAGGACGTCGCCGAAGCGCGCTCGCTCATCGGCGAACGGGCGGCGCTTCTGGCGAAGATCGAAAAGCCTGCAGCGATCGACCGGCTGAACGACATCATTGAGCTCGCCGATGCGGTGATGGTCGCGCGCGGCGATCTCGGGGTCGAGCTTCCCCCCGAGCAGGTGCCGCCCCTCCAGAACCGGATCGTCGCTTGCGCGCGACAGTTCGGAAAGCCGGTGGTGGTCGCGACCCAGATGCTCGAATCGATGGTGACCTCGCCGACTCCGACCCGCGCGGAAGTGAGCGACGTAGCGACCGCGATCTACGACGGCGCCGACGCGGTGATGCTCTCCGCCGAGAGCGCGACCGGCCAATATCCATGCGAGGCGGTGCAGATGATGGACCGCATCGCGCAGAGCGCCGAACGCGACCCGTCGTACCAGGCGCGAATTCATTTCACCCACACGCGGCTCGAGCCGACCACCGCCGACGCCCTCTCGGCCTCGGCCCGGCAGATCGCGCAGACGGTCTCGGCGACGGCGATGGTCTGCTACACCAGCTCGGGCGCGACGGCGCGGCGGATCGCTCGCGAGCGCCCGCCAGTGCCGCTGCTCGCGATGAGCCCGTCGCAGCACACCGCTCGGCGGATGGGCCTGCTGTGGGGAGTCCACGCGGTCCATTCGCGCGATGTCGGCAGCTTCGAGGAGATGGTCGAGAAGGGCAAGCGCATGGCGCTTCGCCATCAGATCGCAAAAGGCGGCGATCGGATCGTGCTTATGGCCGGAATTCCGTTCGGAACGGCGGGATCGACCAACGTGCTCCACGTCGTCCGGCTGATCGGCGACGAGCTCGAACGCTATCAGGCGAGCAAGGCCTCAGCGGGGCAGTAGGGCGGGAATCTCGTCGGGGATTTCGCGCGCGAGGAAGCCGATCGGGCCAACCTTCTTCGCCAGCCGGGCGCCGGCCTCACCGTGAAGCCAGACCGACCAGAGCAAGGCGTTGAGCGGCTCGGCGCCGCGCGCGAGCAGTCCGCCGGCGATCCCGGCGAGAACGTCGCCGCTTCCGGAAACGCCGAGGCCCGGCGCTCCGCCGTCGTAGGTCCAGCAATCGCCATCCGGTGTGACGACATGGCTGGTCACGCCTTTGACGAGGACAACCGAGCGGTAAAGCTCGGCGGCGCGAATGCCGCAGCCGACCCGATCATCTTCGACATGCTCCAGCTTGCAATCGAGCAGCGACGCGAGCTCCTTCGCGTTGGGCAGCAGGATCGGCGCCGTCTGCCGGTCGAGCTCGCGCTGGTGCAGCGGCTCCATCGTTTCGAGCAGCGCCACGTCGAGCGCGAGCGCGGCGTCGCTTTCGAGCAAGGCGTCCGCCATCCGCTTGCACATCTCGGAGCGCTTGACGCCGGGTCCCGCGACGACCGCGTCCACCCCCCTCGCGGCCTCCGCAATCTGATCGACTGCATCATTCGCAAAGCTTCCGTCGCTCGCTTCGGGCAGGCCGAACACCATCGCTTCGGGCATTGCGACCGCAAGCGGCATGGCCGCGCTTTCGACGGTGGCGATCTTGAGCTTCCCAGCGCCGGCGCGCATCGCAGCCGTCGCCGCGAGCAGCGCCGCTCCAGGAACGTCGCGGCTGCCCGCGACGACCAGGATCCGCCCTTTGCTCTCCTTGTCGCCGTCGATCACCGGCGGAAGCGGATGTCGGTCGAGCGCTTGCTTGTCGAGCGCCGCCCCCCTCATCGCGTTCCCGTCACCGCGTCCGGAGCGGAGGTTTTGGGCGCGCCCTCCGCTTCGAGCGGCGCGCCGTGATTCCACAGGCTGAGCTCGGGGACGCAGAGGCCCTTCATATCGGGCTCGAACTCATAAGCGGCGATCCCGCAGTTGAGCACCTCGGATTTCTTGTCGATGGCGAGAATCTGCTGCTCGTCGAGCTCCTCCAGGATGTAGCGGAAGCACAGCACCACGACCTGGTGGCAGACGACCAGCACGCGCCGGTCGCAATAATGCAGGTTGATCGTGTTGAGCATCGAGCGAAGCCGCAGGATCACGTCGGCCCAGCTCTCGCCTCCAGGCGGCCGGTGGTAGAATTTGCCGAGCAGCCGCCGGTGCGCCGCTTCTTCGGGAAATTTGTGGCGGATTCCGGCAGTGGTCAGGCGATCGAAGATCCCGAACTCGCGCTCGCGCAAGCGCTCGTCGATGATCGTGTGCGCGGGGCCGCCGGCGAGCGCGCCGGCGCGGCAGATGATCTCTGCGGTCTGCTTCGCGCGCACATAAGGCGAGGAAAGGATCAGCTCCGGCCGCTCTTCGCGCGGGAGCGCGGCGAACCATTGTCCCGCCGCTTCGGCCTGTTTCCGCCCGAGCTCGGACAGCGGCACATCGACGTCGCGGATCGCAATGTCGATCTCATGCGCCCCAGCTTCGTCGGCGGCATCGCGCGCCACATTGCCCTGGCTTTGCCCGTGCCGCACCAGCCACAGCCGGGCGGGCCAATTCTGCCGTGTCGTGCTCATCTCGTTACGGCAGAAAGCTTCAGCAATGAGATTGTGCCCGCGACGGCGGTTACTCAGCCGCCACCGCCGTCGCTTGCGGTTCCCCCAGGCATTTTCTCCGCTCGTCGATGCGGCGGAAGGTGGCGAGCGCCTGGCCGACGATCTGGTCCATATTATAATAGCGGTAGGTCGCGAGCCGGCCGACGAAGCTGACGCCTTCGGTGGCGTCGGCGAGCGCCTCATACTTCTTGTAGAGCGCTTGGTTCTCCGCGCGCGGGATGGGATAATAAGGATCGCCCTCGGCCGAGGGATATTCATAGGTGATCGTCGTCACCGGCGCGTCCTGTCCGGTCAGATGCTTATACTCGCTGATGCGGGTGTAGGGCACCGTCGGGTCGGGATAGTTCACCACCGCGACCGGCTGGTGCCACTCCTCGTCGAGCGTCTGATGATCGAACTTGAGGCTCCGGTAGGGCAGCTTGCCGAAGCGAAAGTCGAAATATTCGTCGATCGGTCCGGTGTAGATGATGTGCTCGGCGATCGCGTGCGCGTGGGGCCTGAGCTCGGCGAAATCGACTCCGGTGCGCACGTCGATCAGCGGATGGTCGAGCATGGTCTCGAACATCTTGGTGTAGCCGTGGAGCGGCATCGCCTGGAAGGTGTCGCCGAAATAGCGGTCGTCGGTGTTGGTCCGAGTCGGGATTCGCGAGGTCACCTGTTTGTCGAGCTCGCTCGGGTCGAGGCCCCATTGCTTGCGTGTGTATCCCTGGAAGAAGAGCTCGTAGAGCTCACGTCCGACCGCGTTGATCACCACGTCTTCGGAGGTCTTGATGTCCTCGACCGGCTCCGCGCGCGAGGCGAGATAGTCGGCCGCTTCCTCGTCGGTCTGAAGGTCGAGCCCGAACAGCTCGTTCAGAGTCGTCCGGTTGATGGGAATCGGCACCAGCTTGTTGCGCACCATCGCGCGGACTCGGTGCTCGTAGGGCCGCCATTCGGTGAATTGCGAGAGATGGTCCCGCACCTGCTCGCTGTTGGTGTGGAAGATGTGCGGGCCGTATTTGTGGTAGAGGATGCCGGCCTCGTTCGGTTCGTCATAGGCGTTGCCGCCGACGTGCGGGCGACGGTCGATCAGCAGGACCCGCGCGCCATGCTGCGATGCGAGGCGCTCAGCAAGAACGGAGCCGGCAAAACCGGCTCCGACGATCAGATAGTCATAGCGGCGGTCGTTCGCCGGCTCGGGCGGCGCGCTCATTCGGCGGCCACCAGAAGCGCAGGCGATGCCGCGCCCGTCCGGGTGCCCATCACGTCGGCGATGAGGCCGGCGATGCGCGCCTGGGTCGTGTCCCAGCTCGAGGCGGAAAGCAGGAGGTCGGCTTGCGCCAGCCAGCCGCTTTCGGGGTTGCGGGCAAGCTGAAGCGCTTCCTCGCAGGCGGCGACGAACTCTTCCGGCGTGGAAGCGATCTTCACCCCATCGAGCTGGCCATAGTGGCGGACGACGTCCTTGATCGGAGTCGAGACCACCGGGCGGCCGCCGGCGAGATATTCGGGGGTCTTGGTCGGCGAGATGAACTGGGTCGATTCGTTCATCGCGAACGGCATCAAGGCGACGTCCCAGCCCGACAGATAGCCGGGCAACTGGTCGTAGGTCTTGCCGCCCAGATAATGGATGTTGTGCCGCTTCGGCAGATCCTCGTCCGAGATTTTCACGACCGGGCCGAGCATCACGAACGACCAGCTCGGCCGCATCTCGGCGACGCTGGCGAGAAGCTCGGTGTCGAAGCGCTCGTCGATCACGCCGTAGAAGCCGAGCCGCGGACGCGGCAGGTCTTCCTGGTCGGCGGGATCGAACTGGCGCGCGCGCGCCTTGGCGAAATGCGCTCGGTCGACCGACGAGGGGAAGCAGTGGACGTTGGGATGGCGGCCCTTCTTCGCCTCGTAAAGGCTCGATCCGCCGGTGAAGACCACGTCGGCGCGGTCGATCAGCTCCTGCTCGTAGCTGAGCAGATGCTCCGGCGCGAACTTGAACTTCGAAAGCTCGTCCATCGCGTCATAGACCGTCACGTCCGGAGTGATGTGCTTCGAGAAAGGGAGCATCATCGGCGTATAGTACCAGGCGATCAGCGGCCCATGCAGCGACGCGAGGTGCGCGTCGAGCAGCCGCTTCAGCGCGGCTTCGCGCGCATGGTCGGGCATGCCTTGGGGCAAATGCGGGACGGCAAGTCGAACGTTGGCCCCATCCTGCGCCTCGCGGACCTGCAGATAGGCGGTCTCCTTCGGCCCGATCTCGATCGGCTCTTCCCAGAAGATGACGTTCATCTCCCGCGCGAAGCGGCTCATCAGGTGCTGCGGCCGCTGGAACACGAAGTTCCACCGCAGGTGCGAGAAGCAAATCAGAGTTGCGGGCTCCGGGTCCGGCGCCGAGGGCTCGGCTTCGTACTCCACTGGCACCCCGACGCGAGTCAGCATTTAGGTCATCTCCATATTGTAGTTTTGCCCAAGCGAATGAACGGGCTAGACGGCATTACGGTTCCGCAACACTGATGGAAGTTAAGCGAAATTTGCCATTTGTTGCACCGCAACAATCGCCATGACGCCCGATTGACCCGACGAACTACGCGTGGAAGGAACTTCGACCCGCCTAAGATGGGGAGCGCGCGTGACAACGGCAACCACGATCGAAGAACTCGAGAAACGCCGCGAGCTGGCGCGGATGGGCGGCGGCGAGAAGCGGATCGCGGCGCAACACGCCAAGGGACGGCTAACCGCCCGCGAGCGCGTGAGCGTGCTGCTCGATCCCGGCAGCTTCGAAGAATATGACATGTTCGTCGAGCACAACGCGACCGACTTCGGGATGGACCAGCAGAAGGTCCCCGGGGACGGCGTGGTCACCGGATCGGGGACGATCAACGGCCGGCTGGTCTACGTCTTCGCCCAGGACTTCACCGTCTTCGGCGGTTCCCTCTCCGAGCGCCACGCGCAGAAGATCTGCAAGGTCATGGACATGGCGATGAAGGTCGGCGCCCCGGTGATCGGCCTCAACGACAGCGGCGGCGCGCGAATTCAGGAGGGGGTCGCAAGCCTCGCCGGCTATGCCGAAGTGTTCCAGCGCAACGTGCTCGCCTCGGGCGTCATCCCGCAGATCAGCCTGATCATGGGCCCGTGCGCCGGCGGCGCGGTCTATTCGCCCGCGATGACCGACTTCATCTTCATGGTGAAGGACTCATCGTACATGTTCGTCACCGGACCGGACGTGGTGAAGACGGTCACCAACGAGGTGGTGACTCAGGAAGAGCTGGGCGGCGCCATTACCCACACCAAGAAATCGGG
>DASUIB010000005.1:0-6082 GCA_036273235.1 Sphingomicrobium sp. | reverse complement strand
CGTCGCGGCTTACCGCAAGGCAGCGGTCGCCTCTGCCAACGCTCGGCGCGTCGCCGCCGCCGACCGCGACCTCGCCGCGCACAACGGCATTTCCGAGCGCGAAGCGGCCCAGGCTGAGACCGATGCCGCAAGCGCCGAAGCCGACCGGGTGGCGGCGCTCCAGGCGCTGGCGTCGTTGGGCGCAAGCCCCGCCTCCGGCCTCAACGGACTCATCCGCGCGCCCGTCTCCGGAGTCATCGCCGACAAGACCGTGACTCCGGGCCAGCTGCTTCAGGCCGGGTCGAGCACGGCCTTCACCGTCGCCAACCTGTCGCAGGTGTGGGTGATGGCGCAAATCGCGCCGGGCGACCTTTCGTCGGTCGGCTTCCATGACTCGGCGACGATCAATCCCGGCAACGGCACCGGCCCGTTTCACGGCAGCGTCGAGAATATCGGCGCCTCGGTCGATCCCAACACCCGCGCGGTGGTCGCGCGGATCGTCGCGCCCAACCCCGGCGACCTGCTCAAGAAGCAGATGTACGTCGACGTCTCGATCGAGTCCGGGCGGGTCAGCACCGGGCTTCTGGTGCCCGTGTCGGCGGTTCTTCGCGACGATGAGAATCTGCCGTTCGTCTATCTGGCGCTGCCCGACGGCAGCTTCGCCCGGCGCCACGTCACATTGGGCTATCACGACAGCCAGAATTACGACGTGACCAGCGGGCTCGAGAGCGGCGACAAGGTCGTCGCCAACGGGGCGATCTTCCTCCAGTTCATGCAGAGCCAATGACCGATCCTCCGGTCGAGCCGGTGGGACCGGACGAGCCCCACCCGACCGGCTCGAACTTCATCAACCGGATCGTCGCGCTCGGCCTCGAGCAGCGCATCCTCGTCGCGCTAATGACCCTGCTCCTGATCGGCGCCGGGATCCGCGCCTGGGAGCGGCTGCCGGTTGACGCCTATCCCGACCTCTCGCCGCCGATGGTCTCGATCATCGCGCAATGGCCGGGCCACTCGGCCGAAGAGGTGGAACGGCTGGTCACCGTCCCGATCGAGCGCGAGATGAACGGCATCCCGAAGGAGAACAACCTCCGCTCGATCTCGCTCTACGCGCTCTCCTCGATTGACCTTACCTTCGACCAGGATACCGACCGCAATTTCGCCCGGCAGCAGGTGTTCAACCGCCTGGCCGGCATCAGCCTGCCGAGCGGCGTGGCGCCCGAGGTCGAGCCGCTGACCTCGCCGTCCGGGCTGATCTACCGCTACACGCTGCAGAGCCCCGACCGATCGCCGACCGAGCTCAAGACTTACGAGGATTGGACGGTCGAGCCGCAATTTCGCTCGGTTGCGGGAGTGGCCGACGATTCGGGGTTCGGCGGCGGCACGATGCAGTACCAGGTGCTGCTCGACCAGTACCGGCTCGCCGGCGCCGGACTGTCGCCGCAGCAGGTCGAAAGCGCGCTCGGCGCCAACAACGGCAACGGCGGCGGCGGCTTCTATTCGCAGGGCGGCCAATTCTATTACGTCCGTGGCCTTGGCCGTCTCTCGACGATGGACGACATCGGCAATGTCGTGGTCGCGGTCCACGACGGAATCCCGACTCTCGTCAAGGACCTCGGCGACGTCACGCTCGGAATCGCGCCGCGGCTCGGGCAGTTCGGAATCGGCCATCAGAACGACGCGGTCGAAGGCGTCATCATGCTTCGCACCGGCGACAAGACCCAGGAGGTGCTCAAAGGCGTCGAGGCGAAAACGCAGGAGCTAAACACCAGCATCCTCCCCAAGGACGTGAAGGTCGTTCCCTTCTACGACCGATCGGACCTGGTCCACCAGACCGTCGTCACGGTCGAGAACAACCTGCTTCGCGGGATGCTGCTCGTCGTCGTGATCCTGATCTTCTTCCTCTACGACGTCCGCGCGGGGCTGATCGTCGCCGTCACCATCCCCTTGTCCTTGCTGTTCGCATTCTTCTGCCTCGACCTCCAGGGCGCATCGGCGAACCTGCTGTCGATCGGCGCGATCGACTTCGGAATATTGGTCGATGCCGCGGTGATCATGGTCGAGAACATCTACCGCCGGCTCGCCGTCGCCGAGGACCGCCCCGACAATCTCGCCGCAATCATCCGCGACGCCGCCGCCGAGGTCGACCGCCCGCTATTCTATTCGGTCATCGTCATCGTCGTCAGCTTCCTTCCGATCTACGTCCTCACCGGCCCGTCTGGCGTGCTGTTCAAGCCGATGGCGGACACGATGATCTTCGCGCTGATCGGCTCGCTGATCGTCACCTTGACCCTGCTTCCGGTGCTCTGCTCGTGGCTGATGCGCAGCGGCGTTCGCGAGCGCCGCAACAGGGTCTTCGAGCGCATTCGCTCGTCCTACATCGGCGGCCTCGACCGCTGCCTCGCCCGCCCGCGCGGGACGGTCGCCATTTCCGCGGCGCTGCTGCTCGCGTCCTTCCTTCTGGCCACCGATGTCGGCGCCGAGTTCATGCCCCACCTCGACGAAGGCGCTCTGTGGGTGCGCGCGACCATGCCCTACACCATCTCGTTTGATGAATCGGCGAAGATCGTTCCGCAGATCCGCTCGATCATCGCCTCCTTTCCGGAGGTCACCGTGGTCGGCTCCGAACATGGCCGCCCCGACGACGGCACCGACCCGACCGGCTTCTTCAACGCCGAATTCTACGTCGGGCTGAAGCCTTATTCGGAATGGCACGGGGCGATCCACACCAAGCCCCAGCTGATCGCCGCGGTCAACGACAAGCTCCAGTCCTTTCCCGGGATCACCTTCAACTACACCCAGCCGGCCGAGGATGCGGTCGACGAAGCCGAGACCGGCCTCAAGAGCGCGCTCGCGGTCAAGCTGTTCGGATCCGACCTCACGACGCTCCAGCAGAAGGGCAAGGCGATCAAGGCGGTGCTCGAGCGTGTCCGAGGCATCAAGGACGTGACCCTGGTCCAGGAGCTCGGCCAGCCGAGCCTCTCGATCCAGATCAATCGCGACAAGATCGCGCGCTACGGGATCAACGTCGACGACATCAACGCCCTCATCCAGACCGCGATCGGCGGCGACGTCGCGACTCAGGTGGTCGAGCAGGAGAAAGAGTTCGATCTCGTCGTCCGCCTGAAGGGCGAGTATCGCAACGATCCCATCGCGATCGGCAACATCCTCGTCGCAACGCCCGCCGGCGCCCAGATTCCCTTGAAGGAGCTGGCCGACATCTCGGTCACCAACGGCGCCTCGTTCATCTACCGCGAGGACAACAGCCGCTTCATCGGCGTGCAATTTTCGGTCGAGGGACGCGACCTTGCCGGAGCGGTCCAGGACGCGATGGCGCAGGTCGCTCGGAAGGTCCCGCTGCCGCAGGGCTACCGCGCCGACTGGGGCGGCGAATATAGCGAATATACCGCCTCGCGCGCGCAGCTGATGGCGATCGTGCCCCTGACCCTGCTGCTCATCTTCCTCTTGCTCTTCTTCCTCTACCGCAACTTCAAATTCCCGGCGATCGCGCTCATCGGCGTCCTGATTTCGGCGCCGGTCGGGGGCATATTGGCGCTGTGGCTGACCGGGACCTCCTTCTCGGTCTCGTCGGGGATCGGCTTCCTCGCTTTGTTCGGAGTCTCGGTGCAGACCGCGCTCGTCTATATCTCCTACGTCAATGAGCTCCGGCTCGGCGGAACTCCGCTCGCCGAAGCAATCCGCGAAGGCGCGATCCTCAGGCTGCGCCCGATCATGATGACCGCGCTGGTTGCCGCTCTCGGCCTCCTTCCGGCCGCGCTCGCGACCGGAGTCGGGACAGATACGCAGCGGCCGTTCGCGGTGGTGATCGTCGGCGGCCTCATCACCTGCCTCGCGATCACCATCTTCCTGATGCCGGCGCTCTATACGATGGTGGCGAGGCCCGGCGACCGGCTCGAAGTGTAAGCGCCGCCGGTCAAGCTCAGGATCGTGATGCCCGGCGCCAGGCCGAACCCAGGGAGTGGGGAGTTCCGTCTGGGAAATAACGCCGGGCATCACGAACTCGTCAAAGGTCGAGGTGGAGGCGGCCGGCGAAGGCGCTCCCCTTCGTCCTCGATCCGACCGGGTCGAGCGGCGTGTTGTCGCCCCGGAAGCGGACCCAGTTGAACATCAGCTTGGCGTAAGGATTGAAGTACCAGTTCAAACCGGCAGTGATGCTCGACGCCTTGTTCCCGGCGCGCGCAGGGACCGGCGTCCGCGACAGATCGATATGATCGTAGCGGAGCGCTGCCTCGAATGCGCCGAAGCCCCCCTTGCCGAGCTTGTGGAATGGCCGGATGCGGTCGAAATTGCCGCCTTTGAACCGGCGCGTTTCGCCGGTCAGCATGAATGCCGCATATCCGTAATAACCGGTGAAATGCTCGGTATCGCTCCCAAAACGGTCGAGCCACAGCCGCCCCGCCTCCCCCGCGACGGTCAGCGCTCCGAGCACGGCCGCCCCCTCGGCGCCGGCGTAGCGCAATAACCTTGCACCGGTGATCACGCCCGTGTCGGCGATATTGCCCTTGTCGATTCGGAGGTTGGGCCTGTCGTTGAGGCGCACCGCGTCGGCGACGCCGCCGCTCTTGAGGTGCGCGCGATAGAAGCCCGAAAGCCCGAAATGGACGACCCTCCCCTTGTCCAGCAGCGGCTCCCATGTCGCTCGGCCGTTGACGCCGCGGCCCTCGACCGGCGCGCTGCTGCTGCCCCGGTCGATGCTGTGATTGTCGCCGAACAGACCGGCCGCGATGTTGATATTGGCCGTTGGCGAATAAGCCGCCGAGATGCCGATGCGCCGCTCGGCGCCGGCATTGCCGAACGCATTGGTGAACATGCCCCGCTCGATAAAGACGTTGACATTGTCGCTGTTGTTGGACTCGAGCCCGAACGGCGCCTTGTGCTGGCCCACGGTCAGCACCGTCTTGGGGATTCTGGTGTACTGGAAATAGGCGTCGGTAATGTTCACGGCCCTGGAGGCCAAATCCAGCTCGGCGCGATAGTTGAACCATCGAAAGGCCGTGCCGTCGACTCCGAGCCGGAGCCGGCGGATCGCGGTGCCGTCATTGAAATCATGGCCGCCCTGCCGCTCGTCGTAGACCGCGGAGTCGACATCGAGAACGCCGCGCGGCTCGAGAGTGAAATCGCTGGGCTGCGCGTCCGCTGGCGAGCCAGGGACGAGGAGGGAAGCTGCAATTAGGAGAGCGTTGGGCATGGCCCGTTTTCTAATCTCTAGTCATTGACTAGGGAATAGTGCCGAAGCTTCAACTCAACGTGGAATTGCAGCCGTTGGCCGCTCTCTCCCTTCGCCAAAGTTAAGGGTTTCCGCCGGCCGCCCGGCTTGTATCCTTTCAACCCATTGCAGGCATTCCCAGCGAAGCCGGCTGCCCGGAGATTGATACAAGGACTGCTCCGCGCCAGGAGTGTTAGTTCGATGCTGAGCTCGAGGACATCGCGGCGTTGTCCGTCGTCAAATATTGCACCGCTCGGTCCAAGGCCGCGTCGCGGTGGGCTCGGACGTCGGTCAGCGATGGCCTGACCAATATGTCAGGTTGCAGACCGATCCCCATATAAACCCGTCCGTCGGGGGTGCGCGTATTTTTGGTGCAGATCCTGGCGGTGCCTCCGCCAGGCAGCTTGAACGAAAACGGTTGACCCGTGCTTCCGCCAGTGGGCTCTCCAATGGTCGCGCCGCGGTGCATCGACTGGAAGAGGGCCACGAAGTCTTCAGCCGCCGAGCCGGTTTCGCCGCTGGTCAGAACGACGACCGGCACGGACAAATGGTGCGCGGGATCGGGCGCAATTTCCGGCTGCCCAATCGCCGCCAGATGCTGCGGTACGTCGTCGGCCCGGTCGACGGCATTGTAGACCGGCGTTCGTTCCATCTCCCATTTGAACGGAGCTGCGGCGAGAGTCTGCAGGATCGTGACGCCATTCTGGCTGTTGCCGCCGCCGTTCTGACGGACGTCGATCACAAGGCCCTTTGCTGCGGCGATGTCGGGCAGATGCGCCATCAGGTCTTTCGGCCCACTGTCATCCTCGAATTCGCCGACTCCAAGATAAGCGATTCCACCGGGAAGCAGACGGAATTCGGTACCCGGTTCCTTGAACA
>DASUIB010000004.1:0-4891 GCA_036273235.1 Sphingomicrobium sp. | reverse complement strand
ACCTTCATCGCCGGCGCTGGCGATCGACACGCTCGAATTGTCCTGCTGGTCGCCGTAGAGCCGGTACGGGAACTGGTTGTCGGTCGCGATGTGATAGAATTGCGCGGTCGGCTGGTTCATCTCGCTCGACCAGGTGTCGCCGCCGTCGACGGTGACCGTCGCGCCGCCGTCATTGCCGTTGATCATCCTTTTGGGATCGGTGGGGTCGATCCACAGCTCATGGTCGTCGCCGTGCGGCGTGTGCAAATTCTTGAACGTCTTGCCCGCATCGGTCGAGCGGTAGAGCGCGGTGTTCAGCACATAGACCGTGTCCGGATTCTTCGGGTCGGCGAAGACCGTATTGAAATACCAGGCGCGCTGGCGGTACTGGTTCTTGTCGTTGATCAGCTTCCAGCTCTTGCCGCCGTCGTCGGTTCGGTAGAGCCCGCCCTTCGCCGCTTCGATCATCGCATAGACGCGTTTGGGGTTGGTCGTCGGCGCGACGTTGACGCGGCCCAAGGTTCCGTCGGGAAGTCCGTTGCCGGTCAGCCGGGTCCAGCTAGATCCGCCGTCGGTCGACCTGTAAAAGCCGCTTCCGGGGCCGCCGCTCTCCATGATCCACGGCTTGCGATAGGCCTGCCACATGCCGGCATACATCACTTGGCTGTTGCCGGGCTGAAAGGCGACGTCGACCCCGCCCGTCTTGTCGTCGACGTACAGCACCTTCGACCAGCTCTTGCCGCCGTCGGTCGAGCGGAAGATGCCCCGCTCGTTGTTGTTTCCGAACGGATGGCCGAGCGCCGCGACGAACAGCCGGTTGGGGTCCTTGGGGTCGACGATGATCCTGCCGATCACCTGCGTGTCGCGAAGCCCCGCGAACGCCCAGGTCTTTCCCGCGTCGGTGGATTTATAAAGGCCGTTCCCGGTGACGACGTTGCCGCGGATGTTGGTCTCGCCCGTGCCGACATAAAGGATGTTCGGGTTGGACGGCGCAACGGCGATCGCCCCGATCGCGGGAGAAGCCTCCGGGAATTTGTCCCACAGCGGCTTCCACGTCATTCCCCCGTCGCTCGTCTTCCACAGCCCGCCCGACGCGGCGCCGAAATAGAAGGTGTTCGGGTCTCCCGGGACACCGGCCACGCCCGTCGCGCGGCCACCGCGGAAAGGACCCACGAGCCGGTATTTCAGCCCTTCGAGCGGCTTCACCTGCGCCGGTGCGGCGGTCGCTTTGCTCGCCGCCGCTGAAGCATGGACAGGCACGAACGCGCTGCACGCGAGGAGCGCGAGCGCCAGCCTCGAAGGACTCTTCATCGGATTTCAGCCTCTTCCCCAAATAGGTCGAGGCTCGGCTTAACATTCGATAATGCGCCTGAACAGCGGGTCGCACGCCCGCCGAATCAGGGGTCAGGCCGCGAGCCGCACCGTCTCGCCAAGCGCGAGCCTGATCGACTCGTCGCGCTGCTCGGGGCTGACGCTGAGCCCGTCCGCGGCGACGAGCTCCGGCTCGATGCCGATGAAATTGAACACCCCGCGCAGATATGTTTCGAGATGCTCGAGCGCGCTTGCCGGCGAGCCCTGGTTGTAAAAACCGCCGCGCGCCAGCGCGATGATCACCCGCTTGCCGGTGGCGAGCCCCTCCGGCCCGTTCGCGGTGTAGCGGAACGTCTTTCCCGCAATGACGATCCGGTCGATCCAAGCCTTGAGCTGGGTCGGCAGCGTAAAATTGTACATTGGCGCGCCGATCACGATGGTATCCGCAGCCAGGAACTCATCGAGCACCGACGTCTCCGCGAAGGCATCGAGCGTCAAATGCGGCAGCGGCTCGGCGGCAAGATCGCGATAGATGACATCGGCGCCGCCGCGTTCGATCGTCAGCTGGTCGACGATCGAGCGGCTGATCGCGCGGCTGGCGCTGTTCTCGCCATTGATGCTGGCGTCGATGTGCAAGATGGTCACTATTGCCTCCTTGGTATGAATTTGTTACCGAGTCACCTTAAATAACCACCATCGGACCGCTCGCAAGAACGCACTTTTTTGTGGACCACGAACAAATTTGTGAGAGGGGAACATTGAGGTGACTGCGATGAAAGACCCGTCGAGCCCCGTGTGCCGGACGATCAGTACCCTGCTGTCGCGGATCGGCGACAAGTGGACCGTCCTCGTCGTGCAGACGCTTAGCCAGGGACCGAGGCGCTTCAACGAGCTCCGCCGCGAGATCCCGAGCGTGTCGCAGCGGATGCTGACATTGACGCTGCGCAACCTCGAGCGCGACGGGCTCGTCAGCCGCAAGGTCACGCCGACCATCCCGCCGCGGGTCGATTATGCGCTGACCGAGCTCGGCCAGTCGCTCCAGAAGCCGATCTGCGGCCTCGCGACCTGGGCGATGGAGAATGTCGACGCGATCCATGCCGCGCAGGCCCGGTTCGACGGTGAGCGCGAGGCCGAGGCGGCGTGAGCACGGCGCCGCACGCAAGCACAGTCCGGTCGTCCTGAGTTTGTCGAAGGACTGATTTCCTTAGGGCAAGACAGGGCTTTTGACAGGCTCAGCTCGAACGGAGTTTTTGTGTGTTAAGACCACTCACCACCGACATCGAAGCCCTCAAGACCCTCGACGAGCGGCTGCGGTGGCTGTCCGTCTGGACCATCCACCACGCCAACCACATTCGCCCGAACGATGACGGGCTGAAGGTCGGCGGGCATCAGGCGAGCTGTGCGTCGATGACGGCGATCATGGCGGCGCTCTATTTCCACGCGCTCGGGCCCAACGATCGCGTGGCGGTGAAGCCGCACGCCGGCCCGGTGCTCCACGCGATCCATTATCTGCTCGGAAGCCAATCGCGCGAGGCGCTCGAGAATTTCCGCGGCTTCGGCGGGGCGCAGAGCTACCCGAGCCGGACCAAGGACAAGATTCCCGTCGACTTCTCGACCGGCTCGGTCGGGCTCGGCGTCGCCGTCACCCTCTTTGCGAGCCTGGTGCAGGATTATCTCACTGCGCGGGGCTGGCTCGACGACAGGGACCGCGGCCGCTTCGTCGCGCTGATCGGCGATGCCGAGCTCGACGAGGGCAATATCTACGAAGCGATCATAGAGGGGGCGAAGCACGACGTCCGCAACCTGTGGTGGATTGTCGACTACAACCGCCAGAGCCTCGACGCGACCAGCGCCGACCGGATGTTCGAGCGCTTCGACGAGATTTTCCAGAGCTGCGGCTGGCGCGTGGTCGAGCTTCGCTACGGCAAGCGCCTCCAGCGCGCGCTTGACGGCAACAAGGCGCTGAAGGGCTGGTTCGAAAAATTGTCGAACGCCGAGCTGTCGGCCCTCCATTACCAGGGCGGCGCCGCGTGGCGGAAGCGCATCGAAGCCGATCTCGGCAAGAACGGCGCGGCGTTCCTGGACGAGCACGACGACGCTGCGCTCGCGTCGCTGTTCACCGACCTCGGCGGCCATTGCATGGAGACGCTGATCGAAGCCTTCGGCGCGGCGCAGGACGATGTTCCCACGCTCTTCATCGCCTGGACGATCAAGGGCTTCGGCCTGCCGTTCGCCGGCCACAAGGACAATCACGCCGGGCTCATGAACCCGACGCAAATGGCGGCGCTGCGCGAGAGCATCGGCGTGCGCGAAGGCCATGAGTGGGAGGTGCTCGAAGGCATCGGCGATAATGCCCGGCCAGGCGTCGAAGCCCTGATCGAGCGCAGTCGCATCGCCCGCGAGAAGCGTCGCCGCGCCTTTGGGACCGTTGCCATTCCAACCATCCCCGCGCCGGGAGGCGAAGAGCAATCCACCCAAGCCGCATTCGGCCGCATCCTTCTCGACCTTTCGAAAGCCGGCGGCGATCTCGCCGACCGCATCGTCACCACCTCGCCCGACGTCACCGTGTCGACCAATCTCGGCGCGTGGGTGAACCAGCGCGGCCTCTTCCGCCGAAGCGACATGCCCGACGTCTTTGCACAGGCAAAGATTGCCTCGGCGCAAAAATGGGGTGCTAACAACAACGGCCAGCACATCGAGCTCGGGATTGCCGAATCGAACCTGTTCCTGATGCTTGCCGCCGCCGGCCTTTCGGGCGACCTGTTCGGAACGCGGCTGTTCCCCATCGGGACGCTCTACGACCCGTTCATCGCCCGCGGTCTCGATGCCCTCAACTACGCCTGCTACCAGGACGCGCGTTTTCTGCTCGTCGCGACTCCGAGCGGGATTACGCTCGGGCCCGAGGGCGGCGCACACCAGTCGATCAACCCGCCGCTGATCGCGCTCGGCCAGCCGGGCCTCGGGCATTACGAGCCCGCCTTTGCGGACGAGCTCGCGGCGATGATGGAGGAGGCCTTTCGGCTGATCGACGACCCCGCCGGCGAGAGCATTTATCTGCGCCTCTCGACCCGCAGCATCCGTCAGGTCGACCGCACCGACGACGGCTGGCGTGAAGGCGCGCTCAACGGCGGCTACTGGCTGCGCGAGCCGGGGCCGGACGCCGAGGCTGCGATCGTCGCGATGGGCGCGGTCATGCCCGAAGCGCTCGCCGCATGGGAGGAGCTGAGAGAGGACGTACCGGATCTCGGTCTCCTCGCAATCACCTCGCCCGACCTGCTCCACCGCGGCTGGACAGCGGCGCAGGCGGGGCGATGGAACGGCGGCCGCAAGGCATCGCACGTTGAGCAGCTGCTCTCGGCCCTTCCGCCGCAGGCGGGCCTCGTGACCGTCGCCGATGCGGCGCCGGCATCGCTGTCGTGGCTCGGCGGCGTGCTCGGTCAGCGGGTGGCGCCGCTCGGGGTGGAGAAATTCGGCCAGACCGGAGGCCTTGCCGATCTCTATGCGGCCTATCGGCTCGACGGCGATGCGATCACCGCGGCGATCGCCGAGACTCTGCTCCGTTTCGGATGAAAAATCATTTGTTTACGGCTTGTTGACTATG
>DASUIB010000003.1:0-5605 GCA_036273235.1 Sphingomicrobium sp. | reverse complement strand
TCGGCGTGGGTGGCTTTCGCGCCGGTTCTGAAGACGATCGGCACGCCCGCGGCGCTTCGGTCAGCGACGGGCTCGGAACCGGTCAGCAGCACGAGGATGCGATATTCGGGACCGTGCTCGATCGAAATTCCCGCCAGGCGGTCGGCGAATTCGCGCGCGATGGCGTCGGTGGCGGCGACGCTGTCCTGCTCGGTCTTCAGCCGCCGGAGCGCCTCGGCCCGAGTGACTCCGAACTGCGCCGCATATTGCGCCGCGTCCTGGGCGAGCGCCTGCTCGCGCGTCTGGACGGTCTCCGCTGTCGCGGTCGTCGCGAAGACGAGCAGCAAGAGAGGGGGAATCCGCCGCATCGACAGACGCTCATTCCATTCCCATGTTAAACCGCATCTGAAGGAGAAGCCTGCAAATGGCCACCGCCGCCGCCACATTCGACCTTACGCCGCCGATCGAAGAGCAGTTCGACAGCCTCGTCGCCGACCTCAGCAACGAGGAACGCCGAGTGCTTCTCGAGCATGGAACGGAGGCGCCCTTCTGCGGCGTCTTCCTTCAGGAGAAACGCCCCGGAGTCTTCACCTGCCGCCTCTGCGGGCTGCCGCTGTTTCACGGCGGCACCAAGTTCGAAAGCGGCACCGGCTGGCCGAGCTTCACCCAGCCGTTCGCCGATGGCCATCTCAAGACCATTCGCGATTCGAGCCACGGAATGATCCGTACCGAGATCGTCTGCGCGCGCTGCGGCGCTCACCAGGGTCACGTCTTCCCCGACGGGCCGCCGCCGACGGGGCAGCGCTATTGCATCAATTCGGTCAGCCTCGCGTTCACTGCGGCGGGAGAGCGGCTGCCGGACAAGCTCGGCCGCGGCGCGCCTGAGGGTCAACCGATCGAAGGATAAGACAGACATGGCCGAACCGCGTCGTGCGGGCGAGGGAATTTCTTTGCTCGCGCTGCTCCTGCTGCTCCTGGTGGCCGCCGTGATCGGCGGGGTCGTCGCGCGCATGCTGCCGATCGGCACGAGCAGCGCGGTCGAGCCGCGGACCCTCGCCGTTCCAACCGAGGACAGCCTTTCGCCGCTGGTCAAGAAAACCGCTCCCGCGGTGGTGAACATCGCCACTCTCCAGCCGTCGCCGGCGGAGCAGAACCCGCTGCTTCAGGACCCGTTCTTCCGCCGTTATTTTGGCATCCCCGACGCCGCGCTCCAGCCGGCGATCGCTGCCGGCTCGGGCGTGATCGTCGACGGGAAGCACGGGCTGGTAATCACCAACTTCCACGTCGTGCGCAACGCTCAAGCGGTCGAGGTCGGGCTGAAGGACGGGCGCAAGCTTCCCGCCGATCCGGTCGCGCTGGCGCCTAACCTGGACCTTGCGGTGCTCAGGATCGACGCCAGGAACCTTCCGGCCCTGCAGCTCGGAGACAGCGGCAAGCTCCAGGTCGGCGACTTCGTCGTCGCCATCGGCAATCCATTCAACCTCGGCCAGACCGTCACCAGCGGGATCATCAGCGCGATCGACCGGCCGCTCGGGCAGGGGGATCCGCGACGCTTCATTCAGACCGATGCGCCGATCAACCCTGGCAATTCGGGCGGAGCGCTGATCGACCTCCACGGCGAGGTGATTGGCATCAACTCGGCGCTGTTCAGCCCCAGCCAGAGCGAAGCCGCGGCGGGCAATGTCGGGATCGGCTTCGCGATCCCGAGCAACGATGTGAAGAAAATCCTCGCCCAGGCCGAGCAGCGGCTGGCGCATTAACCGCCAGCGTCACCGTTACAGTGACATAACGGATGGAACTCGGGTTCAAACCGCGACGTTGGCCGATCGAGCGTGGGAGCTGTCGCGTTATTTCGTAGACGGTGTCCCAATGAAACATGAACGTATCGATCTGATTGAACAAATTGAGCGTTGCCGGCGACTGGCGAAGTCTTTGACCGACGATCAGATGCGGGATGCGCTGGAGGATCTCGCTGAAGATTACGAAGCGCAGCTGAGCCGGCGCCCTGCGGGCGAAGGCTTCATGCTCCGTGACGCGCGCTGATCGCCGAACGGCAGTCGGAACTCGACGGCTCCGGGCGGCTTGAGGGTCCATGGCTTCCGACCGTCAGCAGGCCGCCGCGGAATTCAAGCGCATCGTCAAATGGATCGTGGTTATCGCCATCCTGATGGTCGCCGCCGCGCTCATCTATTTGCATCTGACCGGCGACCTCGACGCCAACATGGTGATCGCGACCACGTTCGGAGTCTTCTTTTCGGTCGTGCTCGGCTGCGGATTGTTCGCCGCCGCTTTCTTCAGCGACAAGAGCGGGATCGACCGGCAGGTCAGCGATTCGACGCTCGGGGAGCGCGAGCGAAACGACAGGTGAGTCGCCTCAGCCGAGGCGTTCGTCGTCCCCCGCCTCGACTAATTCTGGATCGTTGCAGTTGGCCGCGAGCTTCAGCCGGTAATCGTCGACCAGCGAATGGCACAGCTTGAGGCTGCGCGTTAGCGTCTCGCTCACATGGTCGAGCTCTGCGCTTTCTTGATGGTCTTGCGGTTCGGACACAGGAAAGGACCCGATTAACCTAGGTTATCGGCCCCAACGTCGCGAACAAGAGGAGGTTCCTACGATTCCAACGAAAATTTCGGCCACGCGGCGGGCGTGGCATTATAGCCATGCCGGAGAATGCGCTTCCCCTTACAATTAGCGTCGAGCGGGCCTATGTCGGGCTTCGCTACTAGTCACAAATTGACGGTCTACAGGCGCGGGGCTTACCGCGCCCTTTTCCTTCTCTCGGCACTCCTAGCACGAAGCGGCCCGCCTTTCGGGCCCGCACTAGAAGGAAAATGAAATGACCACCGGAACCGTGAAATTCTTCAACGAGAACAAAGGCTATGGCTTCATCGCGCCCGACGGCGGCGGCAATGACGCCTTCGTCCACATCAGCGCGGTCGAGCGCTCGGGACTGCGCAGCCTGCGCCAGGACCAGCGCGTCAGCTACGATCTTCAGGAGGACCGCCGGGGCAAGATGGCCGCGGTGAACATCAAGCCCGAAGAGGGGTCGAACGAAGAGGCCGCCGAAACGCCGAGCGAATAATTGGCCGGGCCGATCATCCGCAGCTCGAACCTGCAATTCTTCCTCGCCCGCGCCGACCAGGCGCGGGTCGAGGCGGAAGCGGCGACGCTCGACCATGTGCGCGAGCGTTGCCGCCGGTCCGAGGCGGCATGGACGGCGCTTGCCGACAAGGCGCGGCGCAGCGAGCAGCTGCGGATCGAGGAAGCCGAACGTAAAGCCGCGGCCCTCGTGATCGCGCCGGGTGAAGTGAAAGCTTAGACGATCCTCTAGAGCCCGTTGCCGCTTCGCTCGATGCGGTGGTAATCGATCTCGATCTGCACCCACGAACCGACCAGCGGGACTCCGTTCTTGCGCGGCGGCCGGACCCGGAACTGCCACGCCGCCTGCCGGACGGCGCTCGCGAGGTGCGAGCCGTGAGGCTCCTGGTCGAGCTCGATGCAATCCTCGACCCGGTCGCCCGGAATCGTCTTGCAGGCGATGAGCCCGTAGCCGTCGGGCGCGTCGGTCGGCAGATAGCCGCTCAGCTCCGCGTCGGTAGGATGGCGCGCCCATTCGGCCGCATAGAGAGTCTCGCCGTGCGGACCGGTGCCGACCACTTCCGAATCGCCGGCGCTTCCCGATCCGCCCTTGGGCAGGTTGCGAAGGTCGGCCGCGGCGAGGTCGGCGCTGCTCATCTCCAGCAGCGGCGAGGGCTTTGCCGGGTGCGGCGGCGGGACAGCGATCGTCGGCCTGGCGGGAAGCACGATCGGCGGCGGCTTGGGCAGCGGCTTCGTCTCGGTACGCGCAGCGGCCTGGCGCACCGGCTCGCTCTTCGCCGGAGCCGAGACGGCGCTGTGCGATTCGGGCAGCAGGTCGACGACCAGCGCATGGCTGATTTTCTTCGCGTCCGGCGCCAGCCGCCCGAGCGTCAGGAGCATCAGCAGCAGCCCCAAATTGACCGCGACCGCGAGCGCCAGGCCGGAGGCGCGGCGGCGGAGCGGCGGGCGCTCGTAGGGGAGAGTGAGCCGGTAGGCGGACAAGGTTTAGCGGGTCGGTTTTTTGAATCTGCGTCGCGTGCCGGCGGACGTTAGCCGCCCCGAACTTGAACCGCGAATGAAAAGCTCGCCATTCGAAGAAGGGAATCGGCTCGATGCGATGGCGGAGGTTGCGCGCGGAGCGCCGCCGGAGCTTAGGGGAGAGGGGCCGCGGCGGCGCACCTCGCGCATGGTGGTAGTGCCGCTGGAGCTCGCTAAAGTTCAACGACACTACCGGAACCGGGACTAGGCGGCAGCCGGTTAGCGGCCGGTGTGCGAAAATAGTTACCAGGGCCTTCCCTTTACCCGCCGACCCGCTACGCTCTCCGGCGTAAAGAGCAGGGTGGGCGTGATGAAGTTGTACCGGATCGACAAGCTGGCGAAGCCGGGCGGCGCCGTCATCAAGAAGAAGCACATGCTCGCCGCCTCCGACCGCCAGGCGGTGCAGCAGGCCGAGGACAGCCCCGACTGCCCGATCTGCGACGTACTCCGCGACGGCGAGAAGGTCGGCCAGATCCTCTAAGACCCGCGCGAATGTTCGCGAATGTTCGCGGTGACGGAACGTTTTCGCGACGGCCCGAAAGTTGCCAAAGTTCATGGTCCCACGCCCGCAGACGCGCGCGCGTACGCGCAAGACTGTCGGATGTGTCGGAATGTAATGCGTTGATCCGCGAAAGTGGGTGACAAGCTCGGCGACTCGCGGCTGCATCGCGCAGCATGAGCCATAAAATGGGTGCTGTAGGACAGCATTTTTTGGGGCAAGCGGCTGCGCGCCCGGCCGCGTGGACCGGGCGCGCTTCACCTTGCCGGCGTCAGCTGCCGATGGCGGTGATCACCTGGGCCGCGGTGACCGGGCCGATGGTGTAGGTGTCGGTGTGGCTGGCGATCAGCTTGCGGAACTCGATTGCCCGCTTCGCGCCGGTGGCCATGCCCATCTTGCGCGCGGCCGCCTCGACCGCCGCATCCTGCGCCGGCGTGGTTACCGGGTTGATGCCCATATAGTCCCAGCTGTCGCCGTCGGTGTGGACGTAGAGCTGGCTTGCGGGAAGCCCGGCGGCGGCACTGATCCGGTCCTGGTCGGCGAGCCAGTGAAGCAGGGCTTCCTGCTGCCCCGGCGCTGTGTGGTAGAGCGCGACGATCGCGCGCGGCGGCTCGGCCATCTGAGCCTGGGCATAGACGATCGATCCGGACGCAACCGCGCCCAAGGCCGCCGCGACGGCCAGCTTCATCAACTGCTTCATGATTTCCCCCTGTCGTGTGAGTGTACGCCACTCGGGGCAAATGTCCGGCGCGGTCCCTGAAGGCCCCCTTGCGCCGCCGGCGGGCGTGGGCCTTTAACTTAAGTGAGTCAAACGCGGTGGCTAGCCGGCGCCTACTTGCACTTTTTGTAGTGACCCTTGGAGTCGCGGCAGATCTTGGGCTTGGCCGGGCATTTCATGAACTTGCCGTGCTTGTCCTTGCACGGGGCGGCGAGCGACGGAGCGGAGCCGGCGAGCAGGCTGACGGCGGTAAGCGCGAGCACGAGCTTTTTCATTGGTGCAATCCCTTCGGCTG
>DASUIB010000002.1:0-5122 GCA_036273235.1 Sphingomicrobium sp. | reverse complement strand
AATTCTGGCGCGGTAGCACCAACGAAACCTTCTTCGGGATAGTTACTGAACGGGATTTCGTAGATTCTTTGAGGCACACCCTTAATGCAGGCGATCTGAGTGGGTATCCGTTGGAGCTGCTGATCCGTCATTTCGCCCCTTCGAACGAGAATGGTCGGCGTATAGAGGACACGCCACTCTCGTTCCTCTGCGAATGATGGGTGCTTGGTGGATTGTACGGCGAATATGAACGCGAGCATGATAAAGTCGTGCAGAAATTGTCCACCCAATTTCTTCAATTCGTCCAGATTGGCTTCAACTCCGGCAACCATTTCCTCAAATAGAGCGACGAACTCATCCGGCGTGGCATATGCGACCGGGCTTGAATAGGCCTTGAGGGCATCGCTCTCGCAGAGGAATGGTGTGTTGTTAAAGACGAACGCAACACCATTTCGAGGCGCATAGGCGCGCCACATAGAGAGACGTCCGAAGTCGTTCTCCCTGCAATCTGCGTGTTCGGAAATTGAGATTAAGTAGGTCTCATTCCTAATGTCGTGAAACAGATCGTCGTGATTGGCCTCAATCACGCTCGGCAGATCAACCTGGACGTCAGCCAAGGCGCGTTTCAGACGGTCGCCGGCCGCACTTTGATACGCTTGGCGTAAACAGTTCGCGCCGTAATCTACCTCAGAAAAGTCATTCATGAGCTTCGAATTACGGAGCCACATGCTCTTCGACCGAAGAATCGCGAGTCCGCTTTCGGCACTGCAATAATGCACGAATTTGATCTGGCGTTCGCGAACCCGCTGCATTTCGCGCAGCGCGAAGGGCATGAAAACGCCCATCCATTTCATTGTCTCGGTGTCCACCAGTCGCAACCCTCCTCACGTAGCAGAACATTCCACGAACATAAGTTATGTCCCGCCCTGGTCTGTTGTCCAGAAACTGACGTGAGTTATCCACCAGTTTCAAAATCTTGAGCCGTCACCGGAGTCAATCCAGTGACGTCGGAACGGCTCGTTCGGCCTCAGGCCTCTCGCCCCGCCAGGCGACCGAAAATCGTCTCAACGACGGCGGCTCCCGATTGCTTGCGCAATCGCTCTCCTGCGCTCGCCGATTTTGCTGTCCTACAGCATGGCAAATGGCATAGGTGAGTTGCCTCCTTTCCCCTGGAGGCCGCAGTGACAACACATACACCCCATTCCACCGAAACAACTGCCGCGGCGGTTCGCCGACGCAGTCGCTGCGTTTCGGCGCCGGACTTCGCGTCTCGCATCCACGCTCGTCACTACGAACATTGCCCTTCGGTCATCTTCGATTCCGCGAAGATTGGAGCGCCTCTCACGGGCGCGCGGCCGCTCCGTCCCTCCGCCCTAAAGTCACGAAAAATGGCCACGCATCGCGTGACATTAGTGAACGTATGCCGGTCCCGAGCGTGTCGATGGGATTGGCTTCGGCAGTGCGACCGCGCCGCTCAAACCCCGAGCGCGATCCCCGCATAGACCTTGCGCCGCTCGGCGGGCTCGATGCCGTTCTGGAAGACCCGGTTGTAATATTTGCGGTTGGTGAGGTTGGTCACGCCGCCGAGCAGGCGGAGGTTGCGGCTGATCTGCCAGTCGCCGGTGAGGTCGAAGACGGTGAAAGCGGGAACCTTCGTCGGGATGAAATTGGCGCTCCCCGGTGAGCCGACGGGAAGGTCGGAATCCTGGAAGAACTGGCTGCTGACACTGGAGCCGGCGAGGCTCAGGTTGAAGCGGCCATCGCGGCGGAGGCTGATGCCATATTTGGCGGTGACCGCCGGGGCGAAGGCGGGGCGGTTGCCGACCCGGTCGGCGAGGTTGCTCCTGGTGAATTTGGCGTCGAGCAGGCTCAGATTGCCGAACAGGGTCAGGTGCAGCGGGCCGTTGCGGGCGGCGAGCAGGTCGTACGAGACTTCGCCCTCGAAGCCGCGGTGGCGGGTATCGCCGCTGTTCTGGAACACCGACTCGACCGGCGAGATGACGATCGTCTCGATGCGGTTGGTGAAGTCGATCCAGAACAGGCTGGCGTCGTAGAACAGGCCCTTGACGGGAGTGCCGTGAACGCCCGCTTCCCACGACAGCGACTTCGAGGCGGCCGGAACGCCGCGGGGGTTCACATTGGAGAAGGGCGAGGCGACGTCGAAGAAGCGGACCGGACGATAGCCCTGGCTGACGTTGAAATAGGTCTCGTTCTGGTTGCCGAAGTCGAACCCGGCGCCGAGGCCGAACATCGGGATCGTTCTGCTGACCGACTGGTGGATCAAGGGGCGGACGAGGAACGGCGGGCGGACGCTCTCGTCGATGCCGATGCTCTCATGGTCGAGGCGGAAGGAGGGGACGATGTGCCAGCGGCCGGGCAGCCGGAAGACGTTCTCGGCGAACACCGCGCCGTACCAGTCGTGCCGCGCCTGGACGAGCCGCGGAGTCCCGTCCTCGCTTCCGCGCGACGCGGTGATGTCGGCGCTGGTCCACTGCCGGAAGGGCGCGCTGTCGTGATAGAGGACGGTGCCGAAGGTCAGCGCATTGCCGCGCCCCCAGCGCTTGCGGAAGCGCCAGTCGAGCCCTTCGCTGTGGAAGCGCTCGTCCTGCAGGACGGTCGTCGCGGGAGAAGGACCGGCGGCCGCGGCCCGGGTGTAGAGGTCCTGCCAGGCACTCCACAGCTTGGCCTCGGAGCGCCAGCCGTTGCCAAGATCGCTCTCGTTGCCGAGCGTGACCGAGGTCCGGGTCACCCAGTCGTGGTTGAACGGGGTCGGCGCCTGGTCGGGATCGGCGACGAACTGGGCGAAGCTGAGCTTTCCGGGGTCACCCGAGCTCGCATAATGGCGGTGGAAGTCGAGGTACCACAGGCTGCTCGGAGCCGGGCGATAAGCGACATAGGCGTCGCCCTGAGTCACCCGCGACCGGCCGTTGTCGCGCTGGCCGTCGCTTCTGACGAAGCCGAAATTGCCGCGGAAGGAGACCGGCCCGCTCGACCCCTCGACCGTATTGTAGGTCGAGAACAGGCCGTCGCTGCCGAGGACGTTCTCGCTGTAACCGCCGAACGGCTGGTTGACGGCCGGGCGCTTGGAGACGAGGTTCACCGCCGGTGCGGGCTCGGGACCGTAGAGCAGGCTCGACCCGCCGCGGATCAGCTGCACTTCCTCGAGCGACTGGGGGAGCGGCATATAATAGAGCGTCGGAAAACCGATCCAGTCGGTCGAGATCGGGATCCCGTCCTGGAGCACGAGGACGAACTCGGACTCCTGCGGGTTGCCGAGACCGCGGTAGCTCAAGTTGAACTGGGTCGGAGTCTGCTGTTCGGAAACGGTGAGGCCGGGCGTTCGGGAGAACAGTTCGCGCTGATTGTTCTCGACGATCGTCGGAAGCAGGTCGAGCTTGGTGATGCTGGTCTTCTTGGTCACCGTGATCTTGGTCCCGTCGACCTCGGGCATGATGTGGTCGAGCTTCTCGGGCGTGTTCTCCTTGCGCTCGCCGATGACGATGATCGTGGGATCGCTGCCGGGTTGGACATCCGCGGCAACGACGGGACTGGCAACAGCAAGTCCCGTCAGGGTCATGATCAATTCTCTGGTCAGAGACATCGTTCGTGCGGGTTAAGGGTAAGGCTGCGGCTCAGCAATCGCCCGCCTACGAACAGCCGTTTGTGACCGGCAAATGAAGAGGCGGCCCAGGAAGGGGGTCCGGACCGCCTCTGGATCAGCGCGCCTGGGGAGCGAAACGCGCTGGAACTAAAGATCGATACCGGCGGCGATCGCCTCGAGCTTGCGGACGCGCTCGCGAAGGTCGGCGATCTCGATCCTTCCGGTCGCCGGCGGAAGCCCGCGCTCGCCAGCGATCTGAGTCAGCTCCATCTTCTTGAGCTCGAGCCAGCCGTTCCAGGCCTTCAGGCCCGCGATCGCCGCGCCGGCCAGCCCGACGATGATGCTCGCGCTCAGCACTCCGATCGTCAGCGGGTCCATCACTTCTCCTCCTGGCGGAGCGCTTCGATCTCGCGCGCCAGCTCATCATTCTGGGTGTTGATGTGATGATCGATCGCCATCAGCCGGCGGTCGGTCTCGTCGAGGTCGTTGACCATCGCGTGCACGGTCGGCTTGCGCTTCGACACTTCTTCCATCCGGTCGAAGTCGCTCATCCGGCTATCGCCGATCATCGAGCGCTTCTTCTGCACCGCGAGGTAGAGGCCGATCGCTGCGTAAGCGACGAGCGTCAGCTTGAAACTGAGGAAAATCGCCGCGGCCACGAAGCCGATGCGGATGAAGGTCGGGTCGATCCCGCTGATGCCGCCGAGGGTCGAGCAGACACCGGCGATCTTCGCGTCCTTGCGATCGAGCGAATATGGGTAAATCTTGCGGGCCATCGTCACTTTTTCCCTTCCTTTCCTTTAGTTCGCGCGCGTCCGAAACTGGGCAGCGCGCGCGGCTTTCATGGCTTCCAGCTCGGCGTCGATCGCTTCCGAAGCCTTCAATTGGTCGATCTCGTCTTCGAGGCTGGTGATGCCCAGCGCATCGCAGCGGCCTTCGGCGAAGTCGGCGCGGCGCTCGAGCAGCTCGAACTTGGCGAATGCGTCCTGAGTCCGGCTGCCGTGCATGATCTCGCGGGCCTTCGCCCTGGTGAGGGCGCTTTCGAACCGCGCGGCGATCGCATTCTGCCGGGCTCGCGCCTCGCGGAGCTTGCCCTGGAGCTTGGCGATGTCGGCTTCGTAGCCGCGAAGCACCTGGTCCATCTGGCCGAGCTCGTCGCGCAGGCCTTCGGCCATCTCAGCCGCTTTCTGCTTCTCGACCAGCGCCGCCTTGGCGAGATCGTCACGATCCTTGGAAAGCGCGAGCTCGGCCTTGGCTGTCCAGTCCGCCTGCATCTGATCGAGCCGGACCACCGCGCGCCGCATCTCCTTGATGTCGGCGATCGAGCGGGCCGCGGTCGCGCGAATGTCGACCAGCGTCTCTTCCATTTCGAGGATGATCATCCGGATCATCCGCGCCGGGTCTTCCGCCCGGTCGAGAAGCTCGGTCATGTTGGCCGCGAAAATGTCGCGAGCGCGGCTGAACACGGGACCGCTCAGCCAGCCGGCAACCGGCGCCCACCGCGTGGAAGCGGTCTCGGCCTGCTTGACGAGCACCGGCGTG
>DASUIB010000001.1:0-33546 GCA_036273235.1 Sphingomicrobium sp. | reverse complement strand
GCCGCATCCTGAAAGCGCTCGGGCGCGAGCCGAACCTGGTCGAGCTCGGCATCTTCTCGGTCATGTGGTCCGAGCATTGCAGCTACAAAAGCTCGCGCGTCCATTTGAAGAAGCTTCCGACCGAAGCGCCGTGGGTGATCTGTGGACCCGGCGAAAATGCGGGCGTGATCGATATCGGCGACGGAGACGCGGCGATCTTCAAGATGGAGAGCCATAACCACCCCTCCTACATCGAGCCCTATCAGGGCGCGGCGACGGGCGTCGGCGGGATCCTCCGCGACGTCTTCACCATGGGCGCGCGGCCGGTCGCCAACATGAACGCGCTGCGGTTCGGCCGACCCGACCATCCCAAGACGCGGCATCTGGTCGCGGGCGTGGTCGCCGGCATCGGCGGCTACGGCAATTGCGTCGGAGTCCCGACGGTCGGCGGAGAGGTCAATTTCGATCCCGCGTACGACGGCAATATTCTCGTCAACGCGATGACGGTCGGAGTCGCGAAGACCGACAAGATCTTCTATTCGGCCGCGGCGGGCATCGGGAACCCGGTCGTCTATGTCGGCTCGAAAACCGGCCGCGACGGAATCCACGGCGCGACCATGGCGTCGGCGGACTTCTCCGAGGACAGCGAGGAAAAGCGCCCGACGGTCCAGGTCGGCGACCCCTTCACCGAGAAACTGCTGATCGAAGCCTGCCTCGAGCTGATGGCGTCGGACGCGATCGTCGCGATCCAGGACATGGGCGCGGCGGGCCTTACCTCTTCGTCGGTCGAGATGGCGAGCAAGGGCGGCGTCGGCATCCGCCTCGACATGAACCAGGTGCCGTGCCGCGAAACCGGCATGACGCCCTATGAGATGATGCTGTCCGAAAGCCAGGAGCGGATGCTGATGGTCCTGAAGCCCGGCCGCGAAGCCGAGGCCGGAGCGATCTTCCGCAAGTGGGAGCTGGATTTCGCAGTGATCGGCGAGGTCACCGACACCGGCCGGATGGAGCTGGTGTGGAACGGCGAGACCGTCGCCGACATCCCGCTCGGGCCGCTGGCCGACGAGGCGCCGCTGTACGAGCGGCCCTACGCGATTCCTAAAGCGCCAGAACCCCTAACAGACATCCCGGAAAGCACCGACATCGCCGCGGACCTGTTGAAGCTGATGGGCTCGCCCGCGCTCGCCAGCCGCCGCTGGGTGTGGGAGCAGTACGATCAGTCGGTCGGCGCCGACACGGTCCAGCGCCCCGGCGGCGACGCCGCGATGGTGCGGGTGCATGGCTCCAAGAAGGCGCTGGCGATCACCACCGACTGCACGCCGCGCTATTGCTACGCCGATCCTTATGAAGGGGGGAAGCAGGCGGTCGCCGAAGCCTATCGCAACCTCTGCGCCGTGGGCGCGAAGCCGCTCGCGATCACCAACTGCCTCAACTTCGGCAACCCGCAGCGCCCCGAGGTCATGGGCCAGTTCGTCGGCTGCGTCGAAGGCATCGCGGAAGCCTGCCGAGCCCTCGACTTCCCCGTCGTGAGCGGCAACGTCAGCCTCTACAACGAGACCAAGAACGAGGATGGCACCAGCGTCGCGATTTTGCCCACCCCGGCGATCGGGGGGGTCGGGTTGCTCGAGGATTGGGAGAAGAGCGCGACGATTGGGTTCAAGGCGGAAGGATCACTTCTCGCGACTATCTCGGACGGTACTCTCGATGATGGGTTCACGCGCGGGCACCTCGGCCAATCTCTGTGGCTGCGTGAGATCAAAGGCGAAACGCAGGGTCCCTCCCCGACAGTAGACCTCGACGCCGAACGAAAAGCCAGCCGATTTGTCCGCAACCTGATCCGCGAAGGCAAGGTCACTGCTGCGCATGACGTGTCCGACGGCGGGCTTCTTGTCGCGGCGGCTGAGATGGCGCTGGCTGGCAATCTCGGCATTGCCATCAATTCGGAGCTGCTGCACGTGGGGACCGATCTCTTATTTGGCGAAGATCAGGGACGCTACCTTGTGGAGGTCCCAGCCGCGGAGTTTGAGCCGTTAGTCTACGCAGCTAGCGCTGCCGGACTGAGTGCGCGCTGCGTCGGTCGTATCTGCAGTGATCGCCTGGTCGAGGATCGACTGTACCGCCACGAACTCAAACTTGATTTAAGTCTCGCCGACCTCCGCGCCGCGCATGAGGGCTTCTTCCCCAGGCTGATGGGCAGCGAGCTCACGCCGGAGTTCTGATGCATTGAAAACGACATCAATTGGTGCTATTTTTGATACATGCGTACGACCCTGAACATCGACGATGAACTCCTCGCCAAGGCTATGGAGTATACCGGTATCAAGGAGCGAGCGACCGTCATCCGCATGGCTCTGGAAAGCCTCGTCGCGCGCGAAGCCGGGCGGCGGCTCGCTCGGCTCGGCGGCTCCGATCCGGACGCGTGGGCAGCTCCGCGGCGACGCCCTGACGCAGCATGATCCTCGTCGACACGTCGATCTGGATCGATCACATCAACAAGGGCTTCAACGACCATCTCAGCTTCCTCCTACTAGGCGAAAGCGTGGTGATGCATAATTTCGTGATTGGCGAGATCGCGATGGGGTCGATTAAGAATCGGCGAAGACAGCTCGAATTCTTCGACGGCTTGCACAAAATTGCGACCGCCGAAGATCGCGAAGTTCGCCTGCTGGTCGAAAGCGCTAGCTTTCACGGCACGGGTTTGAGCTTCGTTGATGCACATCTGCTCACAGCGGCTCGGGCGTCAGCCGACGCCGAGCCGGTGCGCATCTGGACGCGAGACAAACCTCTTTACGAGCAAGCCAAACGGCTCGGCATCGCTTACGCGCCATGACCGCAGGCTATTCAGGCACGCCACTGGCGAAAAAGCTGTCGCTGAAGGACGGCCTGCGCGTGTGGTGGGATGACATGCCGGTCCATATTCGCGATGAAATTGCAGCCGGGCGGCTTCAACTCGAACTGCTTGAGGCGCCCGAGACGCCGGTCGATGCGGCGCACATCTTCGTCACCGAGCGGGTTCAACTCGAAGCCAAGCTCAAGCAGCTCATGCCACTGCTCAATCAGAGCGGCTTCATCTGGGTGAGCTGGCCTAAGAAAGCCGCCAAGGTCCCGACCGACATCACCGAAGACGCGATCCGCGACGTGTGCCTGCCGATGGGCCTCGTCGACGTGAAGGTCTGCGCGGTCGACGAGACCTGGTCGGGGCTGAAGCTTACGAAGCGCCGCAACTCGTCATGCTGAACTTGTTTCAGCATCCATTGCGGCGAAGGACTGAGCGGGTCTCGAAAATGGAACCTGAAACGAGTTCAGGGTGACGGTCTTACTCAGATTCGCCCGAACCCCTGATTGCCGACGTTCTTCCGCCCGAAGCCGCCCGGCGCGGCGCGGGTCATCAGCGGGTTGGTGGCTTTGTCGAACAGCTCGATGGTCTGATTGAACAGCTTGCGCAGCTCGACCACTTCGGGGACCAGCTCGTCGGGGAAGCGGCGGCTTTCGACGCAGAACCGCGCGGTGGTTTCGATCAGCTCGGCGATCTTAGCCAGCGGCTCGGCGCCGAGCTGGCGCGATTCGCCCTTCAGCGTATGTGCGGGGAGGACGAGCGCGGTCGTGTTCTGCTCGCGCATCGCCTGCTCGATCTGCGCGATCGACTTGACGCCATCCTCCTTGAAATAGCTGAGAATGCGGATGAAACCCGGGCCGAGCTCGGACCGGCTCTTCTCGAAATGCGTCCAGTCGACGATGTCCCGCGCTTCGCCGGTCACACCATACTCCTCGGGGCCGGTTTCCCCCGGCCGTGGTCCCACCGGATCGGAACTAGGCCCCGAACGGTAAATTTCTCCTTAGCGCCGGCCCCTGTCGAACGGATTCGAGCGGCCGCGAAAGTCGAGCCGGAGGGGAACCGGCCCGAGCCCGAGATCGCGGCGCATCGCATTGAGCAGGTAACGGCGATAGCTTTCGGGTAGCTCTTCGAGGCGGTTGCCGAAGACGACGAAGCTCGGCGGCCGGGTCTTCACCTGGGTGATGTAGCGGAGCTTGATCCGTTTGCCCCTGGGCGCGGGCGGGGGGTTGGCCTCGATCGCCTCCTCGAACCAGCGGTTGAGTTCGCCCGTCGGCACGCGCCGGCTCCACGCCTCGCGAAGCTCGAACGCAACCTCGAGGATCGTGTCGATGCCCTTGCCGGTCCTGGCCGAGAGCGTGAGCAGCGGCACGTCGCGAAGCTGCGCCAGGCCTTCCGCGAGTGCGGCCTTGATGCCGTTGAAGAGCGCGGACGCATGTTCGGCGACATCCCACTTGTTCACCGCGATGATCAGCGCTCGGCCTTCCTCAATCACCTGGTCGGCGATCCTGAGGTCCTGCGATTCAAGGCCGCGCGTGGCGTCGAGCAGCAAAACGACGACCTCGGCGAAGTCGATCGAGCGCCTGGCGTCGGCGGCGGACAATCGCTCGAGCTTGTCGTCGATCTTCGCCCGCTTCCTCAAGCCCGCGGTGTCGATCAGGCGGACGGGGCGGCCGTCCCATTCCCACGCGATGCTGATCGAATCGCGGGTGATCCCGGCTTCCGGGCCGGTGATCATCCGCTCCTCGCCGATCATCCGGTTGACCAGGGTCGACTTGCCCGCATTGGGCCGGCCGACGATCGCGAGCTTAAGCGGGCCCTCTCCATCGACAGCCCCTTCTTCGGCGACTGCCTCTCTCTCGATCAGTGGCTGCAGCGCTTCGAACAGGTCGGCGACGCCCTCGCCATGCTCGGCGCTGATTGCGACCGGGTCGCCGAGGCCGAGCCGGTAGGCGTCGAGAATCCCCGCGTCGCCGGCGCTGCTCTCGGCCTTGTTGGCGACGACGATCACGGGCGTGGTCTCAACGCGGAGCCAGCGCCCGATCTCCTCGTCGAGCGGCGTCACTCCTTCGCGAGCGTCGATCAGCAACAGCGCCGCGTCGGCCTCGCGCACCGCCGCCTCGGTCTGCTTTCGCATCCGGCCGGGAAGCGTATGCGCCTCCTCATCCTCGAATCCCGCCGTGTCGATCACCCGGAAATCCATGCCGAGCAGATTCGCCTCGCCCTCGCGCCGGTCGCGCGTGACTCCGGGCCGGTCGTCGACCAGCGCGAGCCGCTTGCCGACCAGGCGGTTGAAGAGCGTGGATTTGCCGACGTTGGGCCGGCCGACGATGGCGACGGTCGGAAGGGGCATGGCTAGCGCTGTACCCCGGCGAAGGCCGGGGTCCAGTCCTAAAGAGAAAAGAGTCTGGGCTCCTGCCTTCGCAGGAACACAGTCAGTTACCGGTAAGCGTGCAACCGCGCCTGGTCGTCGTAGATGTAGAGCGTCGAATTGGCGAGCACGGGCGGCAGGCTGACGGGCGCGCCGACGGTGAACTGCGATTGGAAGTTTCCGGTCGCCGGATCGACCTGGATCACCCGTCCAGTCGAGGCGGTCAGGATCAGCCGGTTGCCGGCGAGGACCGGGCCCGAATAATCGATGTCGCCGCTCTGCGACTTCGGCTTTACGAACTTGGGCAGCTGGTTGATCCAGCGAATGTGCCCGTTCTGGCGATAGATGCACATCAATTTGTCTTCGCTGGTGACGACGAACACCCAGTCCCCCGCAACCCACGGCGTCGCGAGGCCGGAAATGTTCAGCTCCCAGATCCGCTGGCCCGAGGTGATGTCGAGCGCGACCATTCGGCCGCCCGCCCCGATCGCGAACACCTGGCCGTTGTCGATCACCGGGTCGGCATCGATGTCGGACAAGGACGAGACGCTGGTGCTGATGCTGGTCCGCTGCAGCTGGTCCTGCCAGACCTGGCGGCCGTTCTCGTAGCGATAGCCGTTCAATTCGCCCGACGAGAAGCCGGCGACCACCGTCCCCTGCCCGACCGCGGGCGAGGCGGCTCCGAACAGGCCGGCGATCTCGACCGACGCTGCCTCCGACCAGTTGGTCGAGCCGTCCTCTTCCTTAAGCGAATAGATCTGATTGTCCTCGCTGATCACGTAAATCGCCCCGTTCGCGACCGTTGGAGCGCCGCGCAAGGGTCCGCCGGGCCGAACGCGCCAGAGGATTCCGCCGGTCTGCTCGCTCAGCGCGGAGACGTAACCGAGCCCATTGACCGCGAAGATCCGGCCGTTGTCGTAGGCGATCCCGCCGCCGTAGAGAGCGGCTTCATCGCCCTTATTGTCCGGGGTCTGGCTCGCCCAGTACATGCCTCCGGTGCGCGCGTTGAACGAGCGGACGGCGCCCAGCGTATCGATCGTATAGACTCGCCCGTTGGCAACGATCGGCGGGGCCGCGAGCCGCGCCGTCATGCTGCTCCCGCGTCCCGACTGCACCGTGAAGGCGGGCTGCAGCGCGGTTCCGAGCGCGAGATTGCCCATCGAATTGCTGGCATTGCCGCCGGACTCGGTCCAGCCGCTGTTCTCGGTCGCGGGCGGCAGGCTGAAGGGAAGCGCCTGGGTCGCTGGGTCGACCGCGACATTGCCTTCGGTCGTCAGCACCGGGATGCGCTGGCCGAGCACCGGAGTCTTGGGCCTGGCGCCCTTCTTGAAGAGGCTGCAGCCGCTCGATCCGAACGCCGCCGCGATCAGCAGCGCAACCGCGAAATTCCTGAATTTGCTCATTCTTGTCCTATTGGGCCTGGGGTCCGAGCGCCGCGCTCGCATCGGCGCCGAGGCTTCCGGAGATCTGGATGGAGCGGTTGCGGATGTTGTCGGGCACGTCCTTGTCCTTGGCCAGTGCCGCGAACAGCTGCCCCGCTTCCTGTTTCTTGCCTTGCTTGATCAGCGCCAGCGCGGTCATCTCGCCAGCCGAGCCGAACCACGGATTGCCGGGTTTGGCGAGCGGCTGCATCCGGTCGATCACCTGCTGCGGCTGCAGCTGGTCGAACTCGAGCGCAGTCTGCCGGATCAGCGCCGCGTTGCGATACGCGTCGGGAAGCCCGCTGTCGCCGCTGATCTTGCCGTAGAGCGCGGTCGCGGTCTTCTGGTCGTTCTGCTGGAGGGCGAAGGCGGCGCGGGTGAACAGCGCCGTCGCCCGCACGCCCTTGCTTCCGCTGTCCGACAGCTCGTCGAGCTGCTGCGGCACCTTGGCGGTGTTGCCGACTCCGATGTCCTTGTAGACCTGCGCCAGCTGTTCGACTTCGGCTTCGGCGCGCTGCTCGCGATGCCCCTGGTACCAGATGATTCCGCCGCATGCGGCGAGGAACAGGATCAGCCCGGCGATCAGATAGTTTCCGTTCGCCCTCAAGAAGTCGCGAATCTGGTCGCGGCGGAGGTTCTCGTCGACCTCCTTGACGAACGTATCTGCAATGTCCGGGGGCTGCGCCAAAGACGTTCCTCAGTCCGCTTCGAAGGGGTTCCTCTTGCCGACGCTCCCCTTCCCCACCCGGGATGAACGGAAGCTGGCGGCGGCCCGTCTAGCGGCTGCCGCGGCAAACGCAAAGCCCTCCCCCGTTAAGATGGGGTCACTTCGGCTTGTAGGTCTGCTCCGATGTGGGGAAGCTGCGCGAGCGCACCTCCTCGGCGTAGGTCCGGGCCGCCTCGGCGATCCGCCCGGCGAGATCGTCGTAGCGTTTCACGAATCTTGGCGTCCGCTCGAACATGCCGAGCATGTCGTCGATCACGAGGACCTGGCCGTCGCACTCGGCCGAAGCGCCGATTCCGATCACCGGCGGGGCGACGCTGCGCGCGAGCTCCGCCGCGATCGGCTCGACCACCCCTTCGACGACGATGCAGAAGGCGCCGGCGTCGGCGACCGCTTTCGCGTCGGCGACGATCTTCTCCGCCTCACGCTTCTCGCGGCCGCGCGCGCCATAGCCGCCCAGCACGTTCACCGCCTGCGGAGTCAGGCCGACATGCCCGATCACCGGAACCCCGCGGTGAGTCAGCAGGTCGATCGTCGGCGCCATCGCCTCGCCTCCCTCGAGCTTCACCGCGGCGCAGCCGGTTTCCTTCATGATCCGCGCGGCGGATTCGAACGCGCGCTCGGGCGAGGCCTCATAGCTTCCAAACGGCATGTCGACTCCGACCAGCGCATGCCAGCTGCCGCGCACCACCGCGGCGCCGTGCGCGCACATCATCTCCATCGTCACCGGAATCGTCGAGGGAAGGCCGTAGATTACTTGGCCGAGGCTGTCGCCGACGAGCAGCATGTCGCAATGCGGGTCGAGCAACTGCGCCATCCGCATCGTATAAGCGGTCAGCATCACGACCGGCTGCTCGGTCCGGAATCCGCCGCCCTCGACCAGCTTGCGCGAGCGGATCGACGGCACGGTCATGCGCTTGCCCGGCACCGGCGACGGAGTCGCCCGGCTGGTGCTGGTGTCGATGGTGAAGGTCGACATGGCGGCGGCTTCTAGGGCCCAGACTCATAGCCGGCAACGGCCGTGACGGAGCGGATTTTGGCGCAGGGCAAGAAGCGAGGAGGGAGCGATGCTGATCGCATCGTGACCAACGAGCGACGCCGCCATGCGCCAAAAGCCGCCCGCCGCCGAAGGCGGTCGTCCGGAGAAGGCCGCTGGTCGGCGTTGCTTGCTTGCGCGTAGCCTCAGCTACGCGACTGCGCTGCGCTCCTTGCCAGCAGCCTTCTCCGGGCGATCCCGACCATTGCCGGCTATAGAGTCTGGGCCCTCGCCGTCGCGCCCCTTATTTGTCGACGCCGAGCCGTTCCTCCCAATGCGCGCCTTCGGCGAGCGAGATGGAATCGAGCACCGCCGTGCTCTGGTCCCGAAGGATGGCGAAGGCGCGGCGGATCGCGCAGGTCGCTTCATCCTGGCAGTCGCCGCAAGGTGCGTAGAAATTGACGCTGGCGCAGGAGACGAGCGCGATCGGCCCCTCCATCGTTCGGACGACCTCGCCGAACGAGATCTGCTCGGGCGAACGCGCCAGCCGGTAGCCGCCCTTGGGCCCGCGCGCGCTCTTCACCAGCCCGGCCTTCTTGAGGTCGAGCATGATGAGCTCGAGATATTTGGGAGGCACCCGCTGCGTTTCGGCGATTCGGGCGAGCTGGACCGGCGCGCCGCCCTGCTCCTCCGCAAGAAAGAGCAGCGAACGGAGCGCGTAGCGGGTCTTTTGTGCGATCATTGGCGAGGCGAACCTAGCGCCGGGCGGGTGCCGAAGCAAAGCCGCGCAGGCATCCGATGAACAAGCTTTAATGGAGGTGAAACGAGGCTGAGACTTGCCGCCGAATATCAGCCGCTCCGCCGGCGCATTCGCGCCGGGACGAGGAGACTGAAATGAAAACACTGATCAGCTCGGTCGCGGCGCTGGCGATTATCGCCACCCCGGCCCTCGCGGCGCCGAAATCTTCGGCTCCGTCGACGAAGACGGTCACGACCAAGTCGGGCAACACCAAGGCGACCACGACGGTTTCGACCAAGGGCAGCACGACGACCGCCAAGACCACGATGACGAAGTCGCATAAGCATAAGGCGAGGCATCACGCCAAGCATCATGCGAAGAAGAGCAAGATGATCGCGAAGCAGGCGAAGGCCGAGGGCGAGTCCGCCGCCACCGAGGCGAAGGAGCACAAGATGGCTGCTCGTCATCACGCGAAGAAGATGACCAAGAAGGCTTCCGACAGCACGACGGACGCCACCAGCAACTCGAGCCAGCAGTAACACGAGGGATCTCCGCACGGCGTTGCGGGAGGACTCCCCCCGCCGCCGTGCGGACCCATATAGAGTAGAACGAAAGGTCACGGAGCGAGAGCTGCAATGGGGCGCAAGATCCTGCTGGTCGAGGACGATCGCGAGACCGCGTCCTACCTCGCCAAGGGGCTGACCCAGGAAGGCCATAGCGTCGAGCAGGCGACCAACGGCCAGGACGGCTTGTTCCGCGCCACCGACGGAAGCTTCGACCTCATCATCCTCGACCGGATGCTTCCGGTCCTCGACGGAATCTCGGTGCTTCGCGCGCTTCGCGCCGCGCACATCGAAACGCCGGTGCTGATTCTTTCCGCCCTCGCCTCGGTCGGCGACCGGATCGAGGGCCTCGAGTGCGGCTCCGACGATTATCTCGTGAAGCCGTTCTCCTTCGCCGAGCTGTTGGCGCGCGCGAACGCGCTGCTGCGCCGGCGCGAATCGCGCGTCGGCCCCGCCGACCACCGCCTGACCGTCGGCGATCTCGAGATCGACCCGCTCTCGCGCAGCGTGAAGCGCGCGGGCAAGAAACTCGAACTGAAGCCGCGCGAATATCTGCTGCTCGAATATTTCGCCCGCAACGAAGGCCGGGTCGTCACCCGGACGATGCTTCTGGAGCAGGTCTGGGATTATCATTTCGACCCCGGCACGAACGTCATCGACGTCCATGTGAGCCGCCTCCGGCGAAAGCTCGACGAAGGGTTCGAAAAGCCGCTGCTGCACACCGTGAGGGGCGCGGGCTACATGCTCGCGGCCTAGCGCGCTACAAAGCGCCGCCGTGCCCACCACCCTTCGCATCGCGTTGCTCGCGGGGCTGCTCGCGCTGCTCTCGAACCTGGCGGTGATCGGCTTCATCTACGGCCGCACGCACGACGAAGCGGTCGCCAGCCTGCATCGCCAGGTGGTCGAGCAGGCGGCGGTCCTGACCGACGTCTACCGAAGCGGCGGCAAGGCCGCGCTCGACGAGGCGATCAGCGATACCCTCGCTTATGCCGATCCGCAGACCGCCGTCGCGCTGCTCGACGGCAGCGGCCGCGAGCTCGAGGGCAATCTCGCCGCCGCTCCATCGGTTCAGTTGATGCAGGAGGGCTACCGCAGCGCCGTCATCCGGCTGCGCGGCCAGCCCAGCCCGCACCAGGCGGAAATCGTGCTCAGCCGCCTTCCGGCCGGCCAATGGCTGGTCAGCGGACGGCTGGTCGGCGAAGACCTTGCTTTCCGCGCGACCCTCGAGCGCTCGTTGCTTCTCGCGCTCGCGGTCGCGGGCCTGCTCGGGCTGCTGTGCGGCGTGATCCTCGCCCATTATGTCGCCCGGCGGATCGGCAATATCGCCGCGGTCGCCAACCGCATCAGCGCGCGCGACCTCAGCCAGCGGGTGCCGCTCTCGGGCGCCGGCGATTCGTTCGACCGGCTGGGGATGCAGATCAACGCGATGCTCGACCGAATCAGCACCTTGATGGAGGAGCTTCGGCTGCTGACGGACTCGCTTGCCCACGATCTCCGTTCCCCGGCGAGCCGGCTTCGCTCCGCCGCCCATGCCGCCGCCGAGGCGACCGACCCTACCGAGCAGGAAGAGCTTCTGAACAGCGTCGTCCGCAACGCCGACGCGCTGATCCGCATCCTCACCACCATCCTCGAGATCAGCCGCTCCGAAGCTTTGACCGGGCGCAAGCAGTTCGCCTGGTTCGACGTCAGCGAGCTCGCCGCCGAGCTTGCCGAAATGTACGACCCCGTCGCCGACGAGCGCGGCGCTTCGCTGCACTTCGACCGTCCCGCCCGGCCGGTGCCTTTGTTCGGCCATCGCCAGCTGCTCGCCCAGGCGCTCAGCAACCTGCTCGAAAATGCGATCCGCTACGGCTCGGGCGGCGGAAAGATCGACGTCCGCGTCCAGCAGGGGGACAAGCAGATCCGGCTCGAGGTCGCTGACCGCGGCCCCGGAATTCCGCTCGACCGCCGCGACGAGGCGTTGAAGCGGTTCGGACGGCTCGACTCGAGCCGCTCCGACGAGGGCGCCGGGCTTGGCCTCGCGCTAGCCAAATCCATCGCCCACCTGCACGAGGGCGAGCTTCTGCTCGACGACAACAGGCCTGGCCTGCTGACCACGCTCGAGCTCCCGGTGCATCCGCCGCAACCGGCGCGTTGAACGCACCTCCGGCTGCGTCCAGCGACGCCGTCGCAGCATCCCAACCACAGCGCCGTTCGTTTAGCGGGCAAGGCCGAACGGCCCAAAATCTGTTGAGCAAAGGAGAGTAGGACATGGCGCACGGCTATCTCGGCGACGGCTACGGATCGCATGGCGAGATCGACCCCGATCGCGGCGACGATCGCGACCGCGGATGGCAGAATCGCGAACATCGCGATCGCGGCATGATGTTCGGCGGCTCCCGCGACAATGCCGAGCACCGCCGCGGTTTCAGCGCCCACCCCGACGATCATTATCGCAGCTGGCGCGACCGCCACATGAGCGAGCTCGACCGCGACTATGCCGATTATTGCCGCGAACGCGAACAGCAGTTCCACCGCGAATTCGACGACTGGCGGCGGGAACGGCACGGCAATCCGCAGCCGCTGCGCACGGGAATGACCCAGTCGGGCATCTCGCACGATCCATCGGGCCATCGGGCGAGCTCCAGCTCGAGACCGAGGCGAGCGCGCCGGCCACCCCGGACCCGGTCGGCGAGGCGACACTCGGCACGAACGCCGCGACGGGCGCACCTTTGGGGCGCGGACGCAACCGCAGCTGACACGCTTCGTAGGCCGGGAAAGCGCGGTCCGGTTCATCCGGGCCGCGCTCACTTTGAGAAGGCCGGTTTCGCCCGCCATCCTTGACGACCTGCATCTGGTGACTTAGTCATATAGTACACCAATGCCGGAGCGGTGATGAGAACTATCTTGCGATGCGCCTATATTGCCTTGCTCGCGGCCCTGTGCGCGGCAGCACCGCCGCCGCTCGACCGGTCGGTACGCGTTCCGCTTGATTATGCTCATCCGGCATCGGGTTCGGCGGCGCTTACCTATGAACTCGGAGCGCCGTTCGACCGCCGCAAGCCGACCGTCATCGTCGTGGCTGACGGGCAGCAATTCTTCGTCCGCAAGGGCGCGGTTGCCGACCTGCAGCAGCAATTGTTCGGTCCGGACGTGAATGTCGTGGGGATCGTCACTCGCGGAACGACCCCGGCCTTCATCAGCGCCGCGCTGGATTCGACGGGCGCGCCCGATTGGAGCCACGCCTGGAGAATCTTCAACAGCGACCAGTGGATCGCCGACATCGAAACGGTTCGGCATGCCCTCGTGGGTGACGGAAAGGTAATGCTCTACGGCCGCTCCGGGGGGGGCTTACCTCGTTCACCAATATCTCGCGGTCCATGGGAATCATGTTTCACGCGCTTTCACCCAGTCGCCGGTCAATCCGGCGATCGTCCATGATCTCAGCATCGGCCTCGACCGCTTCTGGAGCACGCTGGGGCAAGACAGTCCCGAATTGCAGCCGGTTCTCCTCGAGGTGCTGAAGAGCAGACCCGAGGAGCGGACGCGCATCCTCCTGACGCTGCAGCGGCAGCATTTCTTCGTTCCCGCCGACCAGCTAAAAGCTGAACGCGAGCGCCTGATCCGAGCGCTCGCCGCCGGCGATGAGGCGACCTACGCGAAGCTCCGCAAGGACTACCAGGTCGACGACGTGATGAAGCTGCTGTCGTCGAATGATTCGATTCCGCAAAATGTGCGCGTTCTAGAGCTGATTGGACCCTCAGGGGCTTTCAATGAGAATGACAAAGATGGCGTTTCGCCGCTCATCGAACCCCAGCGGGCATTCGTGAGCCCGCTCCTTCGGCTGGAGCAAGCCGGGCGTCTGATGCCATCGTCCTTCAACCTAGAGGCATTGCATCGAGTGCCGACGGAGGTTTTCGTCCTCGCGGCGCGAGAAGATGAAGCGGTGGATTATCGCACCACGATCGCGCTCGCCTACAGCTATCCGCACCATCTGCTGTTCATCACCGACGACAACCACACCTTCGCCCGCCTGTCGGGCTCCGGCACCGACGCCAAGTTGATCCAGGCCTTTTTCAAAGGCGGTCTCGGTTCGAAGGAATTGGAGGCTGCTCTCGATCAGGCCGCGCCGTATCGCTGGCACGAATGAGTTTTTAGGAGCGCGGCATGACTGCCGGCGTCAGCCCTCGATCGTCACCTTGGTGCCGATCCTGGTCAGTCCGTAAAGTTTCTCGGCAAACTTCATCGGCAAATGGATGCAGCCGTGGCTTTCGGGGAAGCCCGGAGTCCCGCCTCCGTGCAGAGCGATCCCATATTCGTCGATCCGCTCCATCCACGGCATCGGCGCATTGTCGTATTTCTTCGAGCGGTAGAAGGGCCGCTTCTCGAGGACCGACCACTCGCCGAGCGGGGTGATGTGGCCCGTCTTGGCGGTCGACACGGTCGAGACGCCGATCAGCTTGTCGCCCTTGTAGACGTAAGCCATTTGCGTCAGGCGATCGATCACGATGCGCGTGTCGCCGTCGCCCGGAATGGCGCTCGCCCAGAGATATTCGCCGGGCTTGAGCCCGCCCTTGCCGAATTCGGCGACCATGTCGCGGTGCGCCTGCGGCGCCCGTCCGAGCGTCCACAGATAGGGGGCCATGCTGACCGTCGGCGCCGGCGGCGGAGCTTCCGCGAGCTTCGGCTTCGGCGCAGTCGAGCAGCTGGCGAGCAGCGCTGCGCCGAGCGCTATGATCCACTTCCTTGTCAATCCCACCACTCGCCCTCGCCCGTTGTCCGTTGTCCGTTGTCCGTTGTCCGTTGCCGCTGATGAGCAAAAGACTCGGGTGCGAGTCAATGTTCCGGTAAACGCCAACTTGCTGTTAACCCCCGAAAATTGCACTTCGTCTTCCCAGCTGTTCGGATTTTTGAAAAGCCGCTCGACAGCTTAGAGCAGGAACGGCACGAGCATTTTGGTCCGCGCGCGGTACGCCGGGTAGAGGTCCGGAAAGCGCTCGGTCATGAAGCGCTCTTCCGCGCGGGCGCTGCGGACGAAGTAGGTGCCAGCCGCGGCGGCAACCAGCCACCAGACGGGCGTGAGCCCGATGGCCGTCCCGATCATCATCAGCAGGACGCCCGAATAGATCGGATGACGGATCAGCCCGTACGGGCCGCCGGTGACCAGCTCCGTGTCGGTCTTGCGCGTCGCCGGCGAGCCCCAGTTGCGGCCGATCACCGCTCTGGCCGTAAAGGCGAGGATCGCGCCCAAGGTCGCGAGGATCGCGCCGGAGACGCCCATCGGCAGGCTGCGCAGCTCGGCCCATTGCAGCGCACGGATTTCGGGAGAGCGGCGCACCAGCGCGACCATCGCGAAGATGATCACGAAGAGTGCAAATCGCATGGTCAGGCCGTGGCGCCAGCCTCCACGATCGCCTCGCTTCACGAACATCGCCGCGATTGCCCAATAAACCAGGAATATCGCCCAAAGGCCGACGATCCACCAGTGGCAGATGGCGAGAATCACTCCCACTCGATCGGCCCGGCGCGACTCACTGGGAGACGGCTCCCAAAAACTCTTCCTGAGTGACTTGAGCCTGGCGAATGATGCCAAACAGCGTACCCGTCTTCAATTGTCTGTGGAGCGGCACCACGCAGCCGACCGATTCACGGCGCAGGATGACATGGCTGCCACGCTGACGGACCTGCGCAAAGCCGAGCCGTTCGAGCGCCCGGATCACTTCTGCGCCCGACAGTCTTGGCAGTTTAGGCATGCTCCTCGAGCTGCAGCACGGTCACGAACGGCGTGCCGAACCGCAGGTTCGGAAATTCTTCGAGATAAAGTTCGACCGCCTCACGCAAATTCGCGAGCGCCTCATCGAGGGTTTCGCCCTCGGTGGCCGTGCCTGTCTCGGGATTGAAGGCGGTGAAGCCTCCCTCGGCTGCCGGCGTGAGGACCGCGGTTACCTGCATGCGTGGAAGATGGCACGCGGGATGGGCTCCGGCAAGCGGTTCACTCCCACTCGATCGTCCCCGGCGGCTTCGACGTATAATCGTAGACCACGCGGTTGATGCCCTGCACTTCGTTGACGATCCGCGTCGCCACGCGGCTCAGGAACTCGGGCGGGAACGGATAGATGTCGGCGGTCATTCCATCGACGCTGGTCACCGCGCGAAGCGCGCAGACGTAATCGTAGGTGCGATAGTCGCCCATGACGCCGACGGTGCGCACCGGCAGGAGCACCGCGAACGCCTGCCAGATCGCATCGTACAGGCCCGCGTTGCGGATTTCCTCGAGATAAATGGCGTCGGCCTTCCTCAAGATGTCGCACTTCTCTTGGCTGACCTCGCCCGGGATCCGGATCGCGAGGCCGGGGCCGGGGAACGGGTGGCGCTGGACGAAGGCTTCGGGGAGGCCGAGCTCGCGGCCGAGCACGCGCACCTCGTCCTTGAACAATTCGCGTAAGGGCTCGACCAGCTTCATGTTCATCCGCTCGGGCAAGCCCCCGACATTATGGTGGCTCTTGATCGTCACCGAGGGACCGCCGGTGAAGCTGACGCTCTCGATCACGTCCGGATAGAGCGTGCCCTGGGCGAGGAAATCGGCGCCGCCGATCTTCTTCGCCTCCTCCTCGAACACATTGATGAACTCCGAGCCGATGAACTTGCGCTTCTTCTCCGGGTCCGTGACTCCCTCGAGCCCGGCGAGGAAGTCCGCGCTCGCGTCGACGTGCACCAGCGGGATGTTATACGAATTGCGAAACAGGCTCACGACCTGCTCGGCTTCGCCCAGCCGCATCAGCCCGTGGTCGACGAACACGCAGGTCAGCTGGTCGCCGATGGCTTCGTGGATCAGCACCGCGGCGACCGCGCTGTCGACTCCGCCCGAGAGGCCGCAGATCACGCGCCCGCTTCCAACCTGTGCGCGGATGTCGGCGATCTTCGCCTCGCGGAAGCTCGCCATCGTCCAGTCGCCCGAGCAGCCGCACACGTGCCGGACGAAATTGGCGAGCAATTTGCCGCCGTCGGGCGTGTGCACGACCTCGGGGTGGAACATCAGGCTGTAGCGCTTCGCCTGCTCGTCGGTAGCGATCGCGAAGGGCGCGCCTTCCGAAGCCGCGACGACCTCGAACCCCGGCGCCAGGGTCTCGACCCGATCCCCGTGGCTCATCCACACCTGATGCTTCTCGCCGACGTTCCACAGGCCGTCGAACAGCGCGCTCGGCGCAACGATGTCGATGAACGCTCGGCCGAACTCTCGGCTGTCGGACGCGACGACCTTGCCGCCGAGCTGCTGGTGAAGCGTCTGCTGGCCGTAGCAGATGCCGAGCAAAGGAAGGCCGCTGTCGAACAGGATTTGCGGCGCCTTCGGGCTCTCCTCATGCATCACCGAAGCTGGGCCGCCGGAGAAGATGACGCCCGCCGGCCGGAGCCGCTCGAACGCTTCCTCGCTCGCGTTGAACGGCGCGATCTCGCAATAGACGCCGGCCTCGCGCACGCGCCGCGCGATCAACTGCGTGACCTGACTTCCGAAGTCGACGACGAGGATGGATTGACCAGGGGAAAGATGGTTCTGGACCGTCATGGCGGGCCGATAGGGAGCGCGCGGCCCGGAGTAAAGTTCACCGGCCGAAGCGCAGATGAAATGCGCCGGACTCCCTCGCGAAAGCCCGGCGCATCCAAGTGGCGGTCAGCGCCTAATAGCGCTGGTAGCCGTAGATGCTGTACGGGTTATCGTTCTGGCCATAATAGCCGTTGCCGTAACCATTGCCGTAGCCATTGCCATAGCCGTTCCCGTAATAGCCGTTGTTGAGGCTGACGTTGGTGACGAAGCCGCGGGGATCGGTGCGGCAGCTGAATCCGAGCGCTCCGCCGCCATAGGCATAGCCGCCGGCAGCGGCGGTTCCGCGGACGATATAGCCGCCGTTGGAGCGGATCTCGACGCTGTTGATCCCGAGTATCCGGCCGCCGCCGCCGTAGCCGCCGCCGTAACCGCCGTAGCCGCCGAGGCGCTGCTGGACCGCGGCGCTGCACTGGCTGACCGCGATCCGGCTGCCGCCGGGCACGTTATAGCCATAGCCGCCGTAACCGCCGCCGGTGACGCTGTTGACGATCGACCCGACGACACCGCCGCCATAGCCGTAACCCGGATAACCGTAGCCGGGATAGCCGGAGCCGGGATAACCATAGCCCGGATATCCGTAGCCCGGGAACATTTGCGCCGCCGCGGGCGCGCCGACGGCCAGCGCCGCGATCGCCGCGCCGCCCGCCAACAATATCTTGAGTGCCTTCATAACGCTGACTCCTCGCCTGTTCCGACTCGCCGCATCAACGCACGGCGGCCCATTTCGGACGATTTCATTGCGCTGCTGCACCGGTTCTGAACGGCTTTGTCGTCCATGGTTCAGCAAACCATCTCAATGGCTTAGTCGATCTTCGAAGCGCTGCAGTCCCAACGCTTCAGCCGCCGCTCGCGATTCCACAGCTCCATCGCCCGGCCGTCGCACCAGCGCTCTGCAAGCGCGAGCGCCTCGACGTCCGCCGCCGCCTCGAACTCGCGGAAATGGTCGATGTGGCCGCTGAAGCCATCGAAATAATAGAGTCGGTAGTAGAGCACTCCGCCAACCCCCCGGTGTGGCGAGTCGCTCTTACTCCTTTTACGCGACCGTAACGAATCCCATGGAGCTTGCCCGGTGCCGATGGTGAAGAAGGCGTTTACCCTTTTCTTACGCGTCCGAGCCTACAGCCGCTCGCGGGAACGCGCGTCACGCTAATCTCGAGGATCGAAAATGCCTCTTCGTCTGCTCGACTCATGGCTGGCTCGCCAACCGATCTCGCGCAAGCTCGATGCGCTGGCCGCGCTCACCATCGCGCTCGTCGCGCTGGTCGTCGGGGTGCAGATCGTCGCGGCCTATGAGGGACTTCAGGCATTCCAACGGACGAGGCAGCTGCACGGCGAAGCGATCGCAAGCCTCAATCTCGAAAAGGACCTCGCCTCGCTGGAACGCGACGTGTTCCATGCGACGGCCGATCCCAACCCGGCGACGATCGCCGCCGCCCAGGGCAATATCTCGGATCTGAAGGATTCGATCCGGGCGGCCGAAGCCGCGGTCCACGGCGAGCACCATGCGCAGGTCCACGAAGTCCAGGACGCCGAGGTGCGCTACGAGGCGCTGTTTGGCCAGCTGAAGCCCGAACTGCAGCGCGGCAACGACAAGGCCGCGCTGGCGACCACCGCGCAGCTTGCCGCGGTCGGACGTGTGATGGATCACACGATCGAGAGCATGCGCAACGATTACAAGGCCAAGGTCGCCGTCGAAGATGCGTCGGTTGTCCGCGCGGCGGTGATCGATCTCGTCCTGATTGCGATTGCCGGGGTTCTGGTGATCATTGCCGCTCGCCTTCTGACCAGCCGGATCGGCGGCAGCGTGTCGGAGCCCCTCGCCCAGATTTCGGCCATTCTCGAGCGGCTGATCGGGCGCGACTATTCCGTCGAGATCGAGGATTCTGAGCGGAGCGACGAAATCGGCGCGCTTGCCCGTGCCGCCAAGGCCCTGCGCGAGACCGGAATTCAAAAGGCGCAGCTCGAAAGCAGCGAGGCGGAGCTTCGCCGGCGCGAAGCGGATTCCGCGCAGCGCTCCGAAGTGGAGCGCCGATCAGCCCTCGCCGGCACCGCGGATGATTTCGAAAAGACCGTGATGGACGTCGTCAACACCGTCGCTGCGGTCGCAACCCAGATCGAGTCGGGGAGCCGCGAAACCAACGCCGCGGCCGAGCGCAGCCGAACTGTTTCCGCATCGGTCGCCGCGGCGGCCGATCAGGCGAGCGGCAATGTGCAGGCGATGGCCATCGCGACGCGCGAAATGTCGAAATCGATCGCCGAAGTGGCGAAGCAGGTCTCGGAATCGAGCGCGATCGCGCAGCATGCGGTCGACAAGGCGAGGGACACCGACGAGATCGTCGCCGGGCTGTCGAAATCCGCCCAGAAGATCGGCGAGGTGATCGGTCTCATTCAGTCGGTTGCGGGCCAGACCAACCTGCTCGCGCTCAACGCGACGATCGAAGCCGCCCGCGCGGGCGAGGCCGGGCGCGGTTTCGCGGTGGTCGCGGGCGAGATCAAGAATCTCGCCGGCCAGACCGCAAGCGCGACCGCCGCGATCACCGATCAGATCATGTCGATGCAGCAGGTCTCGTCGGACGCCGCCGAAGCGATCGGACATATCCGCGGCACCAACGTCGAGCTGAACCAGATCCTGAGCTCGGTCGCGGCGGCGGTCGAAGAGCAGGCCTTGGCCACCCAGCATATCTCCGACAACACGAGCGAGGTCGCCGCCGGAACCGATAATGTCGCGCGCAACATCACCGAGGTGCGCGAAGGCGCTGAAGCGACCGAAGCCGCCGCCCGCGACGGCCTTGAGGCCGCGAGCGAGCTCTCCCGCCAGGCCAACAGCCTGAAGGGCGAAGTCGATCGCTTTCTAAGGAACGTGCGGGCCGCCTGAGCGGCCCGTTCGGCTTTTGGGGCGGTTCAGGCCGCTTCGAACTCTTCCTCGTTCATCACCGGGCCCGAATCCTGGCCCTTGGCCGAGACGTCGCGGTCGACCAGCTCGATGACCGCGATCGGCGCCGCGTCCGATGCCCGGATGCCGGCCTTGATCACGCGCGTATAGCCGCCGTCGCGCTTCGCGTAGCGCGGCGCCAGCACGTCGAACAGCTTGGCAAGCTGGACCTCGTCCATCAGCCGCGCCTGCGCGAGGCGGCGGTTCGACAGGCCGCCATGCTTGGCGAGCGTGATCAGCTTCTCGACATAGGGGCGAAGCTCCTTCGCCTTGGCCGTGGTGGTCGTGATCTGCTCGTGCTTGATGAGCGCGGCCGCCATGTTGCGGAACAGGGCCGCTCGGTGGCTCGAGGTGCGCTGAAGCTTACGGCCGCCAACACGATGGCGCATGGTGTCTTCCTTTCGTTCGTCGGGGGACCGTACGAGGTATCCCCAGCCATGCAGCACTTGGGGCGGCTGCGCTTGCCCAAATACAAACGGCGAGCTCAGCGGCCCGCCGGACGTGCTGCCCTCAAGCGGATTTGCGAAACCTAGTCAAGCAGACGATCGATCGTCAGGCTTTCGCGCACCGTGGCGCAATCGCAATATCGTCACCTGATCGCCATCCACGCGATAACGGAGAATATAAGGCGGAACGATCGTCATTTCACGACGACCTTCGCCAACACTGCGGCCGCGATCCGAAAACTCCGCAAGGCTTTCGGCCAAGTCGAGCAAGCGTTTCGCAAGGCGTATGGCCGCTACTTCGTTGAAGCATGCGATATACGCTACAATATTTTCCAGATTCTCGACCGCTGCAGCGGTCCACACGACTCGTCGCAATTAATCGCCGACCTTAGGCCTTGGCAGGCGCTCGCCCGCAATCCAGGATTTCAGCCAGCGGATCACGGCCTCATTGCTGATGAGCCGTCCTTCGCGCAGGTCGGCCTCCGCTCGGGCCTCAGCGGCGGCTTCCGCCTCTGGATCGTCGAAAATCGAACGTTCGTGCTTCATCGCCGCTCTATATCATGCTTTGCGCACACCGCGCCACGTGCTGGCCGCGAGCCGCCTCACCAGCGGGGAGAGGCCGCAGTGACTGGACGCGTGATAGAGCGAGCCGCTCTCGAGCTCCTTGCATAGGCGCCGGTGCGCCTCGCCCAACGCATGATAAGGCAACCCCGGAAGCAAATGATGCAGCGCGTGATAGCGCAGGCCGACCGGCGCCCAGAACATCGGCAGGGTCGCGGGCGGGGGGACGTTAACGCTGTCGAGGAATTGCGCGGTCACGCTCATCGGCTCGCCGTCATTCTCCCACAGATGCGCGACCAGGGTGCGGACCTGGTTCAAGAACATCACGCCGGAAGCGACGCCGAGGAAGATCAGGAAGTCGCGCAGCGGGATGATGCCCGTCGCGACCATGACCAGAAGCGCAATCGCCCAGACGCTCGCCGCCGCTTCCTGCCACGCCCAGTCGCGCGCGAACGCGCCTTCGGGCCTGGGGCGGACGAACTTGGGGTTGATTTGCAGGCCCGAGTAGCGGGCGACGACCGCCGAACGCAGCCTGGGCGAGAGCAGCGACAGCGGCGCGAGGATCGCGAAGCGGATCAGCATCCCGACCGGCGCCAGCGCCGCCGCGATCAGGAACAGCGGCAGGGTCCAGGGATGCATCAGCGCCAGCGGTAGATATTCGGGATCGTCGGCCGTCCCGTAATAACGCTTCGCATGATGCTGGTTGTGCACCCCCTCGTACATGAAGCTCGGCACCAGCAGCGGCACTCCGACGGCGAGGTTCCAGGCGAAGCGGAAGCCCTTCACCGCGCCCTTCTTGATGTGCGTCAGCTCATGGATGAACGAGCCCGCGCGATAGAGCGCGAGCACCGCGACGAGCCCGACGCCGACCGCCAGCCAGGCAGGATGCACGAACATCGCCGCGAACAGCGCCGCGTAACCGAGCAGCGCAGAGCCCAGCATGTCCGCCCAGTAGACCGCCGCCTTCGGCAGATTGAGGTCGCGGGTCAGGTTGGCCGCGGCCTTGAGCATCGCTGCGTCGTCCTTCGGACGCGCCGCAGCGCGCTGCGAAGAAGCAGCGGCAGTCGTGCGCTCGAGGATCGCGGTTTCGCTCATAAGTCTTTCCGGAAGAACGTTCTTTACCATGAGATAGTGGCGGGACTTGGGCGCCGCAATCTCCGCGGCGCGGCGCTCACGCTTTGTAGCCCAGCGCGATCCAGAACGGCGGCCCTTCGGCAAAGCGCACGTCGCTGAGGCCGGCGTCGAGCATCATCCGCTCGATCTCGGCCCGGCTGAAGCGGTGCTCGATCGCGGTGCCGAAGCGGTCGAGCGCATCGGCCCGAAGCACCGCCCACGGGCTGTCCGAATAGCCGGAAAGCGGGAGGTTGCCGGTCGCGACGCCGAGCTTGCCGAGCAGCCGCGCGCTCCGGCTGAGCGGCCAGTAGACGATCGCGGCGAAGCCGGTGCTCGCCGCTACGCGCAGGGGAAAAGGCAGCCTGCAGATGATCCGCCGAGCGACATCGGACGCGCGCCACACGAGCCTGAACCAGCCGGGGCGGTTGTCGAGGCTGTAATATAAATAGAGCAGGAACGGCGCTCCCGGCTTGAGCTTGTCGACGCAGCGTTGCAGCCCAGCCGCCGGGTCGGGCACGTGGTGCAGGACGCCGATTGAATAGCCGAAGTCCTGGCTTGCGTCGGGCAGCGGAATCGATTCCACCGATGCCTGGTGGAAGTCGACATTGTCGCGGTCCCGCATCGCCTGCTTCACCGAGGCGAGGCCCGCCGCCGACGGGTCGATGCAATGGAGGAAGCCGGCTCGCGGCGCGACCGAGACCGCGATGCGGCCGTTGCCGCAGCCGAGGTCGAACCCTTGCGCGCCGGCGAGCCGATCGAGCGGGAAGATCGCGAAATAGGTGTCGAAAGCCTCGGCCCGGTCGGACTCGGCGGCGCGGGGCTCGGACGCTGCGTACCGCCTCCAGATGAGGTCGAAGCCCGCCGCCGTATGCTCGTCGATATTCTTCCCCATCGATCGCACTTAGCCCGCAACCTACGGCCGCTCCAAGCGGCCGCGTCTGGAACTATCGCCCGGCGCAACTGCTCTTTAATCGCTATTCGGATCAAGGTGCAGAAAAGCCGAGGAATGAGCGACGCGCGACCGCCGAGCCGGATGGAGCTGGAAGCGCAGGAGGCGGCCGAGGTCGCCGAGCGCCAGCTCGCCGAATATCCGCGGCTGCTGCCCCCGATCGGACGGCGGCTGCGCCAATCGACTCCGCAACTCGTCATGACCTGCGCCCGCGGCAGCTCCGATCATGCCGCGTCCTTCGCCAAGCATCTGATCGAGACCCGGACCGCGACTCCGACCGCGTCGCACTCGCCCTCGATCTCGTCGATCTTCCAGACCCAATGGCGACGGCTCGACGACACCCTCTTCCTCGCCATCTCGCAGTCGGGGGAAAGCCCGGACCTGCTGCTCTCGGCGCAGGCGGCGCGCGAAGCCGGAGCTTTCGTCCTCAGCATGATCAACGCCCCTTCCTCGCCTCTCGAACGCCAAAGCTCCGCGACCCTGCCCATCCTCGCTGGCCCTGAACGAAGCGTCGCCGCGACCAAATCCTATATCGGCTCCTTGCTCGCGATCGTGCATCTCGTCGCCGAATGGACCGGAAGCGATACGCTGCACCACGCGCTCGAAAGCTCGCCGGACGCGCTTCGGCGCGCGTGGGCGCTGGAGTGGAACCAGGCCGTGGACGCGCTTCTCGATGTCCGCGACATGTATGTCATCGGGCGCGGCTCGACGCTCGGCATCGCCCAGGAAACCGCGCTCAAGCTCAAGGAGACCTGCGGCATTCACGCCGAAGCGGTCAGCGCCGCCGAACTAAGGCATGGCCCGATCGCCATCGTCGGTGAGGGGTTCCCGATCCTCGTCCTTGCACCCAACGATGCCGCTCACGCGTCGGTCGAAGCGCTCGCCGCGGATCTGGTGAGCCGGGGAGCCCATGTGCTCGCCGCCGGAGCGGAGGTGAAAGGCGCGACGAACCTGCCGAGCCTGGCGAATGTCGACGCCGCCCTGGCGCCAGCGACACTCATCATGAGCGTTTACAAGATGGTCGCCGCCCTCAGCAGGGCGCGCGGCTTCGATCCGGATGCGCCCGCCAATCTGATGAAGGTGACGGAAACCCGCTGAATGATCGCTCTCTGCCCCTCGCGCCTGCTCACTCCCGACGGTTTCGAGACCGGCCTGTGCCTTCTGATTGAGGGCGGGCGCATCATCGACCCGCTCCCGCTGGAAAGCTGCCCCGCAGGCGCATCGCGCGAGTTTCTGGACGGCGATCTCGTCCCCGGCTTCATCGACCTTCAGGTCAACGGCGGCGGCGGCGTGCTGTTCAACGATCAGCCGACCGTCGAGGGAATCGAGGCGATCGGCCGTGCGCATCGCGCGTTCGGCACCACCGGCTTTCTGCCGACCCTGATCAGCGACGATCTCCGCGTGGTCGACCGGGCGATGCGCGCGGTCGAAGCCGCGATCGAGAGAGGAGTCCCGGGAGTGCTCGGGATTCACATCGAGGGGCCTTTCATCAACCGCGAGAAACGCGGGATTCACGACGGGAGCAAGATCCGGCGGATCGACGATTCGGCGATCCGGCTGCTGACGTCGCTTGCCAAAGGCGTTACCCTGGCCACGCTCGCTCCCGAGCTCGCTCCGGCCGGATCGATCGAAGCGCTGGTCGCCGGCGGAGTCACCGTCGCCGCCGGGCACACCGCCGCCTCGTACGAGGAGATGCACGACGCGCTCGGGCGAGGCGTGACGGGCTTCACCCATCTGTTCAATGCGATGACTCAGCTCACGAGCCGCTCGCCAGGCGCGGTCGGCGCGGCGCTCGAAAGCCGCAGCGCCTGGTGCGGAATCATCGCCGACGGATTTCACGTGCACCCGGCGTCGCTGCGCGTGGCCTTGGCGGCCAAAGGCGCGGACAAGCTCCTGCTCGTCACCGACGCCATGCCGACGGTCGGTTCGGATCGCACCAATTTCACCCTCGGCGGCCGTTCAATCCGCCTCGAGGACGGCCGCCTCACCGCCGAAGACGGAACGCTCGCCGGCTCGAACCTGGACATGGCGGCGGCAGTCGCCAACGCCAGTCGGCTAATGGGAGTCGATCTCGCGGCGGCGGTCAGGATGGCGAGCATCAACCCCGCGCGCGCGATCGGGATCGAGGGAACGACCGGCACTTTATGCCCCGGGCGCAGCGCCGATCTCGCGCTCCTCGATCGTGACGGCCGAGTCGCTCGCACCTGGATTTGCGGCGCAGCGGATAACCGCTGACTTCAGGGTTCTCGCGAACGGGCGAGCAGAAGCGCTCCGTCGAGGCCGTCGCCGAGCGGCGCGCGGAGCCGTTTTCGAAGCCCGGCCGCGAGCCAGTCGCGGAGCACGTCGGAGAGGCCGCCCATCAGACAGCAATGCGGGGCGCCGCGCTCGAACAGAACGCGGATCAGTCGGTCGACGTCGCGGGCCGCGTCCTGCACGATCGGTTCGGCCACGGGGTCACCCCGCGCCGCATGCTCCATCACCAGCGGGGAGAAAACGGCATAATCGGTCGCCGTCGCCGTATCCATCCAGCTGACGATCTCGCCCGCGGAATCTGAGAAGCGCTCGAGGATCGCGTGAGTCATCGGGCTGTGCGCGATCCGGCGGTCGCGCGCCCACAGGCTCTGGCGGATGGCGCGCAGCCCGAGGTCGGCGCCGCTGCCTTCGTCCGAGATCGGAAAGCCATAGCCGCCGACGATCACCGCCTGGCCTTCGACCCGGGCGAAGCCGATGCTTCCGGTGCCGACGATGACGACTCCCCCGTCCTCGCCGGCATGCGCGCCGAGACACGCGATCGCCGCGTCGCTCGCAAAGCCGATTGAGGCGAAGGGAAAGCGATGGGCCTGAAGGCCCTCCAGCGTGCCGCGTCGATTGAGTCCGGCAATGCCAAGGCCGGCGCGGATCGACGCAACCTCGTCCGGCGACAGTCCCGCGGCATCGATCGCTTGGCCGTAGGCGGCTTCGACTTCGCGAATCGCGTTCATCAGGCCGATCCGCGTATTGGCCGGCCCGGCTTCGCCGACGCCGAGCACTTCGCCGGCCTCGGAGACCAGCCGCGCGCTGGTGCGCGTTCCTCCCGCGTCGATTCCGAGATAGAGGGTCACTCGAACGCCTTACGAACTTCCGTGGCGTTCGATCAACCAAGGGCAGGCACGCTGCTGCGGCAGGGACAGCCGTCACGAGGATTGGAGGACCTTTGTCTACCGAAGGCACGAGCCGCAGGTTCGCCGAGCTCGACATGTGGCCGACCGAGGATGCGGTCCGGGCGATGTTCGAAAGCCAGCTCGCGGCCGCGGCGGCCGTCCAGCCTGAGGTCGAGCCGCTCGCCCGGGCCGCCGAAGCCGCCGCCGGGAGGCTCGGGCATCCCGACGGCCGGCTGGTCTACGCCGGCGCCGGCACGTCGGGCCGTCTCGCAATCCTCGACGGCACCGAATTGGAGCCGACCTTCGGCTGGAGCCGCGAGCGGCTGATCTATGCGATCGCCGGCGGAATGGGGGCGTTGAGCGGGAGCGTCGAGAACGCCGAGGATGACGAGGAAAGCGCGCGCAAGCTCGTGAGGTCCGCGAAGCTCGGCCGGAATGACGTGGTCATCGGCGTATCCGCGAGCGGAACGACGCCGTTCACCCTCGCCGCCATTCGCGAAGCCGGCGGCCGGGGCGCGCTGACGATTGCGCTCGCGAGCAATTCGGGCAGCCCGCTGCTCCTCGCCGCCGAGCATCCGATCTTTCTCGATACCGGAGCCGAGGTGGTCGCGGGCTCGACTCGGATGAAGGCCGGAACCGCGCAAAAGATCGCCCTCAACCTGCTTTCGACCGCGATCATGCTGAGGCTCGGCCGAGTCCATGGCGGGCTGATGGTCGGCATGCGCATCTCCAATCGCAAGCTGCGCAACCGCGCGATTGCCGTCGTTGCCGAAATCAGCGGCGCCGAGCTCAGCCAGGCCGAGGCGGCGCTCTGTCTGGCGAAGGATGACATCAAGCTCGCGGTGCTCGTCGGGATGGGCGCGACCCTTGAGCAAGGGCGCGGCCTCCTCATCCAATCGCGCGACAATTTGAGAGCGGCCATGGCTGCAGCCCGCGGCGGTCGGTGACCTCCTGTTCACTGGCGCTTGCCGCGATCAGCCGCTAGCCATCCGGCCATGAGCAGCAGCCCCGTCACCATCCGCCCCGTCCAGAGCAAGAAGGACAAGAAAGCGTTCATCGACTTCGCCTGGACGGTCTACAGGGACGATCCCCACTGGGTCCCGCCGCTCAAGGACGAGGTCAACGGCCTCATCACGCCGGGCAAAAATCCGTGGTTCGAGCATGCCGGCGCCCAGCTGTGGCTGGCGGAGCGCGGAGGAAGGATCGTCGGCCGCATCAGCGCGCAGGTCGACGATCTGGTGCAGGAGCATATGGGCACCGGAATCGGCAATTGGGGCATGTTCGAGGCCCTCGACGGCGGGGCCGCCGCGGCGCTGATCGCGACCGCCGAGGACTGGCTTCGAGCGCAGGGCATGAAGACCTCGATCGGCCCGATCAGCCTGTCGATCTGGGACGAGCCCGGCCTCGAGATCGAGGGCTTCGACGAGGACCCGACCGCGATGATGGGCCACCACCGGCCCGAGTACCAGGGCTGGATCGAGGCCGCCGGCTATACCAAGGCCAAGGACCTGCTCACCTACGAAGTCGACATCGCCAATTGGAACGACCCGAAGATCGACCGCCTGATCGCCGCGGGCGAAAAGAACCCGCGCATCCGAATCCGAATGGCCGACAAGTCGAAGTTCGCCGAGGAAGCGCGGACCATCCTCAACATCTTGAACGAGGCCTGGTCGAACAATTGGGGCTACGTTCCGCTGACCGAATCCGAGATCGCCTATGCCGGCAAGAAGCTGAAGCCGATCATCTACAACGAGCTCGTCCGGATCGCCGAGGTGGATGGCCAGCCGGTCGCCTTCATGCTGACGATCCCCGACATCAACGAGCTGACCAAGGATTTGAACGGCGAGCTGTTCCCGTTCAACTTCGTCAAATTGCTGTGGCGGCTGAGGAAGCCCAGGACCCGCCGCGTGCGGGTCCCGCTGATGGGAGTCGCCAAAAAGCTCCACCATTCGCGAATGGCGAGCATGCTGGCCTTCATGATGATCGAATATACCCGGCGCGAGGCGGTCGGGAAGTTCGGCGTCCAGATGGGCGAGTTCGGCTGGATCCTCGAGGACAACGCCGGAATGCTGTCGATCGCCGAGCTCCCCGGAGCCAAGATCAACCACCGCTATAGAATTTACGAGAAGGCGCTCTAGTACCCCGGCGAAGGCCGGGGCCCAGGAGCCCGCAAGAGCTGCAGCGAATGGTATCAACGGGCTCCCGCCCGGCCAGGGCCCCGGCCTCCGCCGGGGTGCTACAACATCCGCACCCGCGGCTCGGGGGGCAAGTTCACCACCAGCTCGGTCAGCGCCTACACCATCGGGTTCATAGACGACCGTCGGTCGCAATCTGGAGATGCGCCGATGCCGCTTATGCGACCGGCAAACTACCCATTGCGGAGCGTCGATAAGTCATCCACACATGCCCGGGTCATGAAAATCGTTCTGCTCATCCTCGGTGTGCTGGGCCTGCTCGTCGGGCTGCTGTGGGTCGGGCAGGGCGCCGGCCTCATCCATTGGCCGGCGTCGAGCTTCATGATCGATCAGCGGCCGTGGATCGCCCGCGGCGCGATCCTCGCGTTCGTCGGCCTCGTCCTCATCCTGCTGTCGCGCCGGCGCTAGCGTCGAGGGAGACCGCGCCCACTCTCCACCCATTGCGGACCTTGGCGCTTCTGCTAGCCTCGGCAACGCTGCCGGGACCGGCCGAATGCATCATTGGCGAAAGTAGGCGTTGATTGAGTTTGCCACCGAGCGAGACCCCGCAAGCGCAAGCCGTCGTCGGCGTCCCTTCAACGGCAGAGGCACTCGGGCCGATATTGTCACGGCGGTTCAAGGCTTATGGCGCCGATGTCAAGCGAAGCGCCTTCCAGCTGATCACGACCGCCGCCGCGTTCATGGCCTTGCTCCTGGCCATGGGCGCCCTGTCGCATGACCTTTATTGGCTGACCCTGCTGCTGGCCGTTCCGGCGGCCGGATTGCTCGTGCGGCTTTTCATCATTCAGCACGACTGCGGTCACGGCTCCTTCTTGAAATCGCGAGCAGCGAACGACTTGCTCGGGCGCGCGCTTTCCGTGTTGACCCTGACTCCCTACGCAAGCTGGAGTCAGGGTCATGCGATCCATCATGCTTCGACGGGCAATCTCGACCGCCGCGGGCGTGGCGATGTCGAAACCTGGACGGTTGCGGAATATGCGGCCTCGGGGCCGCTTAGGAAGCTCTTTTACCGGCTGTACCGCAACCCGTTCGTGATGGTTGGCCTGGGTGCGCCGGTCAACTTCATCCTGCTTCAGCGATTGCCGGTGGGGCACGGGTTCCACGACCCCGACTCGCGCCGCAGCATCCTCTCGCTGGATCTCGCGCTCCTGATCGCATTCGGTCTTTCCAGCGCTGCGTTCGGCGTCGTTCCAGTCGTGGAGACCTATCTCCCGGTGATCATTATCGCCTCCTGGATCGGCAACTGGCTGTTTTACGTCCAGCACCAGTTCGACAGGACCCATTGGGAGCGCGACGGCGACTGGAACTTCCATTTGGCCGCCCTCGGCGGCAGCTCTTATTTCAAGCTTCCGCCGATACTGCGGTGGTTTTCCGGCAACATCGGGCTGCACCACGTGCACCATCTGTGCAGCCGGGTTCCCAATTATCGGCTTCAGGAATGTCTGGACGCCAGCCCCGAACTGCATCGGCTCGCCAAGGTCATCACTTTGCGACAGAGCCTGGGGTGCTGGCGGCTGGCGCTATGGGACGAGCGTCGCCGCCTGCTGGTGGGGTTCGGCGATCTAAAGCCCCGGGCGATTTAGCCGATGCGCAGATAAGACGCGCGCCTGCGCGGGGGGAGCGGCCAGTGTCCGCTTTCCATCCATTGCGGACATTAGCAGCGGCGGTCCTACGGCCCCACGATGAGGCGAGCGGCGGAACATTGTGGCTGCGAAACGCTTGAACCGGGCAAGCACCTCCCACGGAGATTCGAATGAAAAAGTTGATTCTGTTGGCGGCAACGGCGGCGATGATCGTCCCCGGCACCGCGATCGCCCAGCGACACGATCGCGATCAGCGCGACCGCACCGAAGTCCGTCAGGACCACCGCACCGTGCAGGCGAACCGCCGGGCCGTGCGGAGCGACCGCCGCACCGTGCAAGCCAACCGGCAGGCCGTGCGGAGCGAGCGCCGCGTGGCGCGCGCCGACCAGCGCGTCGCTCACGCCAACCGGCGGGCGCTGCAATCGAACCGCCAGGTCGTGAGATCAGAGCGGCGCGTACGCTCGGCCTATGTCGCGCCGGTGCGGAACTGGACCTATCGGCCGGTCAGCGTCGGCTATCAGCTTCAGTCGGCCTTCTTCAGCCCGCGCTATTATATTTCCGACTATGGCCTTTATCACCTTCAGGCGCCGCGCAATCGCTGGCTCCGCTGGATCCGCTACGGCGACGACCTGCTGCTGGTGAACATCCGCACCGGCCGCGTCCTGCAGGTCGTGCATTACCGGTTCTGGTAAGACCTGAGCCCCTCTCTGTCGCAAAGCGGCGGGGAGGGGGATCGTCGAGCGACAGTTTGAGCGCCGTGGTGGACCCCTCCACGAGCTGCGCTCGCAGGAAGGAGCTCAGGAAGCTAGCTCCACCCAGGTCGGCGCGTGGTCCGACGCCTTCTCCTCGCCCCGCGCCCATTTATCCACGCCCGCGCCGGTAAGCCGGTCCGCCGCCCCGGGCGAGCAGAGCAAATGATCCAGCCTGAACCCGAGGTCGCGCTGCCAGCAGCCGGCGGTGTAATCCCAGAAGGTGTAGAGCTTGTCCTCATTGGGGTGCAGCGCGCGCAGCGCGTCGGTCCAGCCCTGGTGAAGGATCCGCTGCCACGCCTGGCGCGCCTCGGGCTGCATCACGGCGTCGTTCGCGGTCGCGCGGGCCGAGAAGACATCGCGGTCCTCCGGCACCACGCCTTGGGTCAGGGAAGACCGGCCACGGTTTGCCGTCGGATGTTGAAATAAATTGCCCAGTTCGCCGCTGCCAGAAGGAAACAGATGACCAGTGCTATGGTCCCGTGGCTCGCCTCATGGCTTTTCCCGCCGGGTGAAAGAGCCAGGAAAGCCGCCACTGCAATGAAGAAAAGCGACAGAGCGCCGGCAAGGCCCAGGGACACTTCGCGAACCAGAATGATCTTACGAGCACGTTGAAGAGCCTTCCGGACCGATTCCTCGCTGACCGCGCCCGCGTCGACACTCGCCAGGCTGCCCATTGCGTCGGACTGCTTTCGCGCCGATCGGGCGAAGTCGGGATCGCTCGCGAACCATTTCTCCACGAGGGCGCGGCTGTCAGCGCTTGCCTCTCCGTCGAAGTAGAGCGGCACCAAATCCCGGACGACATTCTCCGTGACGAGCATCGACTTGCCGGTCGCGTCTTTTTGTGATGGCATCATCATTCGCTCCTATTCCCTCACGATCGTGTAGCCGGCGTGCGCCAGCTGTTTCTGGACACTGTCGGGTCCGGCCAGATGACCGGCCCCGATTGCGACGAATGAGGTGCCCCTGCCCTTCAGGAGCGCCGCAATGTCTTTCGCGAACGCGCGATTCCGCTCAACGAAGAGCTTCTGATAGATCTCGGCATATTTGAGCTTGGTGCTCTTGTTCAGCAGCGTCTGCAGCTGTGTCACGTCGCCCTTGCTCCAGGCGGCGACCACGTCGTCAAACAGGGCCGCACCTTTGTCTGCGTCATCGAGTGTCGAAAGCAGGAATTGAACTTGTAGAGGTTCTGGCAGGCCGGAAAGTATCTGCATTTCCTGTTGCAGGGTTTCGAATCCCCTGACCTTCTTGCCTTGCGCCACCGCCATCGATCTGAGGCGCACGTCGACGCCTGCTTTGGGATCGTAACCAGCGCGAATGAGCGGCAATATGGAAAGCTGAGTTGCAGCAAACCAGGGCCGCAGCTTCTCGAGCTGATCTTCCGGTGCCCCAAGCTTGGCCGCGACGGCGGACAGTTTACTCTTGCCGGAATCATCGAGATGGCCGGAGAGAGGATGGGCGGGGTCGAGACCGTATTTTGCGATTAGCGGCTGCAATACCGACGGGTCGTCGACGTTCTCCACCTCCTCATAGAGTGTCCCGGCCGAGCCAAAGGCCCGGTCGATCTTGGGAGAATGCCACTTCGTATCGGCGTGTAGCGTATGGATTGTCCCAAACAGGTAAACAGTCGCGTGCGCGCCTTTGACCTTCCACAATGCAGGTTCGGCGGGCGCAGCGGTTCCGGCTGCAGCCAGAATGAACGCGGCGCCGAGCCGGATGAACGTCCGTGATATCCTCATCTCTTTTTCCCTCCCTTTTCGTCTGGTTTTTCGAGTGAAGCCGCCAACTTGAGGCGAGCGCGATGCACTCGGACCTTCGCATTGGAGACGGTCAGGCCGAGAGCCCGTGCAATCTCGTCGTAAGGCATTCGCTCCGCGGCTCTCATCAGCAGTGCAGCCCGGTCATCGGGCGGAAGCAAATTCATGGCGCTGAGCACGGCTGCGAGGTCGGAACGCGCTTCCGCCGATTGCTCGGCAGTGACCGCACTGTCGGCGAAGTCCTCCGACAGCATGTCGTGGCTTCGAGCGCGTCTTGCGGCCCTGCGATGCAGGTTTCGAGCGATCGTAAACAGGTACGCTCGGATCGAACCCTGCCGGATGGGACCAGGCGCGGCCCACACTCGCGCGAAAGTTTCTGCAACGATATCATCGGCCAGGTCCGCGTCAGCTCCAAGAAAACGTATCAGTCGGCGCACCGCGGGAGCGTGTTGGACGTAGAGACGCTCAAATTCGGCTTCCGCGCTTGCCATTGCCGATAGATAGCCCGCTCACGGCAGAAAGTTACATTCGCGAGGATTGCGGCACGGGCGGCGACACCTCCTGATGTCGCTTTCGAATTGAAAACGGACAGAACTGCCTGACTAAGTTCCACCCAAGTCGGCGCATGGTCTTCCCCTCCCCTTCAGGGGAGGCGTTGGGGTGGGGGCCTGCGTCTTTCGCTCGCGACGGCGACTGGCCACCGATCCGGCAGCGAATCGAGCCCGCTCAGCAGTCGTTCGAGCACACCATCGATAGACGGTCCGCAATCGGCTGTCCGAAATGGGTCCGGACTGTCCGCTTTCCATCTGTGGACGCCCCTGAAGGTGCAAGCGGTTTGTGAGGGGTTGGTGCGTAGTCGGATGCTGCCATCTGTCCGGCCTTTGCTGCAGCACATGGCTGCTGGCCCGTATGGGAGTTCGCGGACCGGGGCCA